>JBFMGH010000592.1:0-14369 GCA_040752795.1 Cyanobacteriota bacterium
ATTATTCACAAAGTTTCGGAAATAGATCTTTGCCGAGGGCCCCAAAGGGCCGCAGGGTGGCCCTTTTTGGCCCGATCCTCTAAAACCAGGTCCCTGTTAAATATTTACAGTGTGTTAAATGCATAAATCTTTAACTTAAGTCATTACTTGAGCCTTGAGAGTTTGTAACAAATTTACGAATTAACCGGGTTAATAGGGTAAAGAATGATTGTAATAAATATTGATTTTACTAAGATTACAAATATGTTAGTAGCAATTGTTATCAAGAGAAACAAAATTTACCCTGATAAATTCTTAAGAGAACTAGATTTACAGGGGAATATTATAAACCATCCCTTCATTAGCCTTTATTCCATGATTTATAAAAGTTATTAGCTTACTTTTTTCAATAAGCAGATTAGTAATCAAATTTATTCTATTAAAAATGAACTATAATTTTTTCAACCAGCTAAATTGTCCGCCAGATGGCATAACATTTTCTGCTGCATCTTCAGATCTTTTTTGAATAGCTGACTGTGCTGCTTCAAAAGTTTGAATAAATTTATCCATTAAACCTTCAAGAGAACGAGGTACGCTATCGGTTATTATAGCACCTTTCCAGCGGAGAAATGTTCCATAGTTAACCAGATGGAATTTACCGCCAGATTTACTTGTTACGTCAACCGCTTTTAAATCAGAATCATCTACAACAGAAATGCAAAATTCATCTTTACCATCATTAAATTTTATTTTGCCACCGTCAAGACTGGCATTTCTACGAAAATCACCTGATTTCATGGTAGATATCCATCTTTTTAAAACCTTTTTATCCTGACCGGGTGGCACTCTTCTTTTATACCAATTATAACGCGTTACACCAGAATTATCTGTAGGAAAAATCGTATTCATCTTTACAACCCTATTATTACGCTGATAAACATTTTTTTTATAATTTACAATTATATTTATAATGATTATGAAGATATTTAATTGCTATAATTGTATTTAATGTAAAGAAAAATTAATCAACACACTTGATAAAAGGATTACAAAAGTATTTCTTCATTCTAACCAGATTTTACAGCTTTAACAGGGAGTGCAAAATGAAAAGATCAATATTGTTAAGCCTTTTCTTAATTATATCAATAATATTTATTGCTGGCTGGTCAACCCAGCAAAGAGCGATTGTTAGAAATACTGATTTTAGAAGTCTTACAGATATGATACAGACAATTGTTATCTCTAATAACTGGACATTCAAATACATTAACCCTGATAAAGGTTTATTTCAGATTTATGTTAAAACAACTACCAGCGGTGGTTATTTTCAACAAAATAAAGACTCCAGTTATTATGTTCCGGAATCTGATACAAACTGGGAGTTTTCCGTCAATTTAAGCCAGGTAGGGCCAGATGTTCAAATTGATGGCAGCTCTTCTGGTGGGATGTTTCCTGGCAAATATTTTAAAAAGCTTATAACAAATCTTCAAGATAAAGGCTACACAGTTATTTCTGGCAAGGATCTTGATAGCTATAATTCACAAACAGCTATAGAACAACCACAAAATAATTTCCCTTCAGACCAGTCTTATAACAATCCACTCCCTGCGGGGCAACCATCTTTTCAACCTCATTTTCCAGCACCCGGCAATATGCAGCCCCCGGTAAAACAACTACAGGAAGAAGATTTTAAATATATTATATCCGATATTAACCGACTTGAAACTGAAACATTTAACAAAACGTCTCCCGATTTCAGCATTGATGATCGTTTAAGCCTGCTTGAATTACATTATTTTGGGAAACAACTTGTTGCAATGTCTCCCGCTGCCAGAATTCAAGCCATTAAAAATAAAATTAAATTTAATTCCTCAAATAATTAATTTTGAATGTTTATACTGATCCTTAAAAGTAATCTATAGGTTCCAGATCATAGAGGCCAGATATTTTTGCCAGCTGCGCAGGCAAAAACACCCTATAATAATTTAAAGCCATATATCGTTTACTTCCGTGGATTGGTATAACTGCCCTTTTTTATAATGTCGTTAACAACTGCTACAATAGAAGAAATCACCGTGCCTAAAAAGGCCGCTGACTTCTGATATTTTATAAAACTTCAGTTATACAAATATCTCTATTAGGAACAGGTCTTTAGTATAGCCCAGATTACTTACAAATCAGGAATCAGCGAGGAGGTTGCAGGGTGTGTTTTTGTGTGTATAAAAATTCACGAAGTAACCGGGATAGAAATAGTATTTAAAACAAATACAAATGTATACTAATGTAAAATAAATTTTATATTATCAAAAAATAAAAGATTACCTTATATATTACCTGAATTCTTTCAAATATACTGATCCTTAAAAGTAATCTATAGATTCCAGATTATAGAGGCATGGTGTTGTTGCCAGCTGCGCAAACATAAATACCCTGGTATAATTTAAAGCCATATATCGTTTACTTCCGTGGCTTAGTATAGTAGCTATTTTATATGTAAACAACAGATATTATCAATTATAGCAACCATATTAAATAATTTAACCTGACTAATTTAAGCGGATCTTCTTTTTTCGTTAGTATTAATAGCTAAATAGTTCAATTTAAACCATACAAACTTTTTAGCAGGGCATTTTTTATCCACACAGAGGGCAAAAAATTACCCGCAATTCTTTCTTGTTTATTTATACTTTAATTGCATCTAATCATTAATTTGTTCTTTGAGTATATTGATAGCTATAAAAATTAATACTTATATGTTATTTTATTACCTAAAATAATTAAATATACTTCTAACCTCAGGAGTCCTTTAAATGCAACAAAAAACAGATCAAGAATCCTGTTCAATTAATAAAACAGATGAGGGAATCTTGCTTAACAGCAATTCTAATTATTATACAAGCTTATTTGAAAATAATTTTATTGAAAATAGTAATATAAAAGCTGAACTAGAACAGTTAATAAAAGAAAAATCAGCCTATAAATTAATAGCTGACTCTACGCTTGATGCACTTGTAATGACAAACATTGATGGCCTTATTGTATACTGGAATAAAGCTTCTGAAAAAGTATTTGGTTATAATTCTGAAGAGGCTTTAGGACAAAAAATTTATGACTTAATAATTCCACAAAGTGTGCTTAAATCTTGCGTTCTAATGTATAGCAATTTTAAAACAAGCCCCAATATTGAAATGTTTAATAATATCGTTGAAAAGACCCTGATAACAAAGGAAGGTAAAGAATTTACTGCAGAAATATCTTTCTCTACAATAAATATTAAAAATTCCTGTTATATTTTAGGAGCCATCAGAGATACAACCCAACGCAAACAGCTGGAATTAACCCTTATTAAGGAACGTCAGAGCCTTGAAGAATCCATTCAAGCCAGAACACAGGAACTTAATGAACTATTGATAAAAATCAAACATGCTAATGACTTATTGAATTTACAAAATAAAAAATTGCAGGCTAAAGAAGAAGCATTAACATTGCAACAAAAAAAACATAAAGATACTATAGTAGAACTTAAAAAGTCTGAAGCTAAATATAAAAATCTATTTAACAATATGAATGAAGGTGTTGGTATTCATTCTATTATTTATGATGACAGTGGCAAGCCTATTAATTATATGTTTATTGATGTTAATCAAGCATTCGAAACAATATTTCATCTCAATAAACAAGAATTTATCGGAAAAACCGTAACAGAAATATTTAAATTAGAACGTCCTCCTATGCTTGAAGCATTTTCAAAAATAGCTATAGAAGGTGGATCAACATATTTTGAAACATATATTTCATTCCTTGATAAACACGTCAGCATAAACGTTTTTTCACCAGAAATAAACAAATTTGCAATTGCTATAAATGATATTTCTGAAAGAAAAAATTCAGAAAAAATGAAAGAAAACTTTATTGCCACTCTATCTCATGATCTCCGGGTGCCCTTACTGGCTGAAAACCATACTTTAAAATATATGATAAAAGGATCTTACGGAAAGTTAAATGAAAAACAAACCATTGCAGCTGAAAATATGCTCAATTCAAATGATGAATTAATCAAACTTGTTAATACATTATTAGATGTTTATAAATACCAGTCAAAATCTATAGAGCTTCATACAGAAGAAGATAACCTTTATAATTTAACCCATAAGTGCATATCTGAGCTAAATTCAATGATTGAAGGCACAAATAAAAGTATTATTTGTCTTATTTCTAAAAATATCCCCTCTGTTAAAATTGATAAAAAACTAATTAAACGAGTATTAACAAATCTTATAGCTAATGCAATAAACTATTCTTCTGATAATTGTAATATTGAAATTAACGCAATAAAAGATAATGACAAACTTCTGGTTAGCATTAAAGATAATGGTAAAGGTATACCTAAAAATGAATTAGATAAAATATTTGACCTGTATTACACAAGTTCCAAAAAGTTCCGAAAAGTTGGTACCGGGCTTGGCCTTTATCTATCAAAAGAGATTATTAATGCTCACGGTGGAGAAATATGGGCTGAAAGTGTTGAAAAACAGGGAAGTATTTTCTATTTTACATTACCATTATGCTAATTTGTTGATTTATCTTGACCTAAATTTATGCTAATTTTAATAATAATTTCTACAAAATAGTTGAATAATATTTATGAAAAATAAATTCTTCATTTTAAGCATATTAATTATTTCTTGTTCATATACTGTTTTAGACCTTAAAGCAATTGATTTAAAATGGCAAAATCTTGTCTATTCTGATATATATACATTACAAACACTACCAGAATCAACAACACCTGCTGTTCCACAAAGTGGTGTTATACACCCCTGGAATTGTACAAGCTATCAACCTATTTCACCTCCCCCTATCACTAATAATGATTTCCAAAATTATATTCATAAACCATATAACAATCCTGATCTTGCTAAACAATCTGAATATAGCCAGCAAAGTGCTCAAAACACCACTCAAACCACACAGGGAGCTGCTAATTCTGAATATGACAATAACATGCAACAAATCTGTGCTAACTTCTATCGCGATAGAAGGATTAGAAAGTTTCAGACCTTTGACCAACAAGTCTATCATCGAGATATTATGAGTTTTAGCAAATTCGCTGAATCATGTGAAAACTATGAAAAAAATAATCAATTAATATGGTCTGGGCTTAATTCTCAACCTGATCAAAGCCTTGATGACAATAGTGAAACCAACTCTAATTCTAATAGTAATGCTGCTCCTGCTGACAAAAGTGACGACCAGGATCCATACGATGACGATAGCTACGACCACGACCAGGATTACACTGGAGATCTTGATGATCTTAATTAATCATTTATAAACATTATTTTATATAAGGGAAAGAATAAGTTATTTAATGAAAATCAAAGACAAATGTTGTTTAACAATTATTAGTGTTAGTTTAGTTGTAGCTTTATTGATTCAAAATCATGCTATAGCAAGAACTGTGAGCCTAACAAAGCTAATTTTTGCAGATATTTATGCCATAAATACTATGCCAGAGGTACATGTGGTACCTGTTATAGATAGCGATATAAACCATCCATGGAAAGTAACTACCTATACGCCTGTAACTATAGCCAATACTACATATAAAGATTTTAGCCATTATATTAATAGGCCTTATCAAAATCCTAACATACTCAATCAGATTAATCTTCAAAGAATCAAAGAGAAAGAGCAACTTCAAGCTCAAGAAAAAGAACACGCTAATAAAATGCAGGAATTCTGCGCAAATTATTACAGAGCCACCAAATTTCACAGTTTTCATTATGAAGTACATGATTTAAAACATTATCCTTTTAATACTTTTGCTCAATCATGTGAAAGCTATTATAAACATCAACCACTAGCATGGTCAGGCCTTGGAATAGATGCTGACCATGACCTTGATGATAATTCAGGGTTTGATCATGACCTCGATTCAGATAGAAGCCTGGATGACAACACTCCTTATGACACAGATTTTGATGACAATTCAGGGTTTGACCATAGCCTAGACGCAGATGGTAGCCTGAATGATACAACACCTTACGATCATGATCTTGATGATAAAGAATTTAAAAATTATTTATGGAAAAGTGAATAAACCATCGAGGATTTCAAATTAAATGGTTGCTTTAAATATATACATATTCACTCTAATATTAACCATTTCAATAGTGGTATTAACTCCTACATTATTGGCTATGGTTAAAACCAGAACTGCTAAAGGGGTACAAATATCATTGTTTTTAATTGACCTATTTTTAATTATCAGGTTAATACTTCAATTTCTTACAGAAGATCAGACAAAACTCTACACAGTACTTCATACCATTTCTCTATTACTAATATCTTTAGCAACAATAAAAATCTTTTCCAACTTAATAGTTAAGTATGTAATTGAAAAATTTCAATTATTTGAGGTTCCTGAAATACTTCAAACTACTGCAGAAATATTAATCTTTATTATTAGTGGATTTATTATCCTGAACACAACATTAAAACTTGAAAGTTCCATACTGGTAACATCTGGTATCCTTACACTAACTATAGGGCTTGCCCTGAAAGACACTCTTGGAAACCTTGTTTCTGGTCTTGCAATAGAATACCATAAAGCAATAACTAAAGGTGACTGGGTTTTAATCAATAAAAAAGGGGGCAACATTGAAAATATTAACTGGATGACCACTAATGTTTTAACCTATGATAATGATGATTTTATTATCCCTAATAGCATCTTTTCAAAATATTCTTTTATCAATCACTCCAGGCCAACTGCAATTCATATGATGATTATTAAAATCAGGGTAAGCTATGAAATACCTCCAAATCTTGTTAAAGATACTATTATGGAAGTTATAAGACAACAAGAATTTGTTTTGCAAGAATATGACAATAGTGTTATTCTTACCAGATTTAATGATTTTAATATTGATTACGAAATAAGGGTTCATATTCCAGATTTAATAAAATTTATACCCGTAAAAGATGGTATTAATTCAAAATTATGGTATCAGTTTAAAAGAAAAAAAATACCTGTATCTATGCCAATAAGAACTACTTTTATTAAAAAACATGTCAAAGAAAAAGATATATTATCAGTTGAATATAAGAAGAAATTATTAAAAACAGTTGATTTCCTTAAACCTTTGAAAGATCAACAAATAGAAAATCTAGCCAAAAGAGTTAAATTAGAAACCTTTGCTGCTGATGAAATGATTATTCGTCAGGGTGAAATTGGTGATAATATGTATATTCTAGAAGAAGGCTATGCAGAGCTTCTTTATGAAGACATTAACGGAGATATAAGAAGTATCAACACTGTTTCTTCTCCATCTATATTTGGAGAACTGTCATCTTTAAGCGGTTCACCCAGAACCGTTACTGTTTTAGCTCTTACAGACTGCAAACTTTTTAGTCTTGATAAAAATACATTTTCTGATTTATTCAATGCTGATCCAGCAATTGGCCAGATAATAAGTGAAATTATTACCAGCAGAAAAATTCAACTTGATCAAATATCTAAAACACCCAAAAAAATAGACACAATACCCGAAAGAGAAGATATAATAAAGGATTTCTTATCAAAAATGAAAACTTTTTTCCGTTTTTAACTAAGCTTTTATTTGCAATTGTAAATCAAACCCCTCTTTTTCACTTTTATAGTGAAAATAATAATTACATAAAGCTATAATTACATATGGCCAAACCAGTGTACTAACTCCAAAATTCCACAGGTTAAAAAGCACTAATTCCAGAGCAGAAATGTTTTCTGTTATTCCATAACCCAATACCAGTTGTGCATAATATTGGTATAAAAGTACTGGCAAATTAAGAAACATAAATAAACACATCCATATTATTGTTAGCAATAAGCTCATTATTATGTAATTAACAGATTTAAACTTATATAAATCTATAAATTTATTGATGGTTTCTTTAACACTACACTCATCAAAAGCTAAAATAATAATCTTTATACCAAATAATAAATATTGAAAACTTGCTATAAATGTTATTATATAATACATTACATACATAACTATTGTACCTGCAATAGGGCCAAACCCCAAAAAGACAAGTATAAATATTATTATTAACGATATTATTGCACCCAGAGCAATATCAATAATAACCAGAAGTGAAAGTTCTACTAATATTATTGCGGTTACAATAATTCCCCGGGAGAAGTTTTTGCAAGAAAACTTAAATAATTCTGAAATCTTTATTGGCTTTTTGGAAATATAATTATAAAATGCCCTTGAAATAGGAATACTTAAAAATATTAATACAAAGTAAGCAGCTATAAATATTAACAGAGCACCACAACCATACAAACCCATACTTTTAAAATAAAGGGGTTTGTTTGTAACATACGTCATTGGTATAGATATTAAAATAAATGACAGCAAAAAAAACAGGTTAGATATTATGCTATACAAAATTACGTCTTTAAATAAACTTTTATAATGACGCCAGGATCTACCTAAAATATCTCCGATACCTGTTGAATTTATAGTTGTATGAGTCATAGTTAATAAATCTCTAATAGCTTTAAAAGATAAGATATATTTTTTGATATATTTAGCTATCTTATTTAAAAGAATAATGATATTTTACATCATTAAAAAAATTAAGACTTTCATTGATTTGTATGTCATAAGAATTATCCCGGGTATCAAATTGCTGAAATACTACATCAATACCAAGCATTTTAGCAACATGACAAAATCTTTCAATATAATTTTTAGAGTCATTATTTAAATCTGATAAATAAGAGATGAAAAAACTAACATTATTCTTTTCAAGCGGAATTATACTATCTTTAAAATCATTGGCAGAACAGGCTACAACCATATCTGGGTTCCATAATGAAAACCTTATTGCAAATTCAGCCCCATCAGAAAAACTTAAAAAATAGATTCCAGAAGTTTTTATCTTAAAACGTTTAATATGATGATTTATTTTTAATAAAGCTTTTCCTGACCATATTGATGGATAATGATAGCTTGTTTTATTATCAACACTTTCCTGATCATAATTAAACTCCGGTGCTACAATAACAAATCCTTTTTCTGAAGCATAATTTTTAACATTTTCAGTAATAATTGAATCTCTGGTAGTTAATGGATCAGCCAAAACGACTAATACAGGGTGTGATTGTTTTCTGTCAAGGTTAACTATTTGTGGAATATAATAATAATAGTTCAGTTTTTTATTATTATAATCTGGTGTTTCAATATAATCATTTCCTTCCAGAATCTCTGAAACTGGGTTAAGGTCGCTGGCCATTACTTTAAATGCAACAATATATTGAATTAATACAATATATAAAGCAACAAAAAATATCTTATATAAATTAGTCAATTATTTCACTCTCCTTTATTCTCAACATTTTAGTAAAATTAAGCATAATGTAATATCATTAATTTATAAAATAAATACGGATTTCAATAATTTTTAAACTTAAATATCAATTATATGAAAAACATTTTTATAAAAGATATTAACTCTATTCTTCCTGCTTTAATTAATGATATAAAGCAATTAATTGTTATACATGAAAATAAACAGCTTCCAAACGAAACCATTATTCTGGAAACAATTGAAGATGAAGAAAAAAATTTAAAAGTCGCTGAAGAATCTTTAAGCAATATACAAAAAATTGAAAAGTATCTTAATGCTATAAAAAATAAATTAATTAATGCTGAACCTTTAGATGAAAATATTATTTCAGAAATTTATATTAAAAATGTTTTAAGAAAAATTCCTGCTATTAATTTAATTAACAGCATTATTATCGGATTAATCACTGCAGTAATAATAATAATATTTACTCCCGTTAAAATATTTTCTGCAGTTATACTGGCCATATTAGGTCTTGCTATTTCATTAGTGATTTTGCCCATTGGTTTTGAAAGAAAAAATATTTTTAATTGCGTAATACTTCTTTCTATGGTTCTTGCAATGATATTAACCATGGAAAAGCTTGTTTTAACTGGTAATATCATTCAAATTATTTTGGCCGCACTCCTGGGGTTCTCAATAGGTGCTGTTTTAGCACTGGCTGGCGTAGCTTTATTTCTCTTTAGCATTTTTGGCTATTACATTATATCTTCAAGAACTCTTGAAGAAGCATTAGAACTGATAGATAAAGAAAAAGACCTCAGCTTTGAAAGAGAAATACAAATTATATACAGAAAAAAACTACAAAGAATTAATGAAGTCATTAATTTGTTAGACAAAATGGAAGTTAAAAAGTTAAACTAGTATTTTAATACAAGCTTTTATTATTACTTGACAACCTACAACTCCTTTTAATTGCATTAAATGAATTCTAAATATTCATAATAACACGGCAAACAGAAAATAGAGTCGGGCCATTAATCCTTGATAATTTGAAAATAAATTATGCTGAGACCTCATTATAGTTAACCGCATAACCTACCATAATTTACACTAAATTAGGTTTTAGCAAGCCCCCCCCTATTCGCACCCCAGGCTGATAAAAAACCATTGCTAACTCTTAAACTTAATTCCTGCAAAAAACTGTGTTAATATCAAATTTGTTCTTTAATTTAAATAAAAATTAATTAAAACTATATAGAGGTATAAAAGAAAAAATGAATTTAAACGGCAAAAATGTTTTAATAACTGGCGGAGGCGGCTTTATAGGCAGCCACCTTGCAGAAAAATTGCTAAAACTCGGCAATAATGTAACTGTTATTATTCGCTACAACTCACGAAATGACTGGGGCAACCTTGAATATCTTGACAAAGAAGTTTTAAATAACCTTAATGTAATCGCCGGCAACATCGAAGACCCTTATTGCGTTCAAAAAGCTATCTCAAAACAGGATGTTGTTTTTCACCTTGCTGCCCTTATAGGTATACCATACTCTTATGTTGCTCCTCTAAACTATGTAAAAACAAACATTGAAGGGACTATAAATATCCTTGACTCTTGCTTGAAAAATAATGTGGAAAAAGTTGTTCATACATCAACTAGCGAAACTTATGGAACAGCACTTTATACCCCTATTGATGAAAAGCATCCCCTTCAAGGCCAATCACCATATTCTGCTTCTAAAATTGCTGCCGATAAACTGGCTGAAAGTTATTTTTTATCATTTGATTTACCAGTAACAACAATAAGGCCATTTAACACCTTTGGCCCCAGGCAATCATTAAGGGCAGTTATACCAACAATTATTTCTCAGGCGTTGAAGCATGATTCAGTAAAGCTAGGTTCTTTAAGTCCTGTCAGAGACATGAATTATGTTGTCAACACTGTTAATGGCTTTATAAAAATCGCCGAGTGTGAGCATTCCACCGGCAAAGTTATAAATATCGGTAGTGGTAAGGCATTGACAATAGGCGATATAGCCAATAAGATATTTAATATTCTCGGTAAAGATGTAAGTATTATAGAAGACGATTCCAGAATACGCCCGGAAAAAAGCGAGGTTTTAAAATTAATTTGTGATAATACCCTGGCAAAAGAGCTCTTAAATTGGCAAGAAGAAATATCTTTTGATGAAGGGCTTAAATATACTGTTGAGTTTGTTAAAAACAATTTAGATAAACTTAAAACAGATATTTACAATGTTTAAGTTTTATATAAATCTTTTATGACTAATGATAAACTAGCTTTCAAAAATAATATAAGAAATGCTACATTACTTTTAGGTAGCACTATGACTGTCATGGCAGGTGCTGCTATTGCTCCTGCTATACCACAAATAAGCCTGGCCTTTGAAAATATTGATAACAATGAATTTATTGCCAAGCTTTTATTAACTATACCGGCATTAGTTATTGGTATCTCTGCCCCATTCTGCGGTATTATTCTTGATAAATACGGCAGGAAAAACATTCTTATATTTAGTATGGTTCTTTATGGAATAGCAGGAAGTCTAGGATTTTTCCTTGACAACCTGATTGCTATACTGGCATCCAGAATATTTCTTGGAATAGGCGCTGCCGGAGTTATGACTGGTTTTACAACATTAATTGGTGACTACTTTAAAGGTCATAAATTGAATATATTTATGGGTTATCAATCTGCTTTTATGGCTTTAGGGGGTGTTGTATTTCTTTTTTTTAGTGGGATTTTAGCTGATATTAGCTGGAACTCACCTTTTCTTGTTTATTCATTTGCTTTCATCGTTATTCCATTTGCAATATATTCTATTTATGAACCTGAAATAATAAGCAATAAAACAGATTCCGTTCACCAGGAAGAGCCCTTACCAATTAAAAACTTAGGCATTATTTACTCTATAACTTTTATTTCCTGGGTAGTTTTATATATGATACCGGTAATATTCCCGTTTCACCTTAAACCTCTGTGCAATGTTACAAATACACACGTTGGTATAGCAATGTCTTCACTGGTTTTATTTGCTGCTATTACTTCTATGTTTTACGATAAAATTAAAACACTGTTTTCATATCATACTATATTTATATTTTCATTTGTATTAATTGGAACCGGCTACATTTTAATTGCATTAACACAAACATATTATTTTGTTTTCCCTGGTATGTTAATAACCGGTATTGGCCAGGGATTATTATTTCCTAATTTAGGTGTCTGGTTAATTAACATTGCACCTGAAAATGTGCGGGGCAGAGCCATTGGCGGAATGACAACCTGTGTTTTTATCGGGCAGTTTTCATGCCCTATTTTAACTGCACCTATCATTAAAACATTTGGCAATTCTGATAGCTTTATTTTTGCAGGTCTACTAATGATTATTTTGGGAATACTTTTTTTTATTAGATCTTTATTTACAAAAACAAGCTCTTCAAATTGATCTATAACTTGAATTCATTTAATCTCCTCCTCACTAATAGAAAGAGAAAGGAAAAGTGGGAAGGTCATCTTTTCTTTCTCTAAATTGGCAAGGTTGCCAGAAACTGTTAATAATTATCCTTGATTGATTTTATACCAATCCACGGATGTAAACGATATATGGCTTTAAATTATTATAGGGTGTTTTTGCCCGCGCAGGCAAAAACACCCTGCCTCTATAATCTGGAATCTATAGATTACTTTCAAGGATAAGTATATATAGACTATTCCTAGGCCATTTGGTTAAATGACCAGGTATTATAAGGAGTTAATTGATTTCTTTCAAACCTTTGTGCATAGGCCTCAGGATTCATTTCAGAACCTCTTGGGGACATCCAGCCTGGATGAAATGTTTGACCAATTAGACCACCAGGCAATGATCCTTCGTCATATACTCCATTCGCACCAGTTTGAACATCAATATCAATATATTGTCCGTCAACATCTGTTTGCGTTATTGTATAGCCCTGTGGTGTAGTAACTGTTAAAGTACCGTCTTGAAGTGTTGCTGTACTTCCATCACTCAATTCTACTGTTTGGCCTTCTTGAATTTCTGTACCATTTACTTCAGCTTCACCGTTAGCATTATATGTTACTGAGTCATTATTGAATGGTCCTCCTAGGGTCAAACCGGTTTTGTCTACAACATTATTTCCGTTACCATATGATGCAAAATGTCCATTAAGATGGATTCCTCTGGTTGAAAATAAGTTATAATCTTTACCGGCCTGACCCTGAAAATCAAATCTCATTCCATCAGCACCTTTAAAGTGTGGATCCCCCCACATTTTAGCATCTTCATTACCTGGTATATAATTTACTGGGTTAAATAATGGGGGAAATATGTTGTTATATAAATTATTAACAAATGGATAGATATTATTAGCATAAAGATGCATAAATAAACCACTTGTCAATGAATTCATAACCTCGAATGGATTAATAATATTGCTTTCATATGGATTCATATCTCTTGCAAATCCATTCATAGTATCTTCAAACATTTCATTGCCTAATTCATTGAATTGTGCTTGCCTTTGAAACCTTTCAACATTATTATTAGAATAATTATTATTAGAATAATTATTATTATAATAGCCATTTTGATAATAATTGTTGTTTTCGTATGGACTAATTGGACTTAACATTTTCGTTCTCCTTTCGCTTACCTTTTTGTAGCGATTTACTTTATATTTAAATTTTATGCTTTATTACACCTAAATACCTCAGTATTACTAGCTAAACCTGAATTAGTCTCGAGTCTTAATTTCTAATATGTCCAATGGCTGATTTTAGTTTTGTTATTAAATATTTTTAATTCTTCAGAGTTTTATTGTGCAAAAAATTTAAAATTGACTGAAAAATCAAGCCTCTTTTTCCACATGCTGGGGGTTATTTGTTTAAACTTTTTGCAAAACATTAATGCTTATACCAATCCACGTAAGTAAATTATATATGCTTTAAATTTACTACAGGGTGTTTTTGGGTGGACACCCCCCAAAAACACCCCCCCCCAAAATACCAGAAAAATATC
>JBFMGH010000593.1:0-11985 GCA_040752795.1 Cyanobacteriota bacterium
TGAAGTATCAAAAAAAATTATTGGTCAATCATCAACGTATATAAACATTATTCGTGATGAAGTAAGAACAAGAGAGACAACCGGAGGTAATTTTATTGTTGATGCTATTAAAGCTAAATTTCCACAGGTAGATGTAGTTTTCCATAACGGTGGAGGAATAAGAGGAGATAAAATTTTACCCCCCGGTAATATAAGTCTTTTAGATATTATTAGTATGCATCCATTTCAGGATAACATAGTTTTATTTGAACTTACAGGCTCAGATATAAAATCAACTTTGGAAAGATCAGTTTCAAGTTTGCCATACAGCCATGGTGGTTTTTTACAGGTATCAGGAATTAGTTTTATAGCAGATGTTTCAAAAAGTCCACAGTCGTTAAATAAAAATTATACTTCAATAATAAAAAAAGGTAATCGTATATCCAATGTGTTAATAAATGGAAGCCCGCTTGAAGATAATAAAACTTACAAAGTTGCAGCGAATAGCTTCTTAATTAATGGTGGTAATGGTTTTCTAACAATGAAAAACAGGTCAAAAAATATAGATTATCCTGGTGTAACAATTACAGATGTTCTTGAAGAATATTTAAAAAATAATTCACCTGTTAAGCCGGCAGTAGAAGACAGAATACAAATTATTAATACTCCTAATATAACTGAGGAATAGTTTTTGAGGTTAATATAATGCTTGTTTTGATGAAAAATGACGCAACAGAAGAAAATATTAATGCAGTGATTGAAAAAATAAAAAAAATGGGGTTTACTCCCTGTCCTATTCCTGGTGCTCAAAGGACAGCAATAGGTATTATAGGGAATGATGGCAGGATTGATTCGTCTCCTATAGAATATATGCTTGATGTTGCTGGCGTTATCCATGTTTCCAAGCCTTTTAAAAGGGCAAGCAAAGAGTTTCACCCGATAGATACTACTATTGAGATAGAAGGTGCTAAAATTGGATCCGGTTATTTTGCCATAATCGCTGGCCCGTGTAGTGTAGAAAGTTATGATCAAATTGTAAGTACTGCTATGGAAGTTAAGAGATATGGCGCTAAAATGCTAAGAGGCGGGGCGTTTAAGCCAAGGACTGGCCCCTATTCTTTTCAGGGGCTAGGCAAAGAAGCTCTTGAGTATCTTTCTGAGGCTAAAAAAATTACCGGTTTACCTGTAGTTACAGAATTAATGCATATAAAATATTTTGATTTGGTTATGCAATATGCCGATGTAATTCAGGTTGGTGCAAGAAACATGCAAAACTATGATCTTTTAACTGAACTTGGCAAGATAAATAAACCTGTATTATTAAAAAGAGGAATGTCTGCAACGCTGGACGAGTTTTTATTAGCTTCTGAATATATATTAAATTCGGGAAATCCTAACGTTATATTGTGCGAAAGAGGAATCAGGACATTTGAAACTTCCACCAGAAATACATTAGATTTATCCTCAGTGGCATTAATTAAGGAGTTATCTCATTTGCCAGTAATCGTAGATCCTTCTCATGGCACAGGTAAAAGAAGGCTTATAAAACCAATGTCTTTAGCTGCAATGGCAGCTGGTGCTGATGGTTTAATGATTGAGGTCCATATAAACCCTGATGATGCTCTTTCAGATGCATCACAAACCATTTCGCCTGATGATTTAAAAGATATAGTAGGCAGTTTAAAATTAATATCTGAACCATTAGGAAAAAGCATATAAAAAGGGGCTTTAAAGCCCCTTTTTAATATTTATACTGATCCTTGAAAGTAATTTTTATTTACCAGGAATAATTTAAAGCCATATATCGTTTACTTCCGTGGATTGGTATTAAAGAAATATATAATTATTGGTTTTTATCTTTTAATATCTGTATAAACTTTTGAACTTTAGCTGAATCAGGAGAGCTGGGGTCTAAAACAAGATATTGCTCTAATGCAGCTATAGCTTTGTTAAGATTTCCGACTTCAGTATAAGCTAATCCAAGGTTATATTGTGCATCTGCGAACTTTGGATTTATGCCCAGAGCTTTGTTATAAGCATTTATTGCCTCATTAAAGTCGCCTTTTTGTTTGAACACATTGCCCAGATTGAAATACAGGTCTGATGAAGTTGGCCTTAAGGTTATGGCAGCCTGATATTGCTGTATGGCATCTACCAGATTGCCTTCTTGCTTGTAGATACTTCCTAAATTACTCAAGGATTCAATGCTAACAGCTTTGGCATAAGACTTTTTGGCATTTTGCAGGTCACCGGTTTTAAGGTAAATATTGCCTAAATTATGATGTGCATCTGTATTATTAGCGTCAATCTGTATAGCCCTTAATAAATAATCTTTTGCAGTTGTTAAATTATTAGTTTGTGAGTTAATAACACCTAAAACTATCAGAGAATCAACGTGATTTGGATTTTTATTTAAAATACCTTCTAATTTTGTGGAGGCCTGTGCAAAATTACCCTGCTTGAAAAGGCTTAATGCTTCATTGTATTCATCATCTGTGTTTGTTGAAGCACTTGAAACGGTTGATTTTGTGCCACCTTTTTTAAGTTGATTATTTTCATTCTCAAGATTTTGTATCTGAGTTTTAGCTTCTTCAAGTTGAGTTTTATTATATGCAGAGCTTCTATCAAGTTCATTCAATGCTTGAATTAATTGGTCTTGAGTTAATTTGAGTTCATTTTGCAATTTTGCAACATCAGGAGTTTGAACTTGATTTTTAGTAGCATTTTCAAGCTCTTTTTTAAGTCTGTCTATTTCATTTTGAAGTTGAGTAAGTTCCTGTTTATTATCAGAATTATTAGCTTTTTGAGTTGTTTCATTTAGTTCATTTTTAAGTTTAGCTATTTGATCGTTTAACTCATTAACCTGTTTATTGTCTTGAGATGAAGAAGCTTTAGATTCTTGAAGTTGTTTTTTAAGCTCCTGAATAGTGTTTTGTAATTCATTTATTTTGCTGCTGTCACCAGAAGACGATAATTTGCTAGAATCAAGCTCGGCTTTTAGGTTTTTAATAGTTGTCTGTAGTTCAGCAATTTTATTTTCGTCTCCTGAAGCAGTTGATTTAGTATTTTCAAGCTGGAGCTTCAAAGTTTTAACTGTATTTTCAAGCTCTTGTATTTTAGCAGGGTCAGCTTGATTGCTTTTGGCCAGAGATAATTGAGTGTTTAAATTACGAACTTCTTCCTGTAATGAGGCTACTTTTTTTGTAGCTTCAGAAGAATCTTTTTGTGCAAGAGCTAAATCAGCTAATTGTAATTTAAGATTAGCCACTTCTTCTTTAGCTTTTATATATTCTTCTGTTTTTGAAACAGATTTATCAGCCAGCTGAGATTTGGTATCAGCTAATGATAATTTTAAATTGGCAATTTCTTGCTTATATTGAGCAATCTCTTCTTTAGCCTCTAAAGAAGAAGTAGATTTTTCAATAGCAGTATTAAGCTGTTGTTGAAGATCTTGAACCAGTTTTTCTTTTGCTGCAAAAGCATTGTTTAGCTCTTTTAGTTGATTTTTAAGAGTATTTAATTCCTCAGATGATGTTTGATTTTTTGTCAGGCTTTCTATTTGTTGCTCTTTAGTAACCAGCAACTTTTTAGTTCTGATGAGTTCCTCTTGTAATTGAAGTTTTTCTTCTTGAATTTCTACAGATTGTGCTGATTGCCCTTGAGATAGTTTTGTAATTGTTTCTTTAGCACTGGCTAATGCTAATTTTGTATCATTTAATTCATTTCTTAGATCTAATAATCTGCTTTGATCCTCAGAAGAACTTGTAGCAGCCTGTTGAAGAGATCTTATTTCAGTTTGAGCTTTTAGTAGTTCGCTATCACTTTTTGCTAGCTGGCTACTTAAATCTGTAACTTTGCTTTTTAATAATGCTACTTCATTATTTGTAGCACTAGAACCCTGGATCTGAGCTTTTAAAACATTTATCTGGTCAGTTAGGCTGTTAAGTTCACTTGCCTTTTGGTTAAGCTGGCCTGAAAGTGTTTGAATTTGAGAGTTTCTAGAACTTAAATTAGATTCTAAATCAGCAATTCTCCTTTTTAAAACATCCATTTCAGCACCACCTGTAGTTGTGGCACTTAGCTGATCTTGAGTTGTCTTTAATTTAGTTTTTAGGTTATTTATTACTTTCATTGCATTATCAAGCTGAATTGAGTTTTCATCTATTACTGCTTTATAATCTGTCAGTTGCTTTTGAAGTGTTGCAACTTGAGTTGAAGCAGCTTGTTGACTTCCAGCTTGTTTTACAGCTTGATCCAACTGGGCTTTTAGATTATTAATTGTGTTATTGGCACTGGCAATGTCTTGATTAAGCTTGTCTATTGTTTGATTGGCTTGTTGAAGTTGTGTAGAGCTTGTTCCTGCAGACTGAAGTTGTTGTTGAGCCTGAGTTAGTTGTTGTTTAAGTGCATTAATTTGATTATTTAATGCGGCGCTATTCTGGCTTTGTTGTTGAGCCTGAGTTAATTGTTGCTTAAGCGTATTAATTTGATTATTTAAATCAGCATTATTCTGGCTTTGTTGTTGAGCCTGAGTTAATTGCTGCTTAAGCGTATTAATTTGATTATTTAAATCAGCATTATTCTGGCTTTGTTGTTGAGCCTGAGTTAATTGTTGTTTAAGCGTGTTAACTTGATTATTTAAATCAGCATTATTCTGGTTTTGTTGTTGAGCCTGTGTTAACTGTTGTTTAAGTCTGCTTATTTCTTCATTAAGACTCTGGGTTACATTACCCTGTTGTTGATATTGCTTTAATTGTTCTTGCAGTTGAGTATTAGCATTTTTTAAATTATTAAGTTCCTGAATTTTGGTTTGCATTTCGTTTTGAACTTGATTTAATTTGCTTTGAAGAGTATTAAGTTGTTGTTGAGTAGCTAAAGATTGATTTGTTTGGCTCTGTAATTTGTTTAACTGTTCTTTTAAGCTATTAATTTCTTCCTGATATGTATTAACAGTTTGTGATTGTTCAACTGATTTACTTGTTGTGAGATCTAATTGAACTTGTAAATCGTTTAATTTAGAGTTTGAAGCATCTAATTCCTGTTTTAATTTAACAGCAAGTTGCTCAAGAGCTTCTTTCCTCTGTAAATCTTCAGTTGAAGGCATTTTTTGTTTAAGATCACCAATCTGTTTATAAGCTGTGGTTAATTCTTCATTTTGTTTTGCTAATGTATTTTTTGCTTCCTGTAATAATTTTTGAGATTCAGTTAATTTTTCCTGTAATTTAACGGCTTCTTCTTTATCTTGACCAGCATCTTGAAGTTGTTGTTTAAGTGTTGTAACCTCAGCTTGTAAGTTGGTAGTTTGACTGAGCAGTTTTGATTGGTTTTCCAGGGTGCTTTTAGCTGATGATAACTGGTTTTCAAGATCAGATATTTTAAGTTTTAATTTACTGGTATCTTCTTCAGACAGTTTATATTGATTAATTGATTCATTTTGCTCTTGTAGCTTTTGCCTGGTAGCTTGAAGTTCATTTTGAACCTCATCCAGTTGTTTTTTAAGGGTTTCGCTTAAATTGTTTTGAGAGCTTAATACCCTGTTAAGTTCTTCTGTTTGACTTGCCAGAGTTGCTTTAGTTGTGTCAAGCTGAGCTTTAACTTCAGCAAGTTCTTGTGAATCCTGTTTAGCTTTAGACATATTAGATTTAGCTTCAGCAAGTTGAGATTGAAGATTTTCATTAATTTCTTCTTGTGCTTTCATTGCTCTATCAAGTTCTTGTTTTTGTTTTAATAAAGCATCTTGAGATGACTGAAGTTGGGCTTGTGTGTCTGCCAGACGCTGTTTAAGCATTCCAACTTCTTGTATAGAGCTTGTTTGACTGCTTAATGTTTGAGAAGCTTCGGCTAATTGTGCCTGGGTAGCTTTTAGTTCATTTTTTAATACTTCATTTAAATCTTGTTGTGATTTAAGTTCTTGTTGTAATTGGCCTGTTTTAGCTGTTAAGTCTGCTTGTGCATTAGCCAGTTGGGTTTTGTAAGTTTCAAGTTCTTGTGATAGCTTGGTAGAGCTTTTTTCAAGTTTATTATTTTGCTCTTGTAATTTATTTTGTGTATCAGTCAGTTCTTTTTTAGTTAAGCTTAATTCTTGTAAAGTTGAGGCCAGTTTGTCTTTTGCCCCAACAAGGTCACCTTTTGCAGACAAAGCATCTTCAAGTTGCTTGGATTGAACCTGATAGTTATTTCTAGTTTGAGCAAGTTCTGTTCTGGTCTGTTCAAGTTGAGCATTCAAATCATTTACATTTTGTTGTGTTCTTTTTTGTTCGCTGATAGTTTCGTCAAGTTGTTTTTGGAGTTCGTTAATTGCTGTTTGATCTTCTCTTGTTCGCTCACCACGTGCTCTATTGAGTTCATTTTGAAGTTCAACAATTTTTTCATTAGCCTGTCTTAGTTTTTCAGTATGATCAGAAGAGAGTTTAGTTGAACTGCTTAATAATTGTTGTGCAGTATTAAGTTTTGAGGTAGTATCATCCAGCTCTTTTTTAAGTGTTAAAGAAAGTCTTTCTAAAGAAGCGATTCTATCCTGAGCAGATTGAGTATTTCTTGAATTATTGTTGAGGTTATTCTTTAACTCAGAAATAGTATCATATGCTCTTGTAAGTTCTTCGGTTTGAGTATTCAATGATTCTCTTGTTTGTTGAAGTTCTTTTTGAGTTGTGTCTAGAGTAGCATTTAAAGTGCTGATATCTCTTTGAGCTTTTTTCAATGCTTCTGATGCGCTGGTTGTAGTTGTAATTCCTGGATCAGCTCCAGGGGTTACAAGTGGAGCAAGTTCTATTTCGGTTGTTTTCCTTTTTATATCAACGGGAAGTGAAATTGTAATATCTTTTCCACTTGAATCAGTTATATAAGGAACACCACCAATAGTTTTTTTGAGTTCAATAATAAATCTTGCTGAACCATCTGTTGGATTTTGCATAGCAATTATTTTTTTTACTTCAGGCAATTGAGCTGATATAGCCTGTGTTATAGGGACACTATTTTGTAAGGCAGCATTAAGGGAAGAATTTGGAATATCTATTACAACCATTAATATGGGAGTTCCTTTTGAAAAGCTTTCCCAGTATTTTATTGTAGGTTTAACTTTTTCTGTTGTCTGAATTAACAATAAACCATTTTGAGAATCTGCTTGAATGTTATTCAAAACAGCTTTAGCCATTACAGGAGAAAGATTAGAACTGATATTTAGAGCCAAAAGCATTGATGCTATTAACAATATTTTTTTAGACTTATACATTATTCCCTACACTGCTCCTTATTGTCGTTTGCATGCCCTATAATTGCTACAAATTCAATATTTTGTTTTAATTTGTTTCTTGATGTATTTGATTTAAATATAAATAAATAATTTTTAAAAAATAAAATGATTTCCTGATTTTGTATTATAGCAATATTTAAAGAAATGGAAAAAATTGTAAACAAAAGCTAGGTAATTAAAAAGGCATTTGTGTAAGCCTTTCTCTTTAATTCTTTTTATAATGCGTCTTTTCAAATTTAATTTTTTTATTTTAAAGTTTATCTATCAGGTTAAAAAAGTTTAGAAAACGGATTTGTTTTATGATATTGAACTAGTTTTATAACTATTATGTTGTGTTTAAGTGATATACCAGCATTTATTTTCCTGATGACTTTAAAATAAGTTATTGTAAATAATATAGAAATAATTCTGTGTTTATTTTAAATAATAACAACAATAAAGACTTTTAATCAGACAAAAGTCAAGTAATTTGAATTAATTATGACAACAAAATTTTGTAAAACCTTAAATAATATTTAATGTGCTTTAAAAAATCTTGAATTTGTACCTTCTTTGCCTATCCTGACTTTGATTTTTTTAAAACATTTAGGGCAACAGCCTTCGTATGCTGTATTGTCTTTATTCACATAGATTCTGTTGTAAACATTACAACAATCAAACATTATTCCGATAAATTTTCTTTTTTGAGTTGTCATTAGAATACAATTATTTTCTTATTAAAATTGTGGCCAGTTTAATTTTAAATTATTTGGTTAATATATTTAATCCTTAAAAAGTTGTAAGTTTTTAAATTCAAGTCATATCATTTAATAAACTTTGTAGCTTTAGTATGATAATTTTAATATTATAAATAATAAAACTTTTACAAGAGGTATAAATGAAAAACTTTTGCATTATATTAATTTCTTCATTTCTTATCTTAACAATGATTTTATCCTGTAATGAGCCTAAAAAGACTATAAAACAAGAAATTGATAAGGGTGGTACAATAGAAAATCTGGAAAGGCAAATCTTAAAAGACCCTAAAAACTCCGAAAATTATGTTTTAATTGCTAATGAATATTATAAAAAAGGCAATTTTGACCTTGCTATGGAAAATTATAACAAAGCTATATCTTTAAATCCATCTAGCTATGTTTCATATCACAATACAGGTTTTATTTATAATAAATCAGGTAGATTTGATAAAGCCATTGAATCATTTAAGAAAGCTGTTGAAATTGAATCTAATCCAAATAAATTATTTGATACACTGTCTTTAGCAAATGCATACAAAAACAAAAAGGATTATGATAATGCAATTAAAACATATGAAGATGTTTTTAAGATTAAATCTGATTGTCATCTTGCTAATGAAGGCCTTGGAATAGTATATTTTGAAAAAAATGATATTAATAAAGCTAAACAATATTTAGAAACAGCTATTTCTATTAAACCAAATATGTTTACAGCTTATAATAATCTGGGTAGAATCTATCAAAAAGAACAAAACTATTCTAAAGCTGAAGAATATTTTAATAAAGCGTTAGAATTCAACCCTGAATTTGCCAGAGCTTTTGAAAGTATTGGTAATATTGAATTTGAACAAAGTAAATATGGAAAAGCTATAGAAAATTATAAATCTGCTTTGAAATTAGATCCCGGACTTTTTGAAGCTAACTATAAACTAGGAAAAATTTTATTCATTAATAAAAAATATGACAAAGCATTGATATATTTAAAAAGGGCCTCAAGAATTAATTCAAAACAATCAGCAGAGTTGTTTATTTTGCTGGGTAAACTGTTTATGCTTAATGGAGATGAATATTCCGCAGAAAATAATTTTAAGAAAGCTTTAAAAGTTGACCCGAATCAACATGAAGCTTATAACTTACTTGCTATAATTGCACAAAACAGAAAAGATATGGAACTGGCCATAAAATATTATGAAAAAGCTATTTCTCCTGATAATAAAGATTTAACTACTTTTAATAACCTGGCGATCTTGTATAACAAACTGGGAGATTATGATAAGGCTGTAAAGACTCTTGAACAGGTTATAAAACTGTCTCCTGACAATATTGCTGCCTATTTAAATCTGGGAATAGTTCATGAAAAAGCTGAAAAATATGATTTAGCTATAAAATGTTATCAACAAGTGTTGAAAATTAACCCAGAAAGTACTGAAGCTCTTAATAATATCGGGGATAGTTTTGAAGCTAAAGGAGATAAATCAAGAGCAATAGAATATTATACAAAAGCACTGAAAATTAATCCGAAACTGTATAAAATTTCTACAAAGCTCCAGGCCCTTGAAAAGAAAGGTTAATATTCTAAATAATCATATGGAGGTATTATAATGAGGTTTTTGCTTTTAAGTTTTATTTGTTTTGTTTCTTTGGTAACCCTTAATTCTTGTTGTTGCTCTGATGAAGTAAAATCAGGCTTCGATAAAGGCTTTAATTATGGCTGGTTTGCTCAAATGGGTGATAATTATAGAGAAGAAGGAAATTATGAAAAAGCTATTGAAAGTTATGAAAAAGCTATAACTTTTGATTCTGATGACCCTAGTGCGTATAAGGGCCTTGGCGAAGCGTATTTATCCCTGGGTGAAAAAGCCGAAAGTGATAATGATTTTCAAAAAGCGCTTGATAATTATAACCTGTCTGTTGAAAATTATGAAAAGGCATTAGAAAAAGCACCTGAAGATGGTGATATACAAACAAAACTTCAAAATGCAAAAGATTTAGTTAAAATTACATCAGAAAAGGTTAGTTAATGTTATTACATTGCAATCTTGATGAAGCCCGGATTTATCTCCGGGCTTCGGTAGCAAGTGTGGTGTAATTTTATTCAGCTAAAATATAGTAAACGCATGAAATTATGAGACATATACCAATCCACGTAAGTAAAATATATATGCTTTAAATTTACTATAGGGTGTTTTTTGTTGCGCAGCAACGAAAAACACCCAGCCTCTATAATCTGGAATCTATAAATTACTTTCAAGGATCAATATAACTGGAAATCATGAGGGTATTATGCCCGCCTTCGGCGGGCATAACACCCGAACCCTTTATTTTCGTCTATTTTATTTATGCGTTCATTATAAATCAGAATTTGAGTATGTGCGGGGCATTTATTAACTTCCTCAAATAAACGCCCCTAACTATTCTCCAACATAATAGTTAGAGATTTTGGGATTAAAGTGTCTTTTCGAACCATTTATGAATGACAGTTTTATTTTTACCTGAATTTTTTGCAGAATATAAAGCTCTATCTGCGAAGTCAACCAGTTCTTTTAGAGAGATCATATTTTTAGGTGTATTAAGAGCTATTCCTATACTTATGGTTAAATCAATTTCTTTATCATCAATAGTTATTTTTGTCTTTTCGACAAGTTTTCTTATTTTTTCAGCTGTGTAGGAGGCTTTTTTTGGGTCAGTTTCTGGTATAACCATAACAAACTCTTCTCCACCATATCTACAGATAATGTCAGACTCTCTTGCCTTTAACGAAATTATTTTAGCAATTTTTTTCAATACAAGATCACCGGTAAGGTGTCCATATTTATCATTAATTTGTTTAAAATTGTCGATATCAATCATAAACAAAGCTAAAGTATGACCATATCTTTTGGCCCTGTTTAATTCTTTAGTAGCTTCAGTGGAGAAATAGCGTCTATTTTTCAGTTTCGTTAAACTGTCGGTGTCAGCTATTTGTTCTAGCTTGTCATTTAAATATGTAAGTTTTTTTTGGTTTAAGATAATTCTTTCGCCTACTTTAACTCGAGCACTAAATTCCATAAAATCGAATGGTTTAGTGATGTAATCATCAGCACCTATATTTAAGCCATAGGAGACATCATTTTTTTCGCTTTTAGCTGTTAGCATGATAAAGTAAATACCCGAATATTTTTTTCTAACTGTGCTACAAAACTCAATACCATCCATTTTTGGCATCATAATATCAGATACGATGATGTCTACTTTGTTTGATTCAAGATATTTCAATGCATCAAGAGCATTGCTAAAAGTAACAACATTATATCCTTTATTTTTGAGCATATAGTAAATCAGCTCTCTGTTGTCGTTATCATCTTCAACGATCATTACAGTAGATCGATTTCTAAGTGGATTATCCTGAATTTTTTTCAAATTCAGGTTCTCAATAGAATTAGTAATAGTTTTGGGGGATGGTCTACTTTGTAGTCCTAACATAGCTTTTGCCTTCTTTTAATTTCATTATTAATTGTTAAGAAGTTCAAAACTGAAATTATTTCTTCTTGTGATAACAAACCACCTAAATAGGTTTCCTTCTTCTGCTAATACTATTATGATTTGTTTTAATGGGTAATTTATATCCTCTTTATTTAGTATTTAAGTCACTCGAAAGAGGTATAAATTAATTTGAATAAGGTATAAATTATTCATTTATATAAAATCTTCTGTTATTGTTATGTTTAGAATCTATTTCATTTGTACACATTAAGTTTATATGACAGAATTCAGAAAAATAGAGCTGTTGTTCCTGATAACTATACTAATCCACGGAAGCAAACAATATATGGCTTTAAATTATATTATAATCTGGAATCTATAAATTACTTTTAAGGATCAGTATAATTTGAAAACAAATCAGGTTAACAAATGTAGAACCAAAATGAAAATGTCCTATTAGAACAAAGTAAAAATGTCCGGTTTTCAATAAAAAAAATCGGAGGATAAAAAATGAAACAAGGAGTTCTAATAGTGACAATACAAGAAGTAAACAAG
>JBFMGH010000594.1:0-5393 GCA_040752795.1 Cyanobacteriota bacterium
GCTTAATAATGCTAGTTTATAGTAATTAATATTTAACATGTTCTTATACTAGCATTATGTTCATTAGAACAAAAGGGGTATAAGAACTTTTTTTAAGTTTTTATATTAAAATGCGTAACTCCTGTTCTAATACTTTTTTCAATTTCTTTAATTTCAAGAACCCTGTAACCATTAATGTTAAAAGTGCCGTAGAATCGGGGGATTTTTTTTATGGCTTCAAGAAGTCGGGCATCTTTTTCTTTGCCCTGTGTTACTTCAAGATTGAGGTAAAAGATAACAGCTTCTGGTTCACAGTCAGAAAGAAACTCAAGAACTTCAGCCAAGACATCTCTTGGCCAGGGCCAGCGGTTAAAATCCAGGTGTAGCTTTTCAATTCTTTTGAAGGTTTCGTCATTACCATTAACTATTACAATATTGTTATCTGGTATTAATTTGTTATCGTTCTGAATTACAGTATAAACTTTGAAGTCATAAATTAATAGTTCAAGCCTCTCTAAAACATTAAGCCTGACAAGAGCTAAAACAAACACTATCAGTAAAAAAAGAAAACTAATAGCTGTAATAGTACTGGAATCAAAGAATTTCTTAAGCCTTAAGAATTTCTTTTTCATATTATAAATTTTAAATAAAAACCTGCTTGAATTAATATTCAAACCAGGCTAAATGTAAAAACAATTAAAGTAAAATTAACGTTTATCTTCAACATAAATTAGATGCCAGCCAAATTGAGTTTGCACAGGCTCAGAAACTTTGCCTACTTCTGTTTCGAAAGCGGCTTTTTCAAATTCAGGAACCATCTGACCTTTACCAAAAAATCCAAGGGTTCCACCATCTCTGCCAGAAGGACATTTTGAATGCGTTTTTGCAAGATCAGCAAAACTTTCTCCTGCTGCTAATTTTTTTACCAGGTCATCAGCTTCTTCTTTTGTAGGTACTAGAATATGACTAGCTTTAACTTCCATTATGCCCTCCGGTTCAACTTGTTGTATGTCCTGACTCTGTTGAGGCTGTTCTGGCTCGCTTTTGCAGGCGTTGCATGTAAAAACGATCAAGAATGATAGTAAAATCAGGGAAATATTTTTCATAGCTTACCTCCTTTAACTCTTTAATTTTAATACACTAAAAAAAAGAGCTAAAGAAAAAATGAATTTTTAATAATAAAAATTTAGACTAGATAAGTTTTAATTTAAAGAATTCCCGATTCCCATAGCATCACAATCATCCGGGTTTAAAGCACAATCATCATCCTGATTTATATCAGAATTAAACTGTTCGTTTATGTCATTATTGGTATCTTCATTGTTGTCATCATTAGGAGGTATTTGAGCAGCTGCGCAGTCAGGAGAGTCAGGGTTTATATCGCAATCAGTTGAAGTGTTATAATCTTCTTCATTAGTAGCAAAGTTATTATCATCGCCTTCATTATTATCAGCATTGGCACCACCTGAACTGGCACCTACTGGATTGCCAAAGGGTTGAAAGTTTTTGTATTCATCTTTACTTTTGCTGAACATATCACTAATGGTGCCACCAAAAGTAGTCAAAATTCCAATACATACAATTGCAATCAGGGCAATTAAAACTGCCATTTCAAAGGTTGAAACACCACTATATTCTCTTTTCATAAATTTAATCCTGACCTGCTGAAATAATATCTTTAAATATAATTTTCGACAAAAGATTTTTAATCTTCATTTAAGTAAGCATATTATAATCAATTATTTTATAAATCTTAACAGGAATTTCTTTTCCTTTGATGGTATGTTCACCAAGATATTCAGCGTTAATAAAGTGTTTGCTACTTTTGTAAACTGTTTCACTAATAATGATATTGGCTGAAAACTCTTTAGTAAGTGATTCAAGCCTGGATGCAGTATTAACATTATCTCCTATTACAGTATAATCAAGAAATGTTTCTCCACCCATGTGACCAACTGTCATTTCGCCTGTATTTATTCCAATGCCCATTTGTAAATCATTCCATCCTCTATCTAGCCAGATTTTATTTAGTTCTGAAAGTTTTTGTTGCATTTTAATAGCAGCTTTAACAGCTAGTTCCGCATGATTATCCTGAGGTATTGGATCATTCCAGAAAGCCATAATTGCATCGCCAATAAATTTATCAAGGGTTCCATCAAATTCATTAATAATAATATCTACCATGGCAGAGAAATATTCATTTAACTGAGCAATAGTTTGTCTGGCCGGAGTTTTTTCAGAAATGGATGTAAAGTTTCTGAGGTCAGTGAATAGAACAGTCATTTCTTTTTTCTGTCCCTCATAATTTATGAGAGTAGGGTCTTCGAGTAGGGCCTTTTTAATTTGAGGAGAAACAAATTTGCCAAATAGTTTGTCGACTTCTTTTTGTTTGTTATAAACACACTTATATTGCCATAGAAAGCTTGTCAGGGAAGTGAAGAAAATAAGATAAACTGGTACAATGACTGGTAAATCGTATCTTAGTGAAGTGTTAACATATAAAAACATTGATAAAAGTAAATATAAAAGTATTCCAGCAAAAATCATACCAAATTTAATAAAGATATTTTCACATTTACAAATCAGAAAGCAGTTACCAGAACAAAAAATAATAATAATAATAATAACTAAATAAGCAGGTAAAGTTTTAATAAATTTATCTTCTCCTTTAGCACAAATAAAGTAGTTATCTATAGTGTTTGCAATTAGATAATTAAATTTAGATGAATAAAACTTGGCTCCGGAAATGTTGTCGATTATTTTATCACTAGGGCTTGATCTTTCTGATGAAATAATAACAATTTTGTTTTTAAATGTATCCGGGTTAATAATGTTACGATTAAGTTTGTTATCAGATTGAATTAAATTTTTTTGAATGCGAGAAGAAAGTAATACTTTGAGTAAAGAGACTTCTTTGTATTTGAAATTCTTGCTATTAAAATTTATTTTAATTCTACCTTTGTTATTAATAGGAATTTTTAAATCTTTGACTTTAATGAATTTATTGGTAATTTCGGCTTCACCATTACCATATAAGTCAATGAAAGCGGCAAAAGCAACAGAAGGTATATAAAGATTTTGCTTGACATCTTTAAATATTGGTATATCTTCTCGTAGAGCTCCATCAATATCTCTGGACATGTAACTGCCGCAGATTATTTTAAATGCATTAATAAATGATTTGGGTATATTCGAATGTGCAAGAAAAGAAATATTGTCAATTATACTACTATCAGAGCTTAAACCATTTAATTTAACATTAAGGGCAAATTTTTCTGGAATTTGCTGTTGAGAATAATTCTTTATTAATGATTTATAAAGTTCTCTTATGGCATATTTCTTTCCTGAATATTCATAGACACTTACGTAATTATCTTTATTAATATTAAACCTTTTTTTAAATGCTTTATCACTGAAATTATTAAGATTTGAAAGAGTTCTGTCAAGGTTGTTGAGGGTATCAGCTTTAAAACCGCCAATTTTCGTAATTGAATAAAAATGTTCAACATTTGATATGGCATTAATTAGTTTTGTGTCTTTTTCAGTGTTTTGTTCGACTTCGATAATAATATTAAATAATATAGCTCTAGCACCGGATTCATTAATATAGTTTATGGTTTCAGCAAGAACATCTCTGGGCCATGGCCATCTGTCAAATTCTAAATCAAAGTTATTGACATTGTTAAATGACCATTTATCTGCAACAACAATAACTATATTACTATCATGTTTGAGATGTTTGTTATTGTTGGCTGAAACAGTTACTTTTAAATCATAAAAAAGCAACTCTAGCCTTTCTGTAAGCCCAGAAACATTTAATAGAATAAATAAAACGACCAGCATTAGAAGGAAAATAAAAATAATGTTATTTTCAGTGTTAAAAATTTTGCTATATTTTTTCAAACGTTTAATCATTAATACGGATCCTTGAAATTAATTGTAGATTCCTGAAAACAATAGGGCTGATAATTTTTCACCCGCGATGTAGGGAAATGCCCCCGCAGTAAACATTATTGGTAGAATTATTTTTTTAATGATCTGTTATATATAATGCGAAGCCTCTTTTACGTGATTATATGATGAAAATAAGTTTTAATAAATTTTTATATTTTATAATTATTTTTATGGAAAATTTTGAAATAATGACAGTTTTAAACTGGAAAATAAAAGTTGATATTAAAAAGACTCTTGAAGTGTATAAATCAATATCAGTAATAAATTGTGAATGTATCTATTGTCAAAATTATTTGCAGGCATGTGATTTATATGAGCCTGAAATTAAGAAGTTGTTTGATAACCTTGGTGTAGATGTAAAAAAGTCACCTGAAATATACACTATGAACCAGGGAGAGGATGGCAGACATTTTTATGGTGGCTGGTATCATTTTATTGGTGAAATTATTGACGGCGAAAAAGAACTTAAATCTTATCAAACTTTTTCTAAAGACTTTCAAATCGCTTTTACAGAAACTATATATATGAAAAATGATCAATTTACAGACCCGATTGTTCAGCTTGAGTTTGTTGGCTATTTACCCTGGGTTCTGGATGCTAAACCTGAGATATAGTATAAAAGAATTGAATACTGAAAAAATAATCAAATATTTTTGCGCAATATTTGGTATGGTTATGTTATATTATTGCTACTAACCATAGTTAGCATTATATTTTTTGCAAAGGGGGCAAAAATGGGAAGAATAGTAATTGATCCTGAAAAGTGTAAAGGTTGTTATTTATGTATTGATGTATGCCCTAAAAATATGATTGCAGAGGGTGAAATCATTAATCATAGTGGCTACCATCCTGCAGAATTCAAGACAGATAAAGACGATTGTATTGGTTGTGCAATGTGTGCTTTAAGATGTCCGGATATTGCAATTAAAGAAGTATGGAAATAGGAGAGAAAAAATGGGTGAGAAATTATTAATGAAAGGAAATGAGGCATTAGCTGAAGCAGCTATTAGAGCTGGTTGCAGATTTTATGCCGGTTATCCAATTACCCCTCAGAGTGAAGTTTCAGAATATATGAGTCGTAATATGTCCAAAGCTGGTGGAGTATTTATACCTGCAGAAAGTGAATTAAGTGCAATTAATATGGTATTAGGATGTGGCGCAACAGGTCATTTTTCTATGACATCTTCTTCGTCATGTGCTATAGCTTTGATGCAAGAAACAATAGGCTATATGATAGCTCAAGAAGTACCTTGTTTGATAGCAAACGTTTCAAGGGGTGGCCCCGGCCTAGGGTCTATTGCTCCATCGCAGGGAGATTATATACAATCAACCAGAACGGGCGCTAACGGAGATTTAAGGCTTATTGTTTTAGGGCCAAGTACTATTCAGGAAATGGTTGATCATGTAGATTTGGGCTTTCATCTTGGAATGAAATACAGAACCCCAGTAATATTACTGGC
>JBFMGH010000595.1:0-7023 GCA_040752795.1 Cyanobacteriota bacterium
CTGTTAAAATTTCAAAAAAGCATTTAAAAGGTATAAGCTATTTTTCTTTCTTACTCTTTCCATAAATTTAACATTATGTCCTATGTAATATCTCTCAGTAATCCTTATTGCCAGTTCAATATGAAACTGTTCAACTTGTGATTTACCATCGACAACTGCTAATGCTTTTGAATACCATATTATGAAAGAATATGCAATAATTGTGGCGGTAAAAATTCCAATTGCGGAGTGCTTATGAGCTAATAGGATTTTTCTATTAATAATATCTATTAAATAGTGTTTAATTAATTTCTTTGAATCATCATATTCAGAAATGGTTGTTTTTTCCAATTTTTTAAGGTCTATTGGTTCTGCAATAATAGGCTCAATATATTTTGAATATTTAAGCTTGAGACATATCAATCCTGCAATAATGGAGTTTTTTCTTATAAAGAGAGTTGTTAGAAAATTAAGTTTACCGATTAGTTTTTTTTTATTGATAGCTAAACTGTCACAATCTTTGAATATTTGAGTGAAATTTATTTCCATGTTATTAATAAGAGTTTTTTCAATATATTTTAGAGCAATAAAACCTCGATAAAGTACAATATCATAGTTATTTATAGTTTCATTATTGAAATTGTCAATTAAGTAATTAGATAGATTTATTCTGATATTATTTAAAATAGAGTAATCTATAGACAATTCAGGGCTTAATAAAACTTTTTCGGGAAATTCAAATAGATCAAAACTAGAAATAAATTCATCAGAAAGAAAATGTTTAATGTTTTCGCCTTCATTTCTTACGATAGATTTGCAATAAAAAGATGTATCTATGTATAAGTTATTATTTTTATCTTTTGCAAAAGCGAAAGGGAAGCGGTTGCATTCTTTAGGTTTTAAACTTTCTCCCAATCTTTTGTGGAGTAAGCACAAGTTATCTTTTGTATCCATAAAAATACAGATACCATTTTTTTTAGGCAGGCAAAATTCATTGTTTTTAAAAATAAATTGAGTTTTCTTGTGTTGGAGTAGCTCTAGAACCCAGTTATATGTTAATAATTTATCTTTCAACTTATTGCTAACGGGTAAATTCCATGCACCACAGCACTCTCCACACATTAAGCAGGTGAAATGCTTATCATCCTGAAAATGATTACTGCTCACAAAGTATTAAAAGAAGCTCATTGGGTTATTATGTCTACCATTAACAAGAACTTCATAATGCAGGTGAGGACCTGTTGACCAGCCAGTAGATCCTAATCTGGCAATAATTTGTCCTGCTGTAACGGCCTGGCCTGCGCTAACTAATAATGCACTGGCATGGGCATATCTTGTTGAAATTCCGTTACCATGGTCTATAATAACACATTTACCATAGCCACCTTCCCAGCCACTGCTTATGACAACACCATCTCTGGTTGCAACTATTGGTGTGCCTGTTGGTGCAGTGATATCAATTCCTGGGTGAAAACCACCCCATCTAGGCCCGTATCTGGATGAAATTTTTCTAGATGCAGGGAGTGGCCACAACATTCTTCCACCAGTGCTGGTAGAAATATAGTTATAGGTTTCATTTCTTGTAGTGCTAGACATAGAACGAGATGCCAGAAGGTTTCTAGGGATTTTGCTGTAGACCCTGGAAGGTCTTCTGGTCGTATCTTCTATAACAGCTTCCATTGTATTTGGTATATCAAGCTTGTCTCCGGGTTTAATGTTAATCAAATCTGTATCAGGATTAGAGCTTATCAAATCAGAAATAGATACTTTGTATTTTTGGCTTATTGAAAGTATGCTTTCTCCCTGATAAACAGTATGTGTAATGGAATTAGATGAAATCAACATTAATGAATCATCTGGAGATAATGATTTATTAGGCAAAGAAGCCGAATTAGTAATTAATTGGATATTACTATTAGAAATTTTACCTTTTGGTAAAACTTTAATCTGGCCAGAGGAAATAAGGCTTTTAATATTGTCTTTTTCAATTTCAGTAACATGGCCATTAACGTTCCAGTTAACAGCAGCTAGTTTACGAGAATCAAGTAAATCTTCTTGTTTATTGTTATTATTCACTGCAAATTGAGATGCAATAGCTAATAAGCCACATCCAAAGACTACGAAGAAGCTTACAAATGCTTTTTTATATTTAGGGAAGTTTGTTACAACTAAATTACTAACTACTGATATAGTTTCAAAAGCAAACAATCTTTGAACACCAAGTGATTCAGCTGTTTGTGTAGCTTTATCTCTTAATTTTTCATTTAATAGTTTTTGTTTTGTTTTAATAGAAGCAACTTGTTCAGGTGTAAAATTAACGTTAACGATTGTTGTTGAATGCAGTTTTTCTACAAATGTTTTTAGCGGAAGTAAAAACTCAATATCGCTAACCTGTGAAGTCAGGTTATATGCAAGTTTGATTCTTGCAATTGATAGCTCAACACCTTCAAAAAGGAATTTTGTAATTGAGTTTGAAACCTGTGAAATAGAATCAAAAACGGGGGTAGAATTAGCTTTTTGTCTAACTACCTTTTCTGGGTTGCTCCTTGATTTTTCATGGTTTTTGTTAACAGTCGCTCTAAGGGAGTCAAAGTTTTTGTTTTTATCTTTGTTTCCAGTATGTGTACTTTGGCCCATTAAATAGTCTAAAATCTCGTCTTCTGACTGATTAGCAACCTCATTGTGCATATTGTCATCTTTCGTAACCTTTAAATCAGTATCCATATTAGATACCATACTTTTCTCCTTAGTAAATTAAAGTCCTAATTCTGATGATAAGATCCTTAAATTTTTGTTTTTACTAATAATAATCATAATTATGAATATATTTATTAACTGATTAGCTTAATTCATTATAGATGCGAGATTAAAATTTGACTAATTAATAACAAGATTGTTATAAAACTAAAATTATTAGCTTTTGAAAATAATATAATAAACAAAATTTGAAGGTAAATAGATAGTTGGGTGAGAAACTAAAACTGTAACAGAGTGAAAAGAAACTTAAAATTTAGTATAATTTCTTAACACTTGCTATAAAAAATCCATCTGTAAGGTGTTCAAAAGGAAGGAATTGTATATAGTCTGTTTTGAAAGTATTTTTTAATGATTCAGGTAGTTTTTCTTTAAGGTTTAAAAGAGAAAAATTAGGGTTGTCTTTAATAAATTGTTCAATAATATTGATACCTTCTTCCGGTTCAATACTGCAAACACTGTAAACAATAATGCCTTCAGGTTTTAAACAATTGGTGGCATTTGATAGTAATTTTGATTGTAATTTGCTTAGTTTTTCCAGGTCTGCTGGTCGTCTATTCCATCTTGCATCAGCTCTTTTTGATAAAACTCCGGTGTTAGTGCATGGGGCATCTATTAAGATCTTGTCTGCAAGTGAGTCTTGAGGTAATGAAAATAAAGTTGAATCCTCACACAGACATTCTATGTTTGTAGTACCCAAACGGTAACAATTTTCTTCAATTTTTTTCAATCTGGCGTCATTTTTGTCCAGTGCGATAATTCGGCCTTTATTATTCATGTAATTAGACATTTTTATAGTCTTTACACCAGGGGCTGCACACATGTCAATTATTAAATCATTTTCTTCAGGAGCAAGAATATCTACAACCAGGCTTGATAACTCATCCTGTACAAACCAGTGCCCATCATAAAAACCAGGAAGTTGTGTAACTGAACCAATGTTCCCAATCTTTAAACAGGATGGAGAAATTTCGGATATAACAGGATGAATCCCTTCAGCTTTAAATGTTTCTATAACTTCTTCTATAGTAGTTTTTAAATAATTAATATTTATGGTTGTCTGGGCTGGCATATTGTTATAGCTTAACAGTCTTATTGTACAATCAAGTCCAAATCTTTCCAACCACCTCTTGACAAGCCATTTTGGATGAGAATATCTTATAGACAAAGCATAATCAGGGTTTTTTATTAACTTGGGAAACTTAATGGTATGTCTTTTTTTAATTATATTTCTTAAAACAGCATTAACAAAAGAAGCTGCCTGTTTACTTTCGGTTTTTTTAGTTATTTCCACAGAACTATTAACTGCTGCATATTCAGGAATCCTTGTGAATTCTAGCTGATATAATCCAAGACGTAGAATATTTCTAATTTTAAAAGATAAATTTTTAATATCATTTTTACTAATTTTTGATAAAAGAAAGTCGAGGGTTAATTTATTTCTTGTCACACCATAAACTAGCTCAGTAACCAGAGCTTTATCTTTCTTTTTTAGATTGTGACTATTCAAAACCGACGACAAAACGTCGTCGGCATGCTGATTTCTTTCGAGTATATCTATAATAGCATCTAATGCAATTATTCTGGGTTGTGACATTAATCTCTTCTACCAAAAAGAATGTAAAGATAATAAAGTAAGTTTAACACAGCATATAATGCAGTTGCAACGTAAGTTAATGCAGCAGCATTAAGAACTTTTCGTGATAGTGCTGCTTCAGAAGTGGTTACAAAACCAAGAGATTGAAGTTGTTTGATTGCTCTTGAACTTGCATTAAATTCTACCGGTAAAGTTGCGAATTGAAATAAAACCACAGCACCATATAGTACAACGCCTGCAACTGCAATTAGTTTACCCAGCCCAAAAGCACCTAAGGCAAACATAAATATGAATCCGACAAATATTAACATTACACCAAGTTTGTCACCCATTGCTGCAGTTGGAAATATCGCTGATCTTAATGCAAGAGGAGCATATTTATCTTTATGTTGAAGAGCATGGCCTACTTCATGGGCGGCAACGCTAATAGCTGAAATTGAACTATCACGATAGTTTTTCTCAGATAGCCTTATTACTCTATCTCTAGGGTCGTAGTGATCTGTAAGTTCTCCGGGGATACACTCTATTCCAACTTTATCATTTATTCCGTTATGTTTTAATATTGCTTTAGCTGCTTCTGCACCTGTTAATCCGCTATCGGGTGTTACTTTTGTATATTTCTTAAATGTATGTTTAATATACCACTGTGGAATTAATATCAGGGGCAGGCCAATTAGCATTACTATTAAATAAAGTGGGTCGAAATACATTTTCCATTCCTCCTGTTTATAAGCAACATTTTATAAAATTATGACGGATAGTTTTTGTTTAAAGTTCCTAAGGATAATATTGTTAACATGAATATTATATAATAGCAAATGTTAGATTTTCTAAATATTCATATTTTTTTAACAAATTACGAATAGTGTAAAAATTAGTTATTAATGAGTTGAGGTTCTTGCGAGAATTTTTCTCCTGGTTGTATTCTAGTACCTCTTGCCCAGTCGACAGCTTTCATAACAGACTTATTTAAAGGTTGGACTTCTGTAATATCTAAATAACCATTGCCCGTATAAACTTGTAGTGTTGATTTTGTAATGTCTTTAATTTCTCCTGGTTTAAAATCTTTTTTTTCTTCTGATAAGGAAGGCAGGTAGCTTGAATGAATCTTAATTAATTTGTTATTAAAGTATGAGTAGGCGCCCGGCCAGGGTTTTGTGCCTCTTATAATATTATGTATTTGCCAGGCAGAGTGATCCCATTTTATGTTTCCTCTTGATTTTTTAAGCTTTGGAGCTTTGGTTGCCATAGAATGGTCTTGGGGAATTGGTTTAATTACACCTTCATTAAGGCCAATTAATGTGTCAAGTAATACTCTAGAGCCAATTCTTGACATGATTTTTGTCAGGTGTATGGCGTTATCGTCAATTGTTATGGGTAGTTCTTGCCGTAAGAGTACAGGTCCACAGTCAACACCTTCTTCTGTTAGCATAGTTGTGACTCCTGTTGTTGAGTCACCATTAATAATAGCCCACTGTATTGGATTAGCACCTCTATATTTTGGAAGAAGTGAAGCATGGAGGTTAATTGTTCCGAGCCTGGGTATATCGAGAATTTCTTTTGAAAGAATCTGGCCGAAGGCTACAGTAACAAATGCATCAGCATTAGAATGCTTAAGAAAGTCAATGACATTGTTATCTTCTCTGATTTTTTCAGGTTGAAATGTTTCTATTAGCTTATCATTAGCAAATATCTTGATAGGAGGCTGTTGAATTTTGTTGCCTCTTCCTGCAGGTCTGTCGGGTTGTGTTATTACCGCTATGACGTCAATAGGGTCAGCAAAATGCAATAATTCTAGTGATGGTACAGCAAATTCTGGAGTTCCCATAAAAACTATTTTCATAGATATAACCCTGTTTAATATTAGCTTTCAGTTACGACATTCTCTTGAGGTTCTTTTAAACCTTCAATAGATTGGTTTTCTGCGATTTTTTTATTGATTGCTTCTTCTAACTCGATCTCTTCAAGGAGGTATTCTTCCTGAATAGGAGGTAACCCTTTTTCGTTTAAGGCATTATTTGTTTCAAATCTGTTTATAGTATGATCAACAAATAAAATACCTTGCAGGTGGTCAAATTCATGTTGTATTGCCCTGCAAAGCAAAGTTCCGCCAGTTACATTCATTGTAAAAGGCCTGTTTTTGTGGTCAAAGGCTTTAATAATAACATTTTCATGTCTTTTGACATTTGTATATACTTCAGGGAAGCTTAAACAACCTTCGTAGCTTAATATAGCCCCCTCTTTTTTTATTATTACTGGATTGACAAAAACGATTGGATTAAGTGGTTCGTCTCCGGTAGAGACATCTATAACAAACACTTTTAATGGCACACCAACTTGAGGAGCTGCAAGGCCTACTCCGTTAGCAGCATACATTGTTTCAAGAAGGTCTTCAATAAGCTTTTTTATTTTAGCAGAAAACTTTTGAACTTTTTTACAAGGTTGTCTTAAAACGTTGTTACCATATTTCTTTATTTCTAATACTGACAATGCTATTGTTCCTATGACTTTTTATGACTTTACACAATCAATGTCAAAACTTTAACAATAATTATTATAACCTCAAATGTATTATTAAAAAAATATTTAATTATTTCCAGCAGAATTTTTTTGCAGGTTATTAATTTTAATCAATATTTCAGCTTTTTTGCTGAGAGATTTTTCTTTAGTAAGAGATAAATTTAGTTTTGCAG
>JBFMGH010000596.1:0-2810 GCA_040752795.1 Cyanobacteriota bacterium
TTATTCTCATTGTTGGATTTAATCTTTTGGTATAATTCATATTGGTGGCACTCCTTTTTAATTTTATTTTTATCAACTTAATTTTACTTAAGAAGTGTCACCCTTGTTTTAACTATTCACAAATTAACAAAATTTCTTTGAATTTTTATAATGACTGAATTATTTTATAGTTTAAACCCATTAGTAAACAACATTATAGGAATCTAAAACCATGATCAGACCAATGACAATAACTGAAAAAATACTAGCAGCTCATGCTAACCTAGAAAGTGTCTCACCAGGTGATTTAATTATGGCTAAAGTAGACATTATACTTGCCAATGACATTACAGCACCAGTTGCAATTAAAGAATTCAATAAAATTGGTGTTGACAAGGTATTTAATAATGAAAGAATCGCTTTAATTCCTGATCATTTTACCCCAAATAAAGATATTAAAGCCGCTGAACAAGCTAAAATGCTTAGAGAATTCTCTAGAAAACATAACCTGAAACACTATTATGAGATTGGAAGAGTTGGTATTGAACATTCATTATTACCTGATAAAGGCATTGTAGGCCCTGGAGATGTTGTTATTGGCGCTGATAGCCATACTTGTACTTACGGTGCATTAGGAGCTTTTGCTACAGGTGTTGGCTCTACTGATGTTGCTTCTGCTATGGCAACAGGAGAAGCATGGTTTAAAATCCCTCCAACAATCAAAGTAGTTTTTAAAGGTTATTTAAATAAATGGGTCACACCTAAAGATCTCATTCTGCACACTATAGGAGATATTGGCGTTGATGGTGCCCTTTATAAATCACTTGAATTTACTGGTGAAATTGTTGATAATATGTCTATTGACGGTAGAATTACTATGTGCAATATGGCTATTGAAGCTGGGGGCAAGAACGGTATTGTAATTCCTGACCAGATAACTGAAAATTACGTTCAAAATAGAGCTCTAAGACCCTATAAGTTCTTTACCAGTGATGAAAAAGCAGAATATGAGAGAGTTATTGTATATGATGTTAGCACCATTGAACCAACCATTTCTTTCCCTCATTTGCCTGAAAACACTAAACCAATTTCTAAAATTGGTGATATTAAGATTGATCAAGTAGTAATTGGAAGTTGTACCAACGGTCGCATAGAAGACCTGCGTTTAGCTGCAAGTATTTTAAAAGAACATTCTGTTCATCCAGATGTCAGGTTAATTATTATACCTGCCACTCAGGAAATTTTTATGCAGTGTGTCCATGAAGGCCTAACAGAAATTTTTGTTAATGCAGGCGGTGCTTTCAGTACCCCAACCTGTGGCCCATGTCTTGGTGGTCATATGGGTATTCTAGCAGCTGGCGAAAGAGCTATCTCAACAACTAATAGAAACTTTGTTGGCAGAATGGGTGATCCAAAATCTGAAGTCTACCTGGCAAGCCCTGCTATTGCTGCTGCTAGCGCCATTAAAGGTAAAATTACATCACCTGATAATCTATAATTTAATACAAATGTATTAAATCTGAAATTTACAAAAAACCCGCCTGTTTGGCGGGCTTTTTATCTTTACATTCTGACTTTACTGCCATTTACATATAGGTCCTTTACTGAATTACCTATATATAGCTTATTACCATTATTATCTACTAAAAGTCTCTGATAATGATCAGATTTAACTTTTTGTAATTTATACCCACCTTCTAGATTAACTTTAAGTGTATCATTTTTAACAACACTTCTCACCCAGCCATCTTCAGACGGGTTAGCATATACTGTATTATTTGAGCCAGCAAGCCTGACTTCCATAGTATCGTCATAGCCATCATTTCTTTCTATACCATTGCTGGCATAAATAGTTACATTGTTGTTATTACTATTTTTATCCAGTGTAACTATTCCTGTATCTTTGCCTTCACCAAGTTTCATGGTGTGATTGTTATTTGAACCGGACACACTATATTTTGTTGTATCTTCTCCACTACCTGCTTCTTGTGTGGTAGTGTTTCTATAACCTTTCACATTAACTGTTTGGCGATCATTTCCAGCTGCTGCCTGCTGTTTTACAGATTTATATGAAGCATTTTCCATATTTACTAACTGAGATGAAGACTTGCTTGCCTCTGTATACTGGGTTACATTTGAATTTATAATATTTGCTCTTTGAGTTGAGTAGGTATTATCCCATATTTTCTGTTCAACTGATCCTGTTGTAGCTTCAGCTTTCTGGTGTGTACTGGTACTATCATCAGAGTGCATTTTCAATGGACCATTTTGAGATATTGCTGTTTGTGTAACATAGCTAATATCATTAGCATTCATAAATGTTGACCCTGACTGATTCTCTGCATTCTGATTAATTCTATCTCCACCACTATTCCACCAGGTATCATCAGCTTTAAGATCAATATTACCTGATTTTGTTTTAGCTGTCTGACTTGAATTTGTAGTATCTTCAATAAGTTGTACAACATTTCCAGAAACTGTTTCAGCTTTTTGAGTTGCATTATTACTATCTTCTGCTAGCAATTTTGCATTACCAGTTAAAGTTACTGATTTTTGATCAACCTTATCAAGGTCTTCAGCTGTTAAATTATTATTACCAGTAGTATTTTTAACAGATTGAACTGCTGTATCATTATTTATACCAAACCAGCTATTATCTTCTGCTGTTACTTTGTTATTCCCATAATTATTAACTACTGTCTGGGTAGATTTTTTTGCATTTTCTACCTGAACATTCGAAGAACCAGAAACGTTAGAAACATTTTGTTCAACAATATCAACTTTTTTAGCTATTACTTTATTTTCTGCTGCAACATTCTCAACATGCTGAA
>JBFMGH010000596.1:2910-6000 GCA_040752795.1 Cyanobacteriota bacterium
CTGCTACGTCATTAGCCTGATTAATACCTGTATCAACAGCTTTAACTTCGTTAATAGCGGTCTGGTTAACAACTACTTGCTCTACCTGACTTATATCTTCTGCTATTACTTTATTTTCTGCTGCAACATTCTCAACATGCTGAACTGCTACGTCATTAGCCTGATTAATACCTGTATCAACAGCTTTAACTTCGTTAATAGCGGTCTGGTTAACAACTACTTGCTCTACCTGACTTATATCTTCTGCTATTACTTTATTTTCTGCTGCAACGTTTTCAACATGCTGAACTGCTACGTCATTAGCCTGATTAATACCTGTATCAACAGCTTTAACTTCGCTAATAGCGGTCTGGTTAACAACTACTTGCTCTACCTGAGAAATATCTTCTGCTATTACTTTATTTTCTGCTGCAACGTTTTCAACATGCTGAACTGCTACGTCATTAGCCTGATTGATTCCTGTATCAACAGCTTTTACTTCATTAACACCATTAATATTAGTTACTGTCTGCTCAACCTGAGAAATATCTTCAGCTATTACTTTATTTTCTGCTGCAACATTTTCAACATGCTGAACTGCTACGTCATTAGCCTGATTAATTCCTGTATCAACAGCTTTTACTTCATTAACACCATTAATATTAGTTACTGTCTGCTCAACCTGAGAAATATCTTCAGCTTTTACAATGTTATTACCTTCAATATTTGCAACATTTTGATTTGCTTTATCATTGTCCTGATTAAGTACTCTATCTTCAACAGTTACTTCATTTAGTCCTGATTGGCTAACAACTGTTTGATTAACTTCCGAAATATCTTCAGCAAGAACTTTATTATTGCCTTCAACACTATAAACTTGTTGCACTGCTGTATCATCTACCTGATTAATGCCGGTATCCTCAACTGTTACAAAGTTATTACCATTTGTATTTCCAACTAATTGATTAACATTTGTAATGTCTTCAGCTACTACAATATTATCATTTGCTTCATTAAGAACTGTCTGGATAGCTTGATCACCATTTTCATTTATTATAGTATCTTCTGCTTTTACTTCATTTGTACCGGCTTTATTTACAACTACTTGCTCAACTGTTGTTATATCCTGAGCTAAAACTTTATTATTTCCTTCAATATTTGCAATATTTTGAACAGCTTTATCATCTACTTCATTAAAAAAGGTATCTTCAACAGTTACTTCATTTGTACCTTTTTCATTTATTACAACCTGTTTAACTTCTGTAATATCTTGAGCAAGAACTTCATTATTGCCTTCAACATTTTCAATTCTTTGAACAGCTTTATCTCCAACCTGATTAATCCAGGTATCTTCAGCTAATACTTTGTTGTTACCCTGAATATTATGTACTTCCTGTGATACTTCGGTATTATTTTTGGAGGTTACTTCATTTTCACCTTTTTCATTATATGCAACCTGTGTAACAACTTTATTATTTTTTGCTAATAGTTCATTGTCTCCTTCTTTATTAGCAGCCGCCTGAATAACAACTTCATTATCTTTTGCTGTCAGGTCATTTTTACCCTGTTCATTAATTGCTACCTGGTGAACAAGCTTGTTATTTTTAGCAAATAAAGTATTATCACCAAAAACGTTAGTTGCTTTTTGTTTTAACACATTATTATTTTTACCTGAAAGATTTATATCACCTTTAACGTTAGAAGCAATTTGAGCAACTTCATTTTTATTATTTGCTGTTAAGTTAATATCTTTTGATGTTTCACTGGCAACTTGCATTTCTTCATTGCCTGTTAGCTGTAGATCAAATGCTTCATTATCCTGCCAGTTTTTTGGGCCAACAGACCAGTCAGCCTGCAAGAGTTTTTGATACATTTGCATCATCATTAGTAATAAATTCATTAAGAAATTCAAGAAACTTGTTAATGCATTTTGTGTATTTACTTGTGTTTTAGCTGGTTGCTGATTTGAATTAGGGTTAGTTTGTGAAATTTGTTTAAAAGCAATATTTTCCACATCAGCAGATACTTTAGTAATATTACCTTTTTTATCTTCAAATACTCTGTAAGCCTGACCATTTTCCATTATAGTACTAATTTGATAATCAGATACATCGCCTCTAAACACAACGGTGTCATTACCTGATCCACCTTGTATAACAGTTTTATTACTAACCGAAGCCATGTTATCAACATAAACCATATCATCACCTGAGCCAAGGTTAATGTTGTTTTTATTGAAACAACTCCAGACATGAACAAAATCATTACCACTACCACCATTAACATTTGTGGTATTAAACATTCCATGAATATTTGTTACATCGTCACCTGAACCGTTTTCAACAAAATTATTTGAAAATAGTGTTAATAATGAATTCTGATCATTACCTGACCCACTATTTAACAGGTTAAACCCACCAATTCCGGTTACTTCATTCTGGTCATCTCCATCTTTTGAACTTATGAATAGATCACCACCATAATTTTGACCGGATGTTTTGTCTTTTTTGTTAGTTCCTGTTATTCTAGTTTTAGCTCTATTGTTACTATTTGAGAAGAGAAAATCGCCTCCAAAGGAAGATGTCATAAATTAGCTCCTTTACCTGAGGATTAATTCTTGTGTACACTGTATTATCGAGAAGGTGTTGTCATAAAATTGGATAGCCCCCTAGTATATATATAAAAACCTATTTTTGAAGAAAGTTTCCAGTATTTACAATTTTTTTTACATGACTTAACCTTTAAAACCCTTATAATATCGAGGTTATATACTTTTTATATATCAATACCTCTTTATAATTACCTCTTTAAATAAGACTTATACCAATCCACGGAAGTAAACGATATATGGCTTTAAATTATTATAGGGTATTTTTGTCTGCTGCGCAGGCAAAAACACCCTGACTCTATAATCTGGAATCTATAGATTACTTTCAAGGATAAGTATAACCTGAATTCCTGAAAGAAATTTAGCATTATTTTCTATAATTTTTCCTATACCAATCCACGGAAGTAAACTATATATGGCTTTAAATTATTATAGGGTGTTTTTTGGGGGGGGGCCCCCACAAAAAAACACCCCCCAAAAAATATGGTAGAAAAAATTATTTT
>JBFMGH010000597.1:0-13198 GCA_040752795.1 Cyanobacteriota bacterium
TAAGGATTTGCTTGATAAAAAGGTGTGTTGCTTGTAACATAATATATACCTCTATTTTGGAGTTTGGACACTTCTAAAATAGAGGTTTCATATATTTTTTGCAACCTTATTTAAAATTCAGTAAAAGCATTATAATTTTTTATTTTTATTGTTAAAATGGATGCAAAGTTAGTTAATGGTGAGATTTAAAAATGCGTAAAATAAATACATGTTCAATTATAGTAGTAGTAATAATAGCAATAATAGCAGCAAGTTCATTTTTTAGCAGTTGCTATGCAGATTTGCTACCTGACTTTAAATATACTCCGCCCCAGCAGATATATTCTGATTCTGTAAAACAATATAAAGAAATCAAGCAAACGGTAGATATTTCTGTAAAAAAGTATAACTATGGCAAAACAATGTCTGAATCTGACAAAAAAAAACTTGTCGAAAGCATATCAAATTATTCTTTTTCTCTTAAGGGTATTGAAAAAACTATAAATTTTACCCAATCACATATAAAAGAAAGCAAAAACCCGGAAGATGTTAAATTGATAACAAGTTTTAAAAAATTACTTAGAGATTTAGAATTTCTAGAAAAAAGGGTTGACGTGATTTTAAAGAATGCTGGTTACAGTAAAGATATAAATAACAAGAATAGTTCATTAAATAGCGATCAAAAGATACCATTAACATTGTTATCAATTTTTGCATTATTAATAATGTTTATATGTTTTAATATATTAAAGGTTATAAAGGGTAAAATAAGTTAAAAAGCTTTTATCCTCTAATACTTCTAGAAGAATCAACGGTTTGATCCATAGTTATGACAGTTGGTATATTCATATCTAATAGTTGTTGTGTTGATTGTGGCTTTTCCTTCTGGTTACCTGTAAATTTATCTTTAATATCAGTACAAGTGGTTTTGATTTTATCTATAATGCCCTGTTTTTCTTGTTTGGAATTTGATATAACCAGTGTATCCCCATGCTGATTAGAGGCAGTAGCAGTTCTTTTACGGAACTCTGATTTGGAAGCATCATTTTGTAATGCTATCTTTACATCATTAACAGTTTTGTAAGTATCAGCAGAAGAATTATCAACCCCACTGCTTTTGCCTGTTTGGCTAGTAATATTTGTATTTACAGAATTATTCACCATGTTAAAAATACTCGAAAAAAATGCCTCTTATTATATATAAAAACAAAAAGTTGTTTTGAATTGCCCATAGAAAAGGTTGTTTCTGGAAAATATAATCAGCAAACGTCTTTATTAGTTAAAATTTAGATAAGTACCTGGATTGAAAGAACGAGAATGATCATTAAACATTTTAAAAAAATGGTGTACGGTAAAAATTACCTGGCAAATAAAAAACTTTTAATGGCAATTTAAAAGATTTTGATTGTTATAAGGTAAATCAAATGGTAGCTTAACATTATACCCACCCCCTTTATCCCCCTCATAGGGGGAATTATGTCGCCTGCCGGCGTGGCGGGTTTGCTTGCAGCATAGCTGCTGCGCTCACCCTTTTTTGTAATAAATACAAAGGTAAATCAAATGGTAGCTTAACATTATACCCACTCCCTTTATCCCCCTCATAGGGGGAATTATGTCGCCTGCCGGCGTGGCGGGTTTGCTTGCAGCACAGCTGCTGCGCTCACCCTTTTTTGTAATAAATACAAAGGTAAATCAAATGGTAGCTTAACATTATACCCACCCCCTTTATCCCCCTCATAGGGGGGATTATGTCGCCTGCGGGCGTGGCGGGTTTGCTTGCAGCATAGCTGCTGCGCTCACCCGTTTTTGTAATAAATACAAAGTTTTTCAAAGTGTGAGTAATTTAACCTGACACTAATTATTTATATGTGTGTATTGTTTGTTAGTAATTTTGACAACATTAAAAAACAGGGCTAATATTGCATTGTATTTTAATACAGAGTAAATAAAAGCACCGGGGATAATAAATGCCAAATATTCATAATAATGAAATAGCTCAGAGAGGCGCAGTGTCACGGGGTAGAAAGCCAGCAGGTACAGATAATGAGTCAAATGGTATGGGTTCCCCCGGCTATCTGGGGCTTGAAGAAGAGAAGAAAAATGAAACAGAGGATGTTTATATTGACAGGTCAGAATCACTGATGAATGCACTATCAGGGCTGGCAACAATTAACTATTCAAAAATAGTTATAAAAAACAAGAAACCTGTTAATAGCAATTAATGTTTGAATAAGAGAGTATTTATTTAGTTTTAAATTTATCGTGGCATTTATTACTTGTTTCGCTATTGCCGCCAGTGACGCAAATTAAAGCAGATTCAAGATCAGTAAAAGAGCTAGCATTGGGTTTCAAGAGGTCTTCAAGACCTTCTTGTATAACAAAGTCAACTCTGCCTATTCTATCCCCTGTTATAGGGTCATATTCATCAAAAGATTTGCCATCACCAATGCCTTCTTTAACGCATTGAGCCAGGCTGGATTGTTGAAAGCCTAAGTCTGCAATGTCTAAATAAAGTTCCTGTGTAATAGCTTTAAGCTCATCAGGGTAGTTAGGATTATCCATAATGCCTTTAAAAACTTCAACCATAGCATAAGAAGGGTAAACATCAGAATCATAATCTTTAAAGTCGTATGTAGCTTCACCGATATACATGCCGTCTCTAATAAGTCTATAAAGATCATAGTCTCTATAATTTGGAAGCAATTCAGCCAGTTCGGCAGGTAAAGTTAAAGAATCAGTCCTGTCCCTAATAGCTCTGTCAAAGCACGTAGTGCTATCTCTGGATCCTGCTGGAAAGCTCTGGCATGATCTTGCTGTATTTTCAATGGCTTCGTGTATATCGGATAGGAAATGGCCGAGATTGGCGAGGTTTTTAAAATCCTCATAGCCCTCGTCATTGTTTATTTCGTCGAAATATTCAGCTATTTGATCAAAGAAAGAAGCAATTTTATCAGTACCGCCAGAAGTACCGGAAGTCTCAACAAATTCAGCAAAGTTTTCAGGGATGCTGTTTAAAACAAATGGACCCATGTCGAATGCGCAGGTGTCACCGGAACATTCCATGACAGGGTTTTCAAATGATCCGCCAAGCCCGCCAGGAGGTATAGCACCCTTGGAGATCTGCATGCCGAGTAAATTATCAGCAATAACTTTGTTGTTGTTATCATACAAAAAACTTAAAAATTTAAATTGATTTTTAATATTGTCACCCAGAAAGAAAAATGATACTGCTATTGTTAGCCCTAACAAAGCTAAAATTATAGCATATTGTGCAATCGATGCCCCTTTAATATTTCTCATATTGTCCATCCTCTTATTAAAATAATTATCGACAAAAGTTTTATTGAATTAAATAGAATTTTCATAATATTAAGAGATTTTTGCATGAATTTTCATTCAAATATAATTGTAAGATTTTAAGAACTTAACCAAGGAAGACAAAAGAGGCCAGCGGTTCGGGTCTTTTGCCTTGGCAGGGCAGGTTTTGAACGGCGGATTAGTTTAAATGTCTATATTGTTTCGCATAAGATCAATAAAATTTGAATTTAAACCAGTGTAAATTTATATTAAAATACAATCAGGTAAATTGTTTCTTGAAACAATTTATAGACTTAAAAAATTTACAGGGCAGGTTTTACCTGTGCGCAGCATGGGAAAATATCCGGTAGTAAATAGAAAGGGTACATAGTTATTATTATATACTGCTAATAATCTAGGTTTTAAATAAAAATGAAGAAGGTTAATAAAGTTATGAATAAATTTAAAAAAAATGTAATATTAATAATCATTATTATTGCAGCCAATGTGACTAATTCAAATATCTTATTTAGTGAAAATATTTATAAATTTGCCACACTCAGACACGATTGTGCCCCCTGGGATAGTCGATCTATTGTTTTAAACCTTGCTCCTGGAGGTAAAAATTGTGATGATATCACACTTCCGGTAATGAGTTTTAATTTCTGGCGTAATTTACCGGCTCCTTTTAAACAGAAAGGTAAATCTGTGAAGGTATATAAATTATCAAATGACAATGATAATGGTTCTGCAACAATATGTTATGCCTCAAACAATTGTAAAAGAGCTATTAATGCCACAATAACATTTACAGAGTTTAGCCATAGTGGTAAGACTTCAGGCAAATATGAAGTGCAATTCAAGGATGAAACGCTGAAAGGCACTTTTAAAACTGATAAATGGTGTGATTACAAAGATATATGTGGATAGAGAAGATTTGATTTACTCTTTGTTGTCATAACCTTCTGGCAGCTCCATTGTGCCAACGAATGGCTCTATATCCAGGGTGTTTTTTTCTTCAGAAATGTGCACTATAGAAGCCCCATAATCATTTTTTGTTAGCAGGTTTTTTTTTGAAATTGTTATATGAACTTTAGGATACAAAGCATGGGGTATATATATCTTTCTTTCGTTAGTTTTTTCTTCTTCATTAATTTCTTGTTCAAGTTTATGAATGTGAGCCTGAATCTTTTTAAGTTTTAGTTCAGTCTTTTTAAGGAGCTGGTATAATTGATACTGTGTTTTTTTGAAATCTGGCGGTAGAAATGTAACATTAGTTTTTAATTCATCCAGGTTATTTATATTTCTAACATATTTATCTATTTCATTATTCAGGTTATGTCTTTCTCTCAAGAGGAATTTATATGGACCATCGTCAACCGCCATAGTTATAAATATTTCAGTATAGTTAGATGAAGGAGATCCGAGGTTTCTGGCCCAAACAAAATTATTGGCAATTATACGTCCTCCAGAAATCTGTCCTGATTTTTCGACACCAGGTGTACCTTTAGAAATAACGGTTTTAGCTTTTACATCAGAGTTAAAAATAGCTTCATCAACAATAACAGTTGATTTACATATAATTTCAGAGCCATAAATATATTTAGCAATAAGAATTTTTCCGCTTTTAACTTTCCCTCTGGTGATACCCCCGAGTAAGCTGACCATGCCACCAGCTTCTATTATGCCACCATCGACAATGCCTTCAACAAGCACATCGTGAGGAGTCTTTACAGCAAAATTGTGTTTTATAGATCCTTTTACAATAACGGAGCCATCAAATTCTATAGAACCAGTATTAAAATCAATATCTTTAGGGATAGTATAAACTTCGCTGACACTTATTTTACCGCTGGCATCAAATAGCGGTATGCCTTGAATTTTAGATATAATACCTTTATTGGTTAATTCGGTATTACTTCCTACCAGTCTTTTTAGTATTTCGTGAGAAATTTCATTGAATTTCTCAGCATAAATAACTTCTCCAAAAACGTTAGTGCCGTTATCACCCTGTCGACCTTTTCTTATAAATGCCAGTAGTTCATTAGGTTGAACCAGTTTAAAGTGAATAAAGTCATAATAGTCAGCTTTATCATTGGCGAGAACAGTTGGCGTAAATTTATGATTTCTCATATCTTTAAATGAGTAAATAATCTGGTCGTGAATAGTAGGTGTTGCCGGGTGCCCTTTGGCAATAGCTATTGGGGTATCTTTAAACTTCAGGTTATCAACAATCTTTTTTTCATCAATGCCGAATACGACTCTTGATTCTTCACAGGCCGCCTGAACATCAGGCAGGCCCGGGTATTGCAACTCTCGTTGTTTGGCCAGTACGGATTTTATAATGGTCATAGTGGCTGTCAGGCCGTTATCTTTAATATCAATCTGAAGAGCTTTATGCATATGATCCCTTAAGCTTTTGTTTGGAAGTTGAGAAGTTTGAATGCATAAATCTACAATACATTATGATCTGGATATTATAAAAGATGTAAAATTATAAGAGATTTTTTTGATTTTTTATCATGACAGTTTATATCAAATCAAGCATATCGACCACCAGGCTTTTTAGGCCTTTATTTTATTGGCTGCTAATTCCTGATATTTTATCAAACATCCGTTATGCATATGTTTCTATATTATATAGATTTTTTAATCGAGTGATTTAAAGTCCTTGTGATTTAAAACTTTAAGCCATTTAACCTGGTGTTGTGCTGGAATTCCATAACTGAAGATATGTTGAATCTATAATTAATTTTAAGAAACTGTATAAACAATGCTTCCGGGTGAATACTTATAAAGAGGAATTTTTATCATTTTTCGCCCATAATATAATTGTTTAGTTGCTTCTAAAATCAGATAATTATTTCCTCAGAATGGAGAAAAATTAATGCAAATTGGTATTGTTGGCCTTGGTCGTATGGGTATGAATATGGCTAAGCGGCTCCTTAAAAATGGTCATAATCTTGTTGCTTATAATAGATCAGTAGAAAAGATTCATATACTGGAAGCAGATGGAGCAATAGCTTCTGAATCATTGTCAGATTTTGTTGATAAACTTGAAGCTCCAAGGGTGGTGTGGTTGATGCTACCAGTAGGCAAAATTGTTGAGCAACATATTGATGCTTTAATACCTTTGCTAGAAAAAGGTGACATTATTATTGATGGTGGAAATAGCTTCTATAAAGACGATATTATAAGATTTGAAAAATTAAAAACTGCCGGAATAAATTATGTAGATGTCGGTGTTTCTGGCGGCATATGGGGGCTTGAGAATGGTTATTGCCTTATGATTGGTGGGGATGAAAAAATCTTTAAATATATCGAACCCGTTTGCAAGGCGCTTGCCCCTGAAAATGGGTATCTCTATTGTGGCCCTGCAGGAGCCGGGCATTTTGTAAAAATGGTACATAACGGTATTGAATATGCATTAATGGAGTCATATGCTGAAGGCTTTGAAATAATGAAAGAATCACCGTATGATAGTAACTTAAATTATTCAGAAGTGTGTAATTTATGGAACAGAGGCAGTGTAATCAAATCATGGTTACTAGAGCTGGCCGCACTGGCATTTGAGAAAGATCCTGATTTATCTGGTATAAAAGGTTATGTAGAGGATTCAGGAGAGGGTCGCTGGACAGTTATGCAGGCTATAGAATCAGATGTGTCGGCACCGGTGATTGCTCTGTCTCTTTTCAAACGATTTCAGTCCAGAAAAGACGATTTGTTTTCTGATAAGGTTAATGCGGCTCTTAGAAAAGAATTTGGTGGTCACAAAGTTAAGCAAGCGGAGTAATATTAATGTCCAGGCAGAATATATTTTGTACGGAAGTTACTTCACCTCCCTGTGGTATTATAATATTTGGGGCCAGTGGAGATCTTACAAGCAGAAAACTATTGCCAGCATTGTTTTCTCTTTATAATAGAAAGCTTTTAAATGAAAATTTCTTTATTCTAGGATGTTCAAGAACGGATTATTCTTCAGAGGAATTTAAAAATAAGGTATATGATACTATAAAAAAATCTGCCAAAATTACCTCAGAAGATATACTTAACTCTTTCGTAGATCATTGTTTTTATATTAGTGGAGATTATTTTGGCTCAAATCTTTATGAAAAGTTAAGTATTAAACTTAATGAACTGGAAAATAGTTTTAAAACATCACATAATAGAATATTTTATTGCGCAACACCACCCAATATTTATCTTGAAATAATATGCTCTTTAGGCAAAGCTTCATTAAATAAACCGTTCGATAACAATTCTTGGTCAAGAATAATTGTAGAAAAGCCATTTGGCTCAGATATTAATACTTCAATGGATCTTGATAGAAGATTACTATCTACTCTGAAAGAAGAGCAGATATATAGAATAGACCTTTATCTTGGTAAGGAGACGGTTCAAAATATTTTAATGCTCAGGTTTGCAAATTCTATTTTTGAGCCTTTATGGAACTCAAACTATATTGACCATATTCAGGTATTAGTGAGTGAAACAATCGGCATAGGGCATAGAGCAGGCTATTTTGAAAAAGCAGGCTTGTTGCGTGATATGTGTCAGAATCATATGCTTCAATTATTGACACTTATAGCGATGGAGCCTCCAGCAGTGTATGATGCAAATAAGGTCCGTGATGAAAAAATTAAGTTATTAAGCTCTATCAGATCTTTTGATCAAGATAATATATGTAATAATTTTGTAAGAGGCCAATATGTATCTGGTATTGTAGAAAATCAGGACGTGTTAGCGTATAGGAATGAAAAAAATGTTAATCATGATTCAAATATAGAAACATTTACAGCATTTAAACTCTTTATTGATAACTGGCGCTGGAGAGGAGTTCCATTTTATTTTAGAGTGGGCAAGAGATTAAAGCAGACATTAACCGGTGTAGCAGTGGTATTCAAATCTGTACCACATTCAATGTTTGATAGAGATAGTTCAAATGCTGCAGATAAGAACATTTTATTTTTGACAGTACAGCCCAAAGAAGGTATTTCTTTAAAAATACTGGCTAAATATCCGGGGCCAAAGTCGTGTCTGACACCAGTAAACCTGAATTTTTGTTATAAAGATGAGTTTAAAATAGATTTGCCTGAGGCTTATGAAAGATTGCTATTAGACTGCATGCATGGAGATCAGACACTTTTTATCAGGCATGATTTTATGAAATTATCTTGGAACCTTATGTCACCAGTATTAAATGAATGGGCAAAACCAGATTCAAAATGCCCTTTATATGACTATAAAGCAGGTAGTTGGGGGCCTGAAGCAGCAAATAAGCTGATTGAAAATGACGGTAGAAAATGGCTAATAACAAAGCTGGAATAATATGCCATGAATACAAATGTATTAAAATTTAATTCAATATTTGAACTGAATAAAACCCTGGCAGGTTTTATTACATACCTTGCAAATGAATCTATAAAGCAGAAAGGTTTTTTTACACTGGCATTATCAGGAGGAAAGACACCAATAAGCCTTTATAGGTTAATCTCTTTAGCTGAGTATAGTGATAAAATAGACTGGTGTAATACATATATATTTCTTTCTGATGAACGATATTTAGCGGCAAATAATAAAAATAGTAATTATTTTATGGCCAATGAGGCATTGATATCAAAGATTTCAATACCAGAAGAAAATGTTTTTTCATATAATACAAACCTAATTAACATTCTTGATGTTTCATTAGACTACGAAAGAAGAATATTGGAATTTTTTAAATTAAATAATAATGATACCCCTTCATTCGATTTAATTTTATTAGGCCTGGGTAATGATGGGCATACAGCATCATTGTTTCCGGCTAATGAGGCTTTAAGTGTTAACAATAGACTGGTTGCACCTGTTACACAACCCGGTGCAGACATTACACCGGAGAGGATAACTTTTACATATAGATTAATAAATAATGCCCAAAATGTTGTATTTATAGTAACAGGAGAGCATAAATATTCTATTTTTAAAGAAATAAAGGAAAATAATAAAGAAGCTAGTCTGAAATATCCTGCGGCAGGTGTTAACGCTGAGAATATATTCTGGTATCTGGTTGAAAATTAAGTTAGTCCTGGTTAATTCATGAATTAGTTACATTTACGCAAAACCTGCTTCTAATGACATATTTAAAAAATCTGAATTTGCGTGCTGTTAATTCAGATGATAGTTCTCAGAAGAAGACTGAAACTCCTTACTGATTATTTATTTGTGAATAATTCGGGTTATACCAATACACGAAAGTAAACGATATATGGCTTTAAATCACTCTAAGGTATTTTTGCCTGCGCAGCAGGCAAAAACACCTGGCCTCTATAATCTGGAATCTATAGATTGCTTTCAAGGATTAGTATAGTTAGTGTTTTCTGGCAGTGGCATAACACCTAAAAATGTTTTAACAACTTCAGAGTTAAAGTTATCAGGTGGGGCCATATATAATAATAATTTTGTTTTATTTGTATAGTCTAGAAAAACAATAATGGCATTATAATCAGAGTTGCCGGAAACAATATTTATAGAATATTTTTGGAAAGTTTTTCCTTTAACTTCAACATATCCATCCCTTACAAGATTGTTGTTATTTATTGTAAAAGCATCTAAATCATTTGAATTATCTGAAATTGAATCAGAAATATAATCTTCTAAGGCCTGTCTTTCGCTATCAGATTTAGCTAGAGCACCTTCAGCAATAATTACAAAGTTATCAGGGCTTTTAGAGAATCTAATAAATCGGTTTGAATTTTTAAAGGCGATTTCATTAAGAAAAAAGCCTTCAGGTATTTTACCACCGAGAATTTCTTCAGCAGAAGTAATATAAGACTTATAAACCAGATAACCAGCAAGCCCACAGCAGCTAACCAGAACAATTATTATTGATACAAGAACCAAACACCCTGTTATTATTTGTTTATTCATATATTATTTCCTGTTTCTGTATAAATATACTAATCCATGGAAGTTAACGATATATGGTTTTAAATTATTTTAGAATATTTGTGCCTACTGAGCAGGCAAAATGCAAGGCCTCTATAATCTAGAATTTATAAATTACTTTCAAGTATCAGTAGAATATAAATATTTTAAATGAAAACAGTAACAATTATAATTTTTTTTATTAATTCAAATTAAAAATAATGTTCAGGTTTAAGCTTAACAAATCTAATTGTTTTAAATACACGAAGGGCTAGACTTTTGAGTATACTACGTGCTTAGTCAATAAGTGTATTTGTAACAATTTTTAAATTATTTTTCAATTTTTATCAAAAAATTTTTTGTTAAATACTTACTACTTCTGGTTAAAGTAATATGGCTTTCCCGCACAAAATTAAAAGAAACCAACCCCCCACGTGACTGAATGAGGAGATTATTAAAAAATGAGTCAAACTAAATTGTCTATGGCTTATAAGTATCAGGATAATACTATTATTAAATTACCATATTCAGACTTTAATGAAAGAACCAGCAAAGAATTCAGGTTTAAAATAAAAGATTTAATCGCAAATTATGATCATTTTACAATAATAGTAGATTTTTCTAAAATAAATTTTATTGACGATTCAGGTCTGGCTGCTATTGTCTATGCCTGGCATAAGTGTTCAAATAATAATATTCAATTTATGGTCTGTAATTTAAACGAAATATCAACACTATTATTGCTTAGAAAAGGTCTTGATAAGATACTTCAGATATCATTTAACCTTAAAGAAGCAATAAATATAGGAAATCAGTATATTCAAAGAAAAAACAGATTCGATGCTGAAAAAAGAAACATAAAAAAAGTGTTCGGAGACTTTGATCAGGATATAAAATCTAAGGTCGCTTAGAAATAACGTGAAAAAAATAGTAAAAAAGTTGATTACTGTTATAAGGAAGGATAATAAATGAATATTAACAAAAATAAATTACTAACAATACTTGCAATATCATTTGTATTGCCATTGTCAAGTGTTTATGCGCTTGGCCCTGTACCTAATCAAATTATACCTGACGGTAAAACGCAAACATCTGTAGATATAAATGCAATGACAACAACAGTATCTACATCAACAATAAAAGGACAAAATGCTTTTAACTCATTTAAAAAGTTTAATGTATTTGATAAAGAAGTAGTTAACCTGGTTTTACCTAATTCAACCGTAAATTTAATTAACTTGATACATTCGGAAGGCTCATATATTAACGGAACAGTAAACGGTCTTAAAGCAGGTAATATAGGTGGAAATGTTTTTCTTGTAAATCCATATGGATTAACAATAGGAGCACAGGGAGTTATAAATGTAGGTAGCCTAACAGTTGTCACGCCAACATCTGATTATATGAAAAGCTTTTTCTCAACAAATGGTGTTCCTTCAGATGAAGCAGTTACAATTCTTTTTAATGGCAATACACCTATTAATGGTGGTGCAGCAGTATATAATAATGGTGCAATTAAAGCAATTGAAAATGTTGCTATACAAACAGGTACTTTTGGTAATACAGGTTCAATACTTGCAGGTGCTCCAGTTAATATAGATACTGGTGACCTGGTTAATGTTGGTGACGCTAATAATAATGTTACTGTTCAGGTTAATGAAGGTAGTGTATTTATAACTTCTGAAGCTGATACAATTGTATCAGGAAATGTTTCAGCCTCAGGAAGCTTGAGAGTATCTTCAGGAAATAATTCTATGATAGTTGATCAAGCTAATGTCGATGTTGAAAATGTTACAATGTCTTCGGGAAATTGTACGTATATTTCTAATTCTAACATTAATGCCCTCGGTGCCGTTGATTTAGTATCTGGTAATAGCTCATATATAACTGATGGAGCTACTGTTTCAGGCTATTCTGTTCTTGTATCAGGCTCAAATGAATCAGTTATCACGGGAGCTTCAAAAGTTTATTCAAAAGGTAATACAGTAGTAGCGTCTGATAATCTGGCAATGATAAACGAGAATGCTCAGGTAAACGCATCAGATATGGTAGCTGTTATGTCATCAACCAATGAAGCATTTATTAGTGATGCAGAAGTTAATGCTGAAAACGGAGTGTTTATTAAAGCAGGTACCAATGCATTTATTAAAAATTCAACCGTTAAAACTGGTGGCACAGCTTTTATTGTTTCAGATATCAATGCATTTATTGCTGAAGGGTCTGATATTGAAGGAGACAGGGTTAGCCTGTTAGCTGATGATCAAGCATTTATTAATAATGGAACAAGAGTAACTGCTAAAGATGTTGAACTTTATGGCATTAAATCTGCATTTGTAAATGATAACACTGTAATTCAGGCAGAGAATATTGTAGAAGTAAAAAGTGAAGAACAGGCTTTTGTTAGTAATGCAACTATAGCCAGTAATAATGAAGCCAGAGTTTTTGCAAGAGGTGGTCAGGCCTTTTTAACAGATGGGGCCAGTGTTTATGCAAAAGAGCACGCAGGTATTTATGCTAATAATGGTGGTGAAGGCTTTGTTACAGCTGGCTCAAAGGTTACTTCTGGTGGCAGTGTTGATATAGTAGGAAGAAATTTAGCTTTCGTTAATGAAGGTTCCAGCGTTTCAGCGGTTGGAGATATAAATGTATATTCTCAATTTAATGATGCTTTTGTTATGAACGCAAACGTTTATTCAGCAGAAGGTAATGTTAGATTAACAGGCAATTATCATTCATTTGTAAGTAATGCTGAGGTTTCGGCTGGTAAAGATATAGAATTAAATTCAGCACAAAAAGCTTTCTTAACTGATACAGCGAATGTTAATGCTGTAAATGATATTATACTAAATGGTACTAATGAAGCTTTTGTTACAGTTACTTCACAGGCAACAGCAGGAAATGATGTCAAATTATCAGCCGGGCAGGTAGCCTTTGTTAATAATCAATCTAAGGTTCAGGCTGCAAACAATGTAGAAATTACGGCAGGGGAATATGCCTTTGTAAGTGATGCAGAAAT
>JBFMGH010000598.1:0-2949 GCA_040752795.1 Cyanobacteriota bacterium
ACTTATTGAGTTTTTGGTAACCCCAAAAACTTTTTTTTAGTCCATTTGACCTATACATTTAAGGCAGTTAACCTAACAATATATAAATTTTGATTGTTTTTATATAATTAGGGATAGGATCATTGATGATAAAATGTATAGGAGGACATTAATAATGACAAGCCTAATTAATCAGGGTAAAGCAGAAGGCAGTCGTGTTGCAAATCTAGCGCAGCAAGCAAACAAAGGTGACAAACAGGCAGCATCAACATTACAAAACACTTCTATTGATTATGCTTCGAATCCGGGTGGTAAAGCAAGTATCGATAAGGGGTTGGCATATTCTAAAGAATCTTTAAAAGCTTTAGATAAAGATGGTAATGGAATTATAAATACTAAAGAGGCAGGTGCGTTAGGATCTTTAATTGATTTAAACAATGATGGTAAAATTAGCACAGCTGAAAATTTAGCATATACTATGTATCAAGATGCATCTGGTAAAATGGATGGCATTCTTACAGCATTAGAAAGAGCAACTGCTGACACAGCAATGCTGCAAGACCCAAACCAGGCGAGACAACAAATGCAACAACTTTTAAACGGGCACAATTTAGAGTTAAAATCACTTCAATTTGATATTCGGGAAAATAGTGAACAAATTAAACAGTTTCAAATGCCAAATCCTCAATTATCATTTATTGACATGTGTCAACAAATATCTCAATTAGAACATAATATTATGCAACGAATTAATGATTTTATTCAAAGTAATTTACTTTTTAAGCAACAAAAACATTAACTCTCACCCCCAACTTTATTACCCACAACTACTTTCTTTGACAAGCCACACTTTATATATAAATACCTACTTAATTGCAGGTATTTATTTTTTTGTAAACACAATAATAGTCCATTTGGCCCAGGCTTTTAAATCAAATAACCTAACAATACCATAGCCTTAATTGTTTTTATATAATTAAGAGGGAATAAATAAAAGGAGTAATCAATATCCAATAACATTATTATTGGGACATTTTTAAAAGTTAATTAAAGCAAGTTCCTTAGATTATATTATGTTAGGCGATAGTTAAGTTCCAAGATGTCTCAAAAAATAAAAAATAATTAAGAGGAGGAATTTATTTAATGGTAAACAAAATTACATTTGGCACGATTCCTAAATTAGAACCTGATAATAATACTAAAAAAACTAAAAAAGAATCTGTTGTCGCTGATAATTCAATGCCTAAAGAACTTGCCCCGGCTAAAGATGTTTTTCAAAAAGAAGAATCTACCAAATGTACTGTTTCCCTGGGGGGGGGCTTAAATTATGTTATGTTTGGAGGAGAACCGCCAAAATGTTTAGAACCGTCAAATCCTATTAATACTCTTAAAGTAATTTTTAAAAGTCTAAAAGATGCAAACTTAGAACGTGAAAAAGAGCAACGAAACTGGGAAACTTTTAAAAAAGAAAATTCCGGTAAATGTATTGCTCCCCTTGCAGAATCACTAGATTATCTCATGTTTGGTGGAGAAGAACCCAAATGTATTGACATAGAATAAAAAGAGGAGGAATTTATATGGTAGATTATATCACACTGGGGAATATACCAAAATCAGGCTCTGGTAGTAACACAAAGTTAATGAACAGACAAAAAGAAAAAGAACTTAATAAAACCGAAGTGCCCCAGGTTCCCAATAAACCTGAACCTTTAAACTCACTTACTACATTTCAAAAACTTGATCAAATTGTTATTACTAATCATTCTGACAATAAACCTGAGAATAATTCAAATTATAAAATTGGACCTGATGGTAGAAAAATAGTTCAAGAATGGCAACCTGGAAAAGCTTTAACGTTTACATTACCTTAGAATTATCAGACTGTCGATGAATAAAATTTTGATATTTTTAATAAATAACTTAAAATAACTTTAGTTAGTACTTTAAGGGAATGAAAAATGTTAAATATTGATAATGGACAAAGAGACATATATTCAGAATTATTAGAATCGCTTGTCAGAGAGGATCACCCATATAGAATCTTACTAAAACTAGTTAATTTTTCTGAACTCGTTAAACCATTGTATTCCCTTTATTCAAATAAAGGAACAAATAGCATTCCAGTAGAAAAGGGATTTAAAGCTCTATTGTTACAATTTGCTGAAGATTTAAGCGATAGAGAAATGGAAAGATATTTACAAGAAAATAATGCAGCAAAACTATTTTGTGGTTTTGGTTTAACTGTAAAAACGCCCGATCATAGTTATTTTGGAGATTTAAGAAATAGAATTGGAGTTGAAAAGCTTACAGAGCTTTTTAATAATGTTACAAATCAACTAAGACAGCAAAATATTGTCTCAGATACTTTTACATTTGTTGATACATCAGCCGTAGTAAGTAAAGTTAAGCTATGGAAAGAAAGAGACAAAGCTATAAAAGAAGGTATTGAAAAATTAAACAATCAAAATGTTCATGAATTCGCACAAGACAAGGAAGCAAGATTTGGAGCAAAATCAAAAAAATCTTTCTGGTTTGGGTTTAAATTAGCCGTTTCTGTTGATATGTTACAGGGAATAATCACCAAAGTCAGTGTAAAACCGGCAAATGTTATGGATCATGATATGTTTAACGATATTAAACCTGAACAAGGAGCAGTTGTTGGAGATAAAGGTTTTGATACTAATAACATTAGAGATATTTGTAAGTCAGATAACCTTCATTTTATGGTTATAAAGAAAAATAATCGCAAAGATAAAAATAAAGACTTAGATAAATTTATTACGAAAATTAGAAGTCCCTTTGAAAACATTTTTCCAGCACTTACAAGTCAGAAAAATAAAGGTGGTTCATATAAAACACACTTTAAAGGAATAGAAAAAGTTACTTTTCAAATGATGTTTAAAGCTATGGCTTGTAATTTGATGAGGGTAGTTAGAATTTCTAGTTTTAACTGCTACCAAGGGGTTAGTG
>JBFMGH010000599.1:0-2849 GCA_040752795.1 Cyanobacteriota bacterium
CAGGCAAAAACACCCTATAATAATTTAAAGCCATATATCGTTTACTTCCGTTGATTGGCATAAAAACTCAGGAAACTGACTGAATACTTAATTTTGAATACTTATTATTTACCAAATTGAACAAAATTTAAAATGCCACTGGCCGGACTTGAACTGGCAACCTTCCGCTTACAAGGCGGGTGCTCTACCCTTGAGCTACAGTGGCATTTTGTCTTAAATTTTCATGGATCGATAGTAATGTTTAGTATAACATAAATTATTTTTTTTTCTGCTACCAATACTTTACAATCTTTGAAATTTGTAAAGTTGCGTTTTAACAACTGTAATTAAATTATTTAATACTTAACCCGCTATTGAAACAATTTTAGAGCCTTTTTATTAAATTAATATATTTGTATTCGGTCAGGGTTTTATCTGCTTTTAGCATCCTGACAGTTAACTTTTCAGATTAAATTTCAATTTACTCGTTGATCATTTATTTTATCTATTTATCCATAGTTTTGCCCGAATAAAAAGAAATAACTATAATCAATAATAATATTAAGTTGCAATCAAAGTATAAAAATAAAAACACTATAAATAATTTCCTGCAATTCTTATACAGTGATCGCTTTTTGGTATAAGCTAACATTTAAAAAGATTCTAAAGATAATTTAATGTTCAAATTGGTTTTTAATATGCAAAAAGATTTATATAAAATACTTCAGATTAATCATGATGCTAGTATTGAAATAATTAACAGTGCATATAGAACACTAGCTACTAAATACCACCATACTTCACCTGAATATAACCCTGAAAAACTTGAAGAAATCAACTATGCTTATGAAATTCTGTGCAACCCCATCACAAGAAAAAAATACGATGAATCTTTAAAAGCTGTTAATCTAGTTCAACTATCACCTGTTTTTCCTCAAATTAATAAGCCTAAAGCTACTCTTCAAAACCTGATTAACCTTTTATATGAAAATATTAACTTTGAATCTCTCAATCATAATCCCACTAAGTCAAGAATCTATCAGGAAATTTATGACGAAGTTATTAAAAATAAAAAACTTATTGAAACTTCTGAAATTCATAATAACCCTCTATGGAAGATTTTAAAAACATATCGTTCTTATTTCAGCGCAGATGAATTTAATAGTTTGGCTTTACTTACCGCCCAGATATTTAATATTGATGAAGATCAAACTAATACTATTTTAAATAAGATTGATTCAGATGATATACCGTTTAAAAAAATCTATACTATAGCTATAGTTATTTTTATTGCTTCTATTTTAGGTATCTTATTGGCTTATAAATTTTTCTCTAAAGATAATTCTAAAGAGGTATTCTTTAAAAAGCCTTCAGATAACCAGGTTGTTAACACTAATACAAATACTTCAAATCAAGAATATTTATATTTTGCACGTATAATTAATCTGGGAATGCCTGTAAACCTGAGATCTGCACCTTCTACTGAATGGGATAACGTTAAAACTAAAATTAATGCCGGTGAAGTCGTTGAAATAATTGAACATAAACCTAATGGATGGTATTACATTAAAAAAGATGATCTTGAAGGGTTTATTTATGGGGGCTTGCTCGAAGATAATAATTATCCCGGAGCTTTCCCTATTATACAAATTATTAAGCCTGAAATAAAAGTATTTGATAAAAATCATAAGGTATTTAGAATATTAAACGAAAGAGATAGAATGGTCGTATTCTTTCAAAATAATGATCATTATTACATAACCAGCGAAAAAGGTAACCTTATTGGCATAAAAAAAGATGCTGTTGTACTTGAGAACCCTCAAAAAACCGAAATACCTTACATTGAAGATTCGGTTAAAGATTCTATAGAGTATTTTGCTATATCTTCAGAACAAATTATTATAGAAGATGCTATTAATAACGATGAGGACCAGGAAGTTATTGATGAAAATCAAGATACAGCTGAAATTAACTCCGATGACAATATAAATTTAAATTCTGAAAAAGACCCTGATTCTATAGAAATTTTAGATCAACCTCCTGTTATCTTCCCCGGAAATACAAATAATGACGAAAATTCTATAGATAGTTATCTGCAAAAGTTAAAAATCTCTATACTAAATAACTGGAATGTTCCAGAAGGTTTAAAAAATTATGGCACTGTTGTCAATATTAGAATTGGCAAAGACGGTAGTTTACAGGGTGTTAAAATGGTGCAATCTTCAGGAAACATTGATGTTGATGAAGCATCTATTCATGCAGTTAAATTATCGGCTCCATTCAAACCTTTCCCCAAAAGCTTTGATAAAAATTATATTGATATTCAATTTAATTTTGATGATAAATCATAAAATCTTAAACTACTGGCTTTAAAGGGTCTGTTTTTTCTCAATTTAAAGACTTGTGCTTAAATGTATATATTCTCAACAAAGCTAAGGTAGCAGAGAAACGGTGTCGGGTTCAAAAGGGCCCGCTGCGCGGGCCTTTTGAACCCTCCATTCATTAACCACAGTTCCCTGATATTTTATAAAACATTGGTTATTCAGAGGTGTCATTTATTAAATGTTATCCACAAAAACCCGATAAAATCGGAACTTTAATAACTATTACTTAAATATTATTAACTTATAATCAACTTTTCTTTCAAATACTTTATATTTAGTCTATTTTAAAATATTATTATCTTTAATAGTTAGAACAATGATTTTGATTAAATTTAATAGACTACCTTTTAATATATGAGTACTGGATCTAACAAAAGAATAATAATTCTTCCATTTATATCAAGTAAGCTTTCACCTGAAATAAGCGAACTTGAGGCAATGTTAATTCAGGGAATAGAATATAAATTATCTCCTATAACTGCTATT
>JBFMGH010000600.1:0-5071 GCA_040752795.1 Cyanobacteriota bacterium
CTAAAACCCTATTAATTACTGACGGGTTGACATGAGAATAAATAACTCTTCCAAATATATTTGTAGTAAAGAATCTGCCGATGTAAACATCCAGAGCTCTTATTGCTTCGCCGTCATCATTATGGTAGTTAGCGAAACCAACTCCTACCTCTGTCTTACCGTCAACATGATTTGGTATATGGTGTGTTATTTCATCAGGATTACCAAAGAGGTTTCCAAAAGCTTTAATAGTTGGATTATATGCTACCTGATAGCTGAAACCCTGTCCTCCTCTACCGCCGAGGTATCTTGGTGGTACAGTACCATTATGGCCGATAACAGCACCTTTCAGGACACCAAAATTTTCAAATTTGGTTGTGAGACGACCACCAACTGAATAGGTACGCTCGTTTGTTGCAGCATCTCCAAATGAGTAGAAATGGCTGACCTTAAAATTAACCGGATGTTTGATTGGCAGATCCATTTCACCTGAAACAGCATAGAAAGTTGTTTCATCACCTGAGCTAAAGTTATCAGTACCGGCTATAGGTAAACTACCAGCAGTAGCTCTTGTTCCAACAGCTTGAATCTTAGCATTATACTTATCGAACTTTTTAATGTATTGACCACCTGCAACCATTCTACGGCCATTAACAGCATCTCTTCCAAATGCTGAGACCTGGGTGTTGAGAAGGCTAAAGGTGAAGTTGGAATCATTAAACGGCCTTTCGTCAACACAAGTTGTATATCTTCCAAGCCAGAAGTACCAATTAGCAGGCATCACGCCACCAAAAAAGTCTGCTTTTCCGTATTTTTCAGGCAGCCATCTTGTTAGTGACCCTGTCTGGACGTAGCCAAGAGCCAGGTCCATGTCTACAATATCGCCATTTACTTCACTCATATTAATAAAGTTAGATGTAACCGCTTGAAGTCTTATGACTCCTACCGTATCTTTATTGACTTTGGTTACAGATGTAAGTCTGAGGCGTGTAGATGCGTGTGTTCCGTCTCTTTCATCGAAGTCACCGAAGCCATACATAAATCGCAATGTAGGAACGAAATAATGTCTCTTTTTAAGGTTCTCAATATCTCCTGTTAATGTTTCTATATCTGCTTTATGTATTTCATCAAGCCCTGTAATGCGCTGTTCATTTTTTTCTATTCTGGCAGCAAGGGCAATAATTTCTTTATCGAATTCTTTTTTTAAACTTTTCAATGCTACTTCTTCAATAGCTGAAAGCTTAATGCGTTCTTCTTCAAGCTTATGAACTGTTTTAACAAGAGCCTGAGCCATTTCGTATCTTGTGGCAGGTCGGTCTCCTTCAAAGGCTCCATCAGGCATGCCTTTTAAGACGCCATATTTTTCTGTTAGTTCACTCAGTGCTTGATAGGCCCAGTTGTTGTCCTTTACATCGCTGTAATGAAGCTTTTCTCCCTCAATAGCATCAGCACTTTTGATATTTCGTGCTAGCTTCATATATTCAAGGTCTTGCAGGTTAAGATCAAGCTTAGGAGGATTTTCATTGACCTGATCAAGTACACTTGTTTGATCATTAATAAATTCTGATGTTACATTTTCATTTGACAGGACGGGTTTACATACAACAAGCATGCATAAAAGAAATAAAATTATTCTCTTTTTTAGTTTAAACATAAAGCAACCTCATTTAATTATTAAGATTATCAAATTACTATCTCTCCAAAACATTATTATAACTATCCGGGTTGGTTAATGTTAGGTATAGTTCTTACAAATTATTGTCTTCTCCTGTTTTGATTAGTTTATAAATAGTATTTGTAAAATAATTACCCACATAATAGTTTTAAATACTTATTTCAATAACCTACATATGGTGTATTTAATTCACTGACTTGCCAAGAAAAGGTGCTTACATATACACTATAATTAGTTTTTAGCATTACATTTTTTTTTCAAAGAATTAAATTTGAAAAAAATTTCTATATTTTCTTTAAAGTAAATTTATTTTTCAATAAATTTTTTTAGTTAATGCAACAGAACACACCTGAATTACAAACCAAGTTTTGATGAAGTAAAGAATATTTATGATAGTATTTTTTCTATATTAAAAATATAAAAGAAAAGGAAAATTAATAATGGACGAAACAAAATTAGAAAATGAACCCATCAAGTTTGATGAAAAAAGCTTTAACTACAAAAGGAAACTGGGATTTGGAATTTTCGGGGTATTTTTTACTTATTATATTGCATGTGCAATTATTCAAGCTCCTGAATTTCAAAGTATTTCTTCAATTCCTTTGTTTGGAATGCCCTTGGGGTTTGTATTGTCAATGGGTATTTTCCCTATATCCTGGATTCTTCTGATAATATTCTTTATATACTGGAGGTAATTAATTATGGAATATTCACTTGTATTAATATTTGTTTTATTTTTTGTAGCTATAACAATATTGGTAACCTGGTTAACCACAAAGTACGTTAAAACAGCTGCTGATTTTTATGTTACAGGTAATAAAACTCCTTGGATACTAACTGGTATTGCTATGGTAGGGAGTTATCTTTCAGCTGCAAGTTTTTTAGGGGTTTCAGGTGGTATTGCAATTTTTGGAGTAGACAAAATATGGATAGCTATAGGGTTTTTTGGCGGATATATGGCAGTTTTATTGCTTATAGCAGGCCCTCTTCGCAATGTTGGAAGTTATACGGTTGCAGATGCTTTCTATGCAAGATTTCCAGCAAAAGAAATTAAGCTTTGGGTTATGATATGTACATTAGTTATCTCGATATTCTATTTGGTACCACAAATATTGGGTGCAGGTTTATTATTTGAACTCCTTTTGAAGTGGGATTTTCTATTTGTAATTATCAGTATAGGAGTTTTAATTTGTATTTATATAATTTTTGGAGGTATGAAAGCCACAATTTATAATCAAGTTATTCAAGCATCTTTTCTTTTTGGAATAATGGTTTTTCTTGCTGTACTGGGGTTAATAATATTTGTGGATGGTTCATTTACTAAGCTTATTACGTTAGTTTCTGAAATAGTACCTCCTTCCATTGCCGGGGCAGATCCGAGTGTTGCTTCTGCCGTATCTCTTGCTCCTGATGCTAAAGCAGCAATTGATGTTGCAAGACAGATACTTCCTGATGCTCCTTCAGCAATGACTATTGGTGTTCATCAAACAGGTTTAATTGCACAAATAAGTACGGTAATTGCTTTGGTTTTTGGAACAGCCGGTCTTCCTCATATTTTAATTATGTTTTATACTGTTCCAAGCGCAAAGGCTGCAAAGAAAAGTGTTATGCTTTGTGTTGTAGGTCTCGGTATATTTTATATAAGTTCAATTATTCTAGGATTTTTGCTTATGCCTGCAATTTATCCCCAGTTAGTTGCCTGGATAGCTGAAGGAAATGTCGGATTTGCTAAGAATATGTCAGTTTTGACTGGTGCAAACGCGATAGGTGGTCAAGTGCTTATGGCATTAGCTGCAGCTGCAGCTGTTGCAGCTATTTTAAGTACAGCAGCAGGACTTATGATTGCGTGTGCGTCAACAGTAAGCAATGATCTTTACAGGGTTTATATAAACAAAAATGCGACCGAAAAGCAGGAATTAAATATTGCTAAGATAACTACAGTTGTTGTGGCTTCTATTTCGGTAGGATTAGCTTATGTTTTGAAACATGAAAATGTAGCATGGCTTGTAACTTTAGGATTTGGTATTGCTGCAAGTGCAATATTTCCTGCAATGGTTTCAAATTTGTGGTGGAGGAAATTAACCCGGCAGGGAGCAATTGCAGGAATAGCATCAGGGTTAATAGTTTCATTGATATTTATTATTGCACTTCTTAGTGGTGTTAACACTATTATTGGTCTGCCAACTTCTGGGGGGCCTGGAGTATTTGGTGTTGTGGTTTCGTTTATAGTTTTGATTGTAGTTAGTAAATTTACAAAGGATACAGGTACAGATGTAGATAAGTTTTTTGCAACTGCACACAAACCGGATGAGGATATGTAAAAAGTTTGTGAAAAATAATCAAAAAAAGAGATTTTTATCTCAAATTAAGGAGCTTAAAAAAAAGTAAATTAATGACAGCCCCTGCCTCTATAATCTGGAATCTATAGATTACTTTCAAGGATAAGTATAGTAAGAAAAAATATCACTATATATTAACCGGAACTTTGTGTTTTCCTATTATAACTGAAATTTAGGCCAAAATATTCACTTCTGGCCTGTTGGAAATTCGCAAGATATATGCAAATAACTAAGATAGCAGAGAAATAGTGTCGGCTTTAAAAGGCCCGCGTAGCAGCCCTTTTAAAGCCTCCCCTCATTAACCACTGTTCTTTATAAAACATTAGTTATGCAGAGGTCTCTTCGCTAAAATAATTGTATCCTTCGTTATAAATTTGCAATCTCATTTACTGCAGGTCTTACGCAGCTAGGTAGAAATTAGCTTGAAAAGTAACGTTTTCAAAACGAAAAGACCGAAAAATCCTGATGCCTGACAGTTTCAGTCATCTTCTAAGCGATGTAAGGAATTCATGTTGAATATATTGTAATAATGATTGATACTATTTTTCAATTAGCTTTATTTTAATAAAGTTAGATTGTTTACAATTTAAATATTACATATACAATTTAGTGTTCAAGTTTTCAAAAAATGCTTTTTATAGATATTTTCAAGTTTTTCTACTTCTTCATCTGTTAATTCAGTGAATTGAGCTTTTCTCTTGTTAATTGATAGGTTTCCGTTATTATTTTTGCATATTGTTATAAACAGATTAATCTTTCGATCTGGCATATCTATTAATTCTTGAATATCTTTTTTGGTTTTATCAAGCTTGACAAGAAATTCAAGTTCTTCTATAAATGATATTTCAATAGTATCAGTAATACAGTCGTATAAATATTCTACCATCTTTGTCATATCAATGAATCTATAATATTGTTGAGTTTCTGTTAATACAATCATTCTGGCTTCGTCATCCAGTTCATAATCAATTAAGTGATTTAAAGGTTTAGAATAAGATTCCAGACAGTCATTATATTTTTGCAGGTTATTTAAAATTGTTGAAGAAACTGGAAATATAACACCTTCTGGTGTAGAGTT
>JBFMGH010000601.1:0-14729 GCA_040752795.1 Cyanobacteriota bacterium
TAAACCCACCATTGCTTAAAAGCTAATCCCTGATATTTTATTAGAATTATACCAATCCACGGAAGTAAACGATATATGGCTTTATGCCCCTATAATCTATAGATTACTTTCAAGGATAAGTATAGTTATACTGAGCTCTCTTTATTTTTTATTGAAAAACAATTAGAGTAGTCAGATAGGTGTTCAGTGTTCTTAACAATTTAAATCATTGCCAAATTTAGTAGTTATTAATTGAAATACACTTATACTAGATATTTTAATTCTCAAGAAATAATTTTTATTAGATATATTCTTTATTAATGTAAATTTTTATAATAACTTTTATCACTAAAAATTTGTTAGCTGCTTTATATTAATATAACGTTATAAGTAAAGAAATTATTAGTTTTTCTACACCATATAAAGTATTTTTAGTTAATAATAAAGCCTTTTTGGATAAATTAATGTATCATATAGTAAGAATAATAACTTCGGGAGATATAGGGTGAGGATGGTTAGTAAAGATTATAAAAAATTACTGGCGTCTATATTAGTTGTTGGTTTATTGAGCACAAATATTTCTGTTTTTGCACAACAAGAAATTCCTGCGGAAAAAACTAAGGTTGAAGCCAGTGCTGATAGTGTTAGTGAAGTTGAAAATAACGTCTATCAGGGTGAAATCAATGTTGACATTTATCAGGAAGACGAAACCTTCACGGGTGAAGTTCAGCAGGTTAAAAAGGGTACTAATCTGGAGCTGACTGTTTCAACAGTGTTAAGCTCGGAAGTTAGTATGGAAGGCGATGAATTTTTTGCTGAGGTCACAGATGATTTAGATGTTGATGGAAGCATTGTTGTTCCAATGGGTAGTGTCGTTCATGGTAAGGTCACTCAGTCTAAAGCAGAAAAAAGGCTTGGTCGAAACGGCTATGTAACTATAGATTTTGATTATCTTCTAACACCCGATGGCAGAGAGATTCCTATTAAAGCCAGGATGTCTACAAAGTCACATCCGTTGAAATCATTTGCTAAAGTAGCTCTTACAGATGTGGGTTATACACTTGTAGGAGGAGCAATAGGTGGATTTTTGGCATTGAAGTTGGGTGGTATTGGTCTTGCAGTGGCTACTCATGGCTATAGCCTTGCAGGTGGGGCTGCTATCGGTGGTGCAGCAGGTTTAACAAAATCTCTTGTTAGAAAAGGTAAACCTTTGTTAATTTCTCCCGGTGACCAGATTAAAATGAAAATTACTTCCGATATTGATCTGCCAGTAATTAAAAAATCTGCTTTAGCAGATGAAGAACTTAAACTGGAAGGTTTAACAGTCGGTATTAATGAATGTAAAATTGAAAAAGATCCTTTTGGTATGCCTAATACCATTACTATGGATATAGATATTGTTAATCAGTCTGAGAAAACTTTTACGTTCTTTGATGTTGCAGTTGTTAATGAACAGGGTTCTATATATTATCCTTCACCATTTGGTGATACTGATATGTGGTTCCAGAAAATATCACCCGGAACTAAAATTGGCGGTAATATATCATTTTCTGTAGAAAACCCACGTGATAAACATTGGCTTGTATTTTATGATAAATACACACGTGTGCAGCTATCTAAAATTTCAATTACCAATGCACTAAGAAAATTGAATGCTGAAGGTAAATCAAAACATAAAAAAAGTAAATCTTAGTAAATTTTTATATAACGAAATTTCTAAAAGCTTGAATATAGTTTACTTTGTAAAATGTAGTGTTTTACAGTATAATTTTAAATCCTTTATATTATTAAGCTTATTTTTGATGAAATAAATCATTAAAAACCTTATCTTTTCGTAGATCTTTGGATTGATTATAGTTAACGAACTAATTAAAAAAGAATTTTAGTTGTGTCTAATTATTTAATGAGGTTACTATATTAAGGTTATGTAGTGGTTATTTCTATAAATATTAATGAGTGCTAAAATAATATTAAATTCCCTGGTAGATTTGAAATAAAAAGAGATAGACAATGAATATTACGACAAAGAAACCAATAGAAGAAATTTTATCTTTTCTAGAGCCTGATGAGTTTAAAATAGCAATTTTTGGCTGTGGAGTATGTGCAACAAGTTGCCAGACAGGCGGTGAAAAAGAAGTAGAAGAGCTTTCAACAGCCCTTCAGAAAAACGGCAAAGAAGTTGTTTTTGCAACTGTTGTAGAGACGCTTTGTGATGAACGACTAACAAAACGATACATTAAAGATATTGTTAGTGGTACCCTGGATGTTGATGCTATTTATAGTATGGGTTGTGGAGCTGGTAATTCGGTTTTGTCAGATTTGCTTGAAAAGCCTGTCTACCCTACAAACAACTCTTTATTTACTGGTTCTGTAAAAAGGTTAGGGATTTATGAAGAAAAATGTTCTCAATGCGGTAATTGTATAACATATAAAACAGCCGGAATATGCCCTGTTACAAGATGTCCTAAAGGGTTGATAAATGGCCCCTGTGGAGGGAGCTATAGTGGCAAGTGTGAAGTTGATACTACCAGAGATTGTGCCTGGGTTTTAATTTATAACAAGCTTAAAAAGCAGGGTAAGCTTCATTATATGCTTGAATATAATAAACCTAAATCATTCAGGACAATTTTAAAACCTCAAAAGATTGATAAAGGCAAATAAAATGAACACTTTTAAAGAAAAATTACAAAACGGAGAATTTGTTGTTAGTGCAGAACTGGAGCCTCCTAAAGGTACAGATATTTCAGAATTTATAAATAAAGCTAAAATTATTAAACCGTGGGTTGATGCCGTTAATGTTACCGATAATCAGAGAGCAATGTTAAGGCTTTCTTCTGCATCAGGTTGTACAATATTAAAGCAAATGGGTCTTGAGCCTATCTTTCAAGTTACAAGCAGAGACAGAAATAGACTAGCTATTCAATCAGACCTACTTGGAGTTAACGCACTGGGAGTAAAAAATGTTCTGGCCATTAGTGGAGATTACCCTACGTTAGGTGACCATCCTGGAGCTAAAATAGTTTATGATGTTGATTCTGTCCATATACTTGATATTGTGTCAAAGATGAATAAAGGTGTTGATATGAGAGGACATCAACTTGAGGGTGGAACAGACTTTTTTCCGGGAGCGGTTTTTAACTCTAATGTTGATATGTCTGAGCTTCAACTTTTTAAAATCAAGCTTAAATGCGATCAGGGTGCAAAATTTTTTCAGACTCAGATTATTTATGATGTTAAAAGATTCAAAGAGTTTATAGATCAATTTGCCAGCTATGGTATAGAAAGAGATCAAATATTTATTCTTGCAGGTATATTACCATTTAGATCAGCTAAAAATGCCAGATTTATCAACGACAATGTTCCTGGTATTAATATTCCTCAATGGATGATAAATGAATTGGAAACAGCACAAGACCCTAAAAAGCTTGGTCTGGAAATATCTGCTAATTTAATTAAAGAGCTTCAACCTGTATGTGATGGTGTTCATATTATGACTGTTGGTAGAGAAAAGATGATACCAAAGCTTATGGAAGCAATTGGATTTAAGCCATCGAATAATATCGATGAACTTAATGCCCTTTCTTCTTAGAAATGTTTAATTAGTGACAGGCCTGGCCTTTATCATCATAATTGCCAGTAGTGCAAATTAATGCTGATCGTAAATGAGTACCTTCAGGATATTCGGGGTTTATTAAATATCTAACCCCAACATTTGAAGAAGTGCTTATTGTGCGTATTTGTGCACCTGTGTCAAGATCGTGGACTTTGCTGGTAGGGCTCATTAATACACCGCATAGTGCTAATGGGTCCATCTCTATTTTTAAGTTGTTTATTTGATTAACAATTTCTTTAGTTATGCTTTTTAAGCTATCAGAATAACCGGGTTTATTCATTATATCCTGATAAATTTCATACATTTTGAAAGAGGAGAAGATCTCTTTATTTGTATTAAAAGCAGTAGGATTATTAAAAAAATAATTGGCAGCAATATCAAGTCTGTTATGCATCATATTAACTTCCAGGGGCACTGCTGTAATGTTTGTAAGTAAGTTACTAACATTATCAGGTGCATTAACCGGATTCTGGTTTGAGTAGATATATTCATAGCAAAAGCTGTCAAGAGCTGTGCATTTTGATTCGGCAAGGGTTTCAACCTGCTGTTCTATCATGGCTGAATAATGCCCAAGATTTGCAAGATCTCTAAATTGCTGGGCTCCTGTAGTATCTCCTTCGGCTTCCAGTTGATCTGCCAGTTGATATAATAAACTTGTTAAGGCATCGGTTCCTCCAGAGTTACCCGAGCTTTCAACAAAATCGCTAAAGTCTTTAGGTATTCCGGTAAGTATATAACTACCAAAATCAATTGTGCAATTGTTGTAAGAACACTGGCTTACAGGGTTATCAGGTGTTCCGCCAAGCGAACCAGCTTTTGCAGCAGCTGATGATGGAGTGGTAAGGCTTTCTACCACCACTTCTTGTGTATTAGTACCAGATTTCATATTTAAAGAAGATTTAAGGAATTTTAATATAGAACCATTTGAATCCAGTGAATATAAAGCCAGTCCGAGTGTTAATCCAACTAAAGCTGTTGGAATTATGTAATCCATTAACCCTGAACCTGTATATTTCCTCATAGTATTATTTACTTTTTATAACTACCCATATCTGTATCGACAATAGTGAAAAAAAAATAATAATTTTAAATTAAATATTTAAAAAAATTTACCCTTATTTTTAATGTCTATTCCCAATTGTATTTAATGTAAGCATTAATTTTTGAGGTGATTTTTTATTAACCTAGGTTAATTCGTGAATTTGTTAGATTTGTGAAAGTCTGTTAAAAATACTGAATTTACACACTGTTAATCAGATGATAATTCTCAGAAGAAGAGAGAGGGTGTGTTTTTGCTTGCTACGTAAAAAACACACCCTACAACCTCCTCGCTGATTACTTATTTGTGAATAAGCAGGGTTAATAATTTTCAAAAAAAAACAGAAGATTTAAATCTTCTGTTAAACATAAGGAAAAATTAAAAAATCTATGCAGAAGCAGAAGCTGCTTCTTTAGCTTTTTCTTCTTCTTCCTTAGCTTTTTTTGCTTCTTCTTCTTTTGCTTTTTTAGCTTCTTTGAGTTTTGTCTTTCTGTTTAATCTATATTCTTTAGCTTCAGGACTAAACTGTCCGTCTTCTCCGCAAGATTCAATAAGCTTAACTACTGTTTCTGAAGGTTGGGCACCTTTGGTAATCCAGTCAAGCGCTTTTTCTTTGTCTAATTTTAACAGTTTATGTCTTGGATTATAATAGCCTAATTCTTCTATAGGTGCGCCTTCTCTTCTTGCTCTTTGATCACAAACAACAATACGATAATGTGGTTGTCTTTTTCTTCCTAATCGCTTTAAGCGGATTCTTATCATATAATAACTCCCTTGATTGTAATTTTTTTTTTGTTAATGACTTTTGTATCACAACATATATCAAATACTCAAGTAATATTCTACTTGGCCAAAAAATTTTAACTGAGAAATATTCATAAATCAATACTTATTGAATTTATTAGTTACCATATATAAGGCATTTGGATAATCTAAATAGCTTGAAAAGCACTTTATGCAATGATCATAGCTATTTTTTGCCGCATTTAATAATGTTAAATAGAGTTTACTTTTCAATGTTTTTTCAGCAAAAAATTTAATTGATTGAACAATAAATAATAATGGGAAGATAAATCAGTAATAAAATTAGATTGTGTATATGTAACACTTTCTTAAAATTTTATGTTCTCTCTATCATTAAAAGATATTTTGTAACTTTAATTTTGTAACTTTAATTTTGTAACTTTAATTTTGTTAATAAAACTCGAGGATTTAAATAATATTTAACCCGGATTATTCACAAAGTTTCGGAAATAGATCTTTGCCGAGGGCCCTCTAAAACCTGGTCCCTGTTAAATATTTACAGTGTGTTAAATGCATAAATCTTTAACTTAAGTCATTACTTGAGCCTTGAGAGTTTGTAACAAATTCACGAATTAACCGGGTTAAGCAAGGATTCTAGAAAATATTTTTAGTTATCAAGGGAGATTATAATGCTTAGAGTAGATTATGTTTGTCCACGTATAAAACTTTCGGGTGATGTTAAAACAGGAAGTGCTAATAATATTCCATCTTTCTCTTCAAAACAGTCTGGAGACATATTTGTTAACCCTAAAAGCAATACAAATGTATCATTTTCGGGTAAATTAGGAGATTTTATCTCAAGAAAAATTAACAAGAAAAAAGAATCGACATATTTAAAAAATGCTGCAGAAGCTTTAAATAATGGTGATCTTAGAATATTATCTGGTGTTAAAAATATGCTGGCAAGCAAGCCACATTTAACAGATGATTCTCAGTTGAAAGCACTTGAAGCTATAAAAAATCAGGGTGGAGAGAAAGAAGCATTTTTCCTCATTTCTGAAATCGCTTCTGATGACAATAGAAGTATTAAAGTTCGAGTAAAAGCTGTTGAGTCAATTCTTGAGATGGCCCAAAGTCATGATTTTTCTGCAGATGTTTTAGGAAGATTGCACGGTGACCTGGAACCTTTGCATTTAAAGCTTCCTGATGAACTTGAAGTGGCTTCAGAAACTGTCAGGTGGGAACTTGAAAAAATGATGGACAAAAAAGTTTGATTAAATTTACATCTGGTTTAAATAGTATCAAGGCCTGATAAATAATTACATTTATATAGATTTTAATAAAATTCAAAATTGCCTTAATGCATTTGGGGATAAATAATATTATGCATTTATTGAGATCTCTGCATAACTAATGTTTTATACAAATGAGTTACTCAGAGAACTTAAGATTTTATTTTTCGTTTGTAAAACAGAAATATATATTTTTCTTGAAGTTCGATGTATCTCTGTGTTAATTTGAGTCTGAGCGATTACAAATTTTTATTATTAATAATGAAATATTTTAATAATATAAGTAAAACACTTTTTATAACCGGTTTTGTATTATTGCTAAATATATTAGCAGTAAATCTTACCGGTTATTGTGTTGATAATAATGATATTGATCCTATTAATGCTCAACAGTATGAAGGTGCTTCTGTAGATCCAGAAAAAAACATAACTGACTCAGCGCTATCTTTAGAAGAAGAATTTAAATCTAAGTATCTCGAAAGTGATAATAATCTTAATGAACAGAAAAAAGATTTTGAAGAAGATATAAAAACAAAATATTTATCACAGGTAGATGTTGTTAAAAAAGAATCTATAACAGAAGTTAAGCCTGATGAAGATGGCTATGAAGTCATAGAATTATCTGAAGTTATTTCAATTGAAGAAGATAACCCTGAAAGTTATGAAGTAAACCTTGAAGAAGCTATCAATATGGCCCTGGAAAATAACAGTATATTTAATATACAGAAAAAACAAACTAAAATTCATAAAATTAAAGCTACAAAATCTGTTTTAGCATTTTTGCCTGTTTTTAGAACTGATATGCAGTATAGCTATCAGACAGAAATTGCAGATTTAAGTAGTGATGGATCAATTGATATACCAGGTATAGGGGTGCTGACTTTTGTAGGGTTTAAAGTTGAAGACAACTGGAAGAGACAAAACACTGTAAGTGCTACACAAACTCTGACAGGCCTGTATAGGAAATACCATATAAAAAGAATGGCTTACCTGAGTTTTGATAAAGCACTTGTGGAAGAAGAATATGCAGCAAATGGAACAGCTCTTGCTGTATATGATGCATATTTCAATGTGCTAACCTCAAAATATCAGCTTGAAGCTTGCAAAAAGAATGTAGATGAGCTACAGTCATATTATAATCTTGCCTATGCGCGCTATGAAGAAGGCACTGCATTAAAAAGAGATGCGCAAAAGGTAGAAGTAGAGCTTGATAAGGCTAAATATATGGTATTTGCAAAAAGTAATGAGCTGGAAGATAATATTAACTGGCTCAAAAAAATTATTGGCATTCTTCAATCAGCTAAACTGGACATTAGAACTAATTATGAACCACTTAAATATAATATTAGCGTTGAAGAAGCTATAAATATGGCCCTGGAAAATAATCAGGAAATTAAAAAATATGGCATAGATATTAAAATAGCCAAACACGCTAAAAAAGAAGAATTTTCTAACTATATTCCGGATTTAGACCTGTCAGTTATGTATTTAAACCAGAAAGGTTCTGAATTCTATCCGGAGAACAATTTTTTACTAGCTTTTAATATGAATTTTAACATTTTTGATTGGGGTCAAAGAGAATTAACAATTAAAGAAAAACAATTGCAAGTTGAACAGACTATGCTGGCTTTCAAAGATAAAATTGAATCAGTTAAAGTAGAAGTTAAAGAAAAATATCATAATGTTAAAGAGGCTGAGATGCTTATTGGAGTCTCTCAAAATGCTGTTGATCTTGCCAAGAGGAACCTGGATATATCAAAAAATAGATATAAAGTTGGCCTTCAACTTATTACAGAAGTTCTAGGTGATCAGAGTGATCTTGCCAGTGCCAGGTCTGATTATTATGAAGCATTGTTTGATGAACAGAAAGCAATAGCAAAGCTAAAACAATCTATGGGTATTTTAATACCCTGATTATATTGATTATCTATATTGGACAAATTATAGAGCTATTTTGTGTTTTATCTAACCCTTATTAATCTATAATGAACACATAAATAAAATAGACTTCAGAAAATAAAGGGTTCGGGTGTTATGCCCGCCGAAGGCGGGCATAACACCCTCATGATTTCCAGTTATGTCTCATAATTTCATGCGTTTACTATAGTATCCTGTAGTAAATTTAAAGCATATATAGTTTACTTACGTGATTGGTATACCTCTTAAATAGTAGACAATTAATAATTTAGTGGGATTGTTAGGAGTGTTGTTTTTGCAGAAAATAGAACATAACAGTTTATTGTTATGATTAGATTTTTATAATGAGGTTTTAAATATGAATAATACTTTGTTGAAAAATGAAAGGTTTGAAAAAACCCTTAAAATTGAGAATGCTGTTAAGTATTTTCAAGAAAAATTAGCCTATGAAATAAGTGCGTATGAACTTGTTAAACTGCTTAATGAAGAATATATCCAGGTTATTGATGTTAGAGCTAGAGAAGATTATACGGAATTTCATATCCAGGGGGCGTTATCAATACCTGTAATAGACTTGAAACATAATTTAGCTCGATTATCAAAAGATAAAATTAATGTTGTTTATTGCTATGATCAAAATTGCCGAGCTTCAAGCTTTGCAGCACTGATACTAGCTGAAAATGGTTACCCTGTAATGGAACTGCATGGCGGTTTTGCTGCCTGGAATCAGAAGTCATTTCCAATTGATAAATGTAAATCATGCTAAATAAATATTAGCCTGTTTGCCTGAAGTAGTTCATTTTAGGTAAAGTAGAGCGTGTTAGCAGAGTTTTGTTACTCATTAATGAGTTAAAGCTCTGCTTTTTATTTATGATTAATCAGTCATTATTGTGTTGTCATTATCTTTTAAGTGTTGATAATAGAGTGGTTTTGGCTGTCAATTTTTAAATATACACACTATTACCATTTATAAAACGTAACAAAGTCTATATTATTTTTTTAATTTATATCAAAGTATTCAAGAGTAAATAAACTTGACTGGTTATCATATTTATTGTTATCATAATAACAGTTAATATGGTAACTATTCGGAGCTGTTATGAAAGAATCTCTTAAATTTGATAGAGTAGAAGATTCTTTAGGGTTCAAAATAGCTGTTACTCATCTAGGTATGAAACAACTACTGAGTAACAAACTTAAAGAGAATGGTTTAGATTTTATTACACCCGAACAAATGGCTATATTATTAAAATTATATGAGATTGATGGTCTTTATCAAAAGGAATTAGCTGATAACCTTACAAAACATAAACCAAATATTACTAGAATGGTTGATATACTTGAAGAAAAAAAATTAATAATACGTCAAGCAGATGGTAGTGATAGAAGAAAATACAGGTTACATATTACTAATAAAGGCATAAAAGCCGTTGAAGATATCAGGCCGTTGTTATTTAACCTTTTAAGTAAAGTTTTTTATAACTTTGATGATCAAGAAATTGAAAAATTTAAAACTTATCTAGATAGATTATTTAATAATCTTGGTGAAATAGAGAATAAGCAGGAATAGAAAATGTATAAAATAGCTTTAAAAATGCTTTTTAGAGATAAAATGAAGTTTATAACGTTAGTTGCTGCATTAGCATTTTCGACAATGTTAATTACACAGCAAGGTTCAATATTTGTTGGGCTATTAAGGCTGTTTTCAACTCCGGTAAGGGTAACACAGGTACCTGTATGGGTAATGGATCCTGCTACAAAGCTGATAGATGTGCCAAGCCCTATGCCAGATATGTATATAACAGAAGTAAGAAGTATCGATGATGTAGAATGGGCAGAACCTTTTTTGGTAAGCAGGCAAAGGGTTAGGCTTAAATCCGGTGATATGAAATATGTTCAGTTGCAGGGTGTTGATGCCGGTTCTCTTGTTGGCTTGCCGCAGAAGGTTGTCGCAGGAAATCTTTTTGATATAAACCTTCCTGATGCTGTTGTAATTGATAATAATGAATTAGACTTGCTTGGGAATCCTAAAATTGGTGATACGTTTGAGATTAACGATAGAAGAGCAAGGGTAGTTGCTATTGTTAAAATGCCAAGAAATGCATTTTCATACCCTATGATCTATACTACATACGACAGAGCAAAAGAATATAGTCCCCCAGAGAGAAATCTTTTATCATTTATATTAGTTCAGCCTAATAAAGGTATTACGGATCAAGAATTATGCGATAGAATAAAAAAGAAAACAGGTTTATTAGCGCTTACACACAAACAATTTTACTGGAAAACAATTAGCTGGTATATGGAAAATACAGGAATACCTGTTAATTTTGGTATATCAGTAATGCTTGGAATCATAGTAGGAGCTGCTATAGCTTCGCAAACTTTTTATACGTTCACACTTGAAAATTTGCGCCACCTTGCTACATTAAAAGCTATTGGTGCTAAAAACAGTACCCTGACTAAAATGCTTTTTGTTCAAAGTGGTGTTGTTGGTATGCTTGGATATGGGATAGGCTTGGGTATAACAACGGTATTTGGTTCGACAATTCCAAAATTTACTGTACTGGCTTTTTATACACCATATCAGTTATTAATATTAGCTTTTTTAGTTGTTGTAGGTTTATGTATATTTTCCAGTTTATTTAGTATAAGAAGAGTTGTTAAAGTAGAGCCAGCTATTGTCTTTAGAGGATAGGTTAGATGTCTGAAGTCGCTGTACATTTAGTTGATGTTCAAAAGAGTTTTGGAGAAGGAGAAATCAGAACTCAGGTTCTTTTTGATATTACACAGGATATATGTACTGGTGAACTTACTTTATTAGTTGGCCCTTCAGGATGCGGTAAGACAACACTAATTAGTATAATTGGAGGAATTCTAGAAGCAGATTGTGGAGAGATTAACGTATTTGGAAGTAAAGTTAATTTAATGTCTGATGATCTAAAAACAGAGTTTAGAAAAAACAATATTGGATATATATTTCAACAACATAATCTTATACCTACATTAACTGTTTTAGAAAATGTTTCAATACCATTAATAATTCAGGGGTATTCGACTGAAGAAGCTGAAAGATTGTCACTGGAGATGCTTGAAACAGTTGAAATAATATCTCATGCGTATTATTATCCTAGAGATTTATCAGGTGGTCAACAGCAAAGGGTTGCAATAGCAAGGTCTTTAATAACAAAGCCGCGTCTGGTAATTTGTGATGAGCCTACGGCATCTCTTGATGGTAAGTCTGGTAGGAGAATTGTAGGTATGTTAAAAGATATAGCCCTGCAACAAGATAAGTGTGTTATTGTTGTGACACATGATACAAGGATATTTAAGTTCGGAGATAGAATGATCAAAATAGAAGACGGTAGAATTATTACAGATAAACCTATTATCAGGAGGGATATATAAGATGAAGATAAAACCTATATTTGTAGTTTCATTAATTGGCTTAATTGCTGGAATTGTTTTTACTATAGCTCAAGCACAAAAAGATCCTGCAGTTAAGCCATTACGAGTACCTGCGCTAAAACCATATAAAAGTTCTATTGCAGGGATGGGTATAATCGAATCTTATCAGGAAAATATTGATATAAACCCTTACTGGGCAGGCAAAATAATAAAGATATATGTTAAAGAGGGTCAAGTAGTAAAAAAGGGTGATCCTATTTATGAACTTGATACAAGACACTTAAATGCACAATTAAATAGTTTAACTGAGCAGGCTAAAGCAAAAAATGCTCAATTACAAACAATGAAAAAGCAACCAAGGCCAGAAGATATACCGCCTCTGGAGGCTTTGGTAGCACAAAGTGAAGCTAATTATAACAATATAAAGTCTCAATATAATAAATTAAGTTCGGTATCGGATCCAAGGGCTGTTAGTCTTGATTCTATAGATAAAATAAAGTATGAATTAGAAGCAGCAAAAGCTACAATGGATAAAGCTCGAGCAGATTTAAAAAGATTAAAAGCGGGTGCCTGGTCTTATGAAATTAATCAGGTAAAAACCGAGTATGATGCTAGTGTAGCAAGTATTGAAGAAGTAAAAGTGTTACTGGATGAGGCTATTGTCAGAGCACCTGAAGATGGTGAAATATTAAAAGTTTATAATCATGTTGGAGAATATGTAAGCACTGTTTCTAATGATCCCCCTGTTTTATTTGGCACAACAGCCAAGATGCAGGTCAGAGTTGATATAGATGAAGTTAACGCAAGCAATGTCAGGCCTGGTATGAAAGCAATAGCCTCTTTAAAGGGAGATTCCGGAAAGAAATTCAGATTAAACTTTCTGAGAATACAGCCATATATGGTCCCTAAAAAGAACCTTAGCGGGTTGGCAACTGAACGTGTTGATGTCAGAGTATTACAGGTTATATATGAATTTGAACCTCCTGAGTTTCCTGTTTATGTTGGTCAGCAGGTTGATGTATTTCTTGATGATAACAAATCTTAGTCGGAGTAGTTGTATGATTTGTGCTATAAAACAAATAAATATATTAAAAAGCTTTGTTATAGCAGTTTTTTTACTGGGGTTAGTTAACCAGCCAGTCTTGTTAGCAAAAAAATTACCTGATATTGAATCAGATATGCCACAATTGCAGTCTTTTGAAGAGGCAAATATTAATGATTCAGATATAAAAGTTAATAATGAATTTCCTGACTTAAACTGGTGGGAAGATTTTAAAGATCCTGTTCTTTCACGATATGTTCTGGCTGCTTTAGACAATAACCATGATTTAAAATCAGCTTCATTAGCAATAGAAGAATCCAAGGCACTTGTGAGAGAATCACTGGGAAACGAATTGCCTTCCATCACAATTAATCCAGCTTATACCAGACAGAAAAACTCAAAAAATTTAACTACTCCTTCAATTCAGCAATTTGAGGGTGCAGGGCCCAAATTATTTTCACCTGGAAGTACTGTTAATATATTTACTGCCCCTCTAAATACCAGTTACGAAGCAGATTTTTGGTTAAAAAATCGTAAAACAACTCTTGCCAAAAAAAAGCATCTTGAATCTGTTCAACAAACCTATAAAACAGCTATGGTATTAATTTCTACTGAGGTAGCTAATGCTTATTTTAACCTTTTAAAAGTTGATAAGTTAATAGAATTGCAAAATAAAGAAATTAAGCTGTATAAAGATACTTATGATCTGCTAAAGGCTCAATTTGATGCTGGTCTTATTTCTTATATTGAAGTGATTAATGCAGAAGAAAATCTTAAACGGTCAATGTCTCAAATGTCTGAATATGAGCTTAGCAGGTCTCTTTTTGTTCATCAGTTGCTTGTTCTAATGGGGCAGAGTACGGCAAATTCTAATATTATTGATAGAGCCTCTATAGATTCAATTATACTGCCAGAAAAATTAAAAACAGGTGTTCCTTCTGATTTAGTATCTAGAAGGCCTGATATACTTTCAGCTGAAGCAACACTGGCAAGGTCAAAAATAGAAGTTTCTTTGGCCAGAAAAGCTTTTTTCCCTAGCATTGTTTTATCTGGCTCTTATGGTTATGCTTCAACAAAACTGTCACAAATTTTTAACTGGGATAGTGTATTAACCTCATTTACATCAAGTGTAGCTCAGTCAATATTTACAGGTGGCTCAAGGAGAGCAGCTTTAAGAGCTAAAAAATTTAAATATGAGCAATATTTGCATGATTATTATCAAACAGTATTAAATGCTTTTCAAGAGGTAGAAGACTCAATAGCATCGTATAAATACCACTACAAAGAAAATAGTAATAATCTAGAAAGATTAGATAACATGAAGGATAGTGTATTATTGATGGATAGCAAATATGATCAGGGCCTGGTATCTTATGTAGATGTAATTAACCCTAATATATCATTATTACAAGTAGAAAAAGAACAATTAATATCTAAATCCAGCTGTTTAATAGATATGTTATCTGTCTATAAAGCATTGGGTGGAGGTTATTAAAAAACCAATAGCATAGGGTTATAATAAGACAGGATTTATACCAATCCACGGGAATAAACGATATATGGCTTTAACTGAATTTTAAATAAGGTTGCAAAAAATATATGAAACCTCTATTTTAGAAGTGTCCAAACTCCAAAATAGAGGTATATATTATGTTACAAGCAACACACCTTTTTATCAAGCAAATCCTTACTTTC
>JBFMGH010000602.1:0-5480 GCA_040752795.1 Cyanobacteriota bacterium
AGGTAACTTGGACAGCTTCTAACATCAAGCTTATTTCGATTTTTCTCAGATACACACTCTTTTGAATCACAGTTTGAGCAGGTTTCATTGATATTTTTTCTTAAAATCAGTGGTGTAAAAAGACTATAAGCTTTTAATAAAAGGGAGGCAGGACAAAAAGCCTTGCAGAAAGCTCTTTGTTCTTTAAATAGAACCCCTGCAAGAACAGCAATAGTTAATAATCCAATTAAAACGTAGGATGTGTAAATCGGTACTCTGTGTACTTCAAAGCCTGCAACTAAAAGTTGTAATATTACATATAATAACAATGCTATAAAGCCTAAAGATAAGAACGAATTTAGCTTTAAGCCCTTAAAACCAAGAAATCTGCAAATTCTATTAAAAATATTGCTTACCAACTCCATCGGACAGACCGTACACCAGATTCTACCCAGTAATATTGTGGTTAATATTAGTCCTGGCCACCATAGTCCCCATACAATCAGGGTTGTGAAGTTTGTCTTCCTTAAAAACGTTGTTATTTCATTGCCATAGCTTTCCGGTGACCCTGTCATAAAGCCGTTGATAATTAGAATCAGAAAAAACAAAAGAGCCAAAAACTGGAGTATATAAGGGAAAAATGGCATTCGAATAAGTTTGTTTATAAATTTATTCTTCAGAAAGTTTAGTTTAAAGTTTGAATTCATAAAGGTTTCCTTTTAATGCGTATAGTCAATGATTTTGATATCAGGCCCCACTTTATTTATAACACTTTCTTTCATCTTTACAAAATGTGGGCAGGGAAAGCCAATAGGGTTGCCTTTACTAATGCAGGAAGCAAATACAATAGCCTCTGCACCTCTGCTAACCATTAACTGAGCTCTTGAAACCGCTTTTTTGCCAGGGCATCCTCCACAGGAAACAAATCCCATCACTTCAACCGGCCCGGTTTCTTCAAAAGCCAATTTGCCCTCACTGGCTACTTTAAAATCTGTATTACCAGGGCACATGTCTTCTGTTTGTTGACATCTTATTATTCCAACTTTCATAAATATTATCTCCATTATTTTTCTGATTTAATAAACACTAATCCATAATGATATGGAGGGAGGTCAACCTGTTCCTCAAAATCAAACCCCGCTTTTATAGCCCATTTAATAATATCTTCAGGTTTAGGTCTAATTTCCATAGAAGGGCCTCTTGGGGTTTTAGTATAATTCCAGTGAATAATTCCTATCCTACCAGCAATATTCAGAATATCGTATATGGTTTTAAGCAGATCAACAGGTTCTTCGCAATGAAGTATGTTAAACAGGCTGATATAATCAATTTTTTGCTTGTATTTTCCTATAGCTTTCAAAACAGTTTTATTGGTAATATCACCCTGTATTAAATCAATGTTTGTTATGCCTCTCAAGGCAGCTTTTTCGGTGCAAATTTTGATCATTTCAGTGTCAATGTCTATTCCGACAGCTACTCCGTTAATATAGCTGGCAATAGGCAATAAAAATGTTCCATAGCCGCATCCTATATCAATTAAAGTCCTTGTGTCTTGACTGATATTCATTTTTTCAATAGTTTGAAAAACATCAAAGTATGATTCCCATAAAGATTCCTGGGGCATGCCGGATTCTCTATATTTCATTTTCAGCTTCCTTAATCAAACTATAATTTTCTTTCATTTGCTCATACATTACATTTCTCATAATTAGGCAAGCTTTAAGGATATCAGGATTTGAGAGTTTGTAAAATATTTTGGTGCCCTGTCTTCTTGTTTTTACGACACCTCGTTCCCTCATGATTGAAAGATGTTGAGAAACATTAGGTATCCTAATATCCATTTTAGAGGCAATTTCTTCAACACACATTTCCAGATCAGCAAGAGTAAAGATTATTTCTATTCTTTTGGGGTTGGACATAAATTTACAAAAGTCAGCATGTAATTTATATATTTCTTTATCATTCATAATGTGAGTCTTATCCTTCCAGGATAAATATAGTAACATTACTTTCAATATTTCGCAAGTTTGAAATAAAATAATTTAAAATTGTATCAAGAAGTAAAATTATCTCCTAAAGAAGCTAGCATCCTGCTATTTCTTCTCTAGAATGTGTTCGATGTACAGAATACACAGGAGGAATCAGATGGAAAACTTAGGTAAAGTCTTTAAAACTAGGCAAGACTTATGTGAATGGCTAAAAGAAAATAAACTGATCCTGCAGGAAGAAACTGGTTTTGAATTTACGAATCTACAAATAGCCAATGATTTACTAAGAGGAGGAGTAAAAATAAATTCTAGCTTTAAGATTCTCATTATGCCTGATTTTGACTTTAATGATGATAGCTTAAATTTTATTAAAAATGAGCTAGAAAACCAGCCTGAAAACTGTAAATACATTGCAGTCGTTATTATGGCGGAAAGGTTTCCTGAAGATCTTTGGGAATGTTATAAATCCCTGAGAAATTATGTCAGGCTTGTTTTACCGCTTTTATTAAAGGTCGATAAAGATAACAAGCCGGTATTCGGCTATCCTGAAATCCCGGAATTAACGGCCTAATTTTACCTGATCAAGAGAGTAAAGGCTTATGGCTTTTACTTTTTTGTTTCTCAATATTCTCAATTGTCTCTATATTCCTGGCGAAAGACTTGATTTTTTCTCAAATTCATTGATGAATGTGAACAGGTTAGTTACCACGAGAAAAACGAGAAAAAGCAATGAGTACAGATCTTACCGGCAAAACAAGTTTAATTCCTCAAGATATCTGGATCGATGTGAGGACTCTGGCTAACTTAAAAGGCGTTACAGAAAGATCAATTAGGCTCAATATTTCTCAATACACTTCAAGAAAAGTAAATGGTTCGTATGAAATACTGTTGTCTTCTATAGATCCTGAGCTACAAGAAAAATACAAAAACGAGCAGTATAAAAAGATCCTGTTTGATGAACTCGGCAAAGATTTAGAACAAATAAAACTTGAGCAAGATCAACTAATACCTGAAGAATCAAAAAGAATCGCTCTGGCTAGGCTTGATTTATTGAACCTTTGGAATGATTTTAGACACCAGTATCCAAAAATCACTCAGGGCAATAAAGACTTTCTAACACTGTATAATACCGGTCAACTGCATGAAAACCTCTATGATATCTTAGGTCACGTTGCTATAGGAACAATTTATCGCTGGAAGTTAGCGATCCGTGATCCAAAATTAGGCGACTGGACAAAATTAGCCCCAGCCTATAAATACTCTGGCCATAAAACCACTCGAACAACATTAACAGATGAAGAAATAACATTGTTTTTAAAGATTTTATTACACCCAAATAAATTTAAAGTGGGCAAAGCCATTAATTTGACACGATATATTTTGCACAAAAGAGGGTATCAAGCTATTCCAAAGTATGCAACATTCAAGAGATATGCTGATTGGTTTAAAAAGCATAACTATGATAAATGGGTTTTAGCCAGAGAAGGGGAAAAAGCTCTCAAGGATAAAGTTGAACCGTATATCATTCGAGATGCTAGTATTTTAGAAGTCGGGGAAGTTTTGGTCGCTGATGGTCATAGGCTTAACTTCCAGGTTTTGAATCTGTTTACAGGCAAACCTGTTCGAGCAACCCTCGTCGGATTTTTAGATTGGAAAAGTACTGCTCTAGTAGGCTATGAAATTATGCTGGAAGAAAATACTCAATGTATTGCCAGTGCCTTAAGAAACAGCATTATTAATCTTGGCAGGATACCCAAAATTGCTTATCAGGATAACGGCAATGCCTTTAAAGCGAAATTCTTTACCGGTGATGATAAATTCGAGGAACTGGGATTTATCGGTATTTACGGTAATCTGGGGATTCAGCCGGTTTTTGCGGCTCCTTACAATGCCAGAGCGAAGGTGATTGAAAGGTTCTTCCTTGAATTTCAAGAGTCTTTTGAAAAGATGATGCCCTCCTATATAGGCACATCAATTGATAACAAGCCTGCTTATATGAGACGAAATGAAAAACTCCATAAGGAGATTCATAACGGGTATATTCCGACAATAGAAGAGGCTATTAGACTTATTGATGGCTGGCTTGGGTATAAACATAGCCAGCCGTGTTCTAATGTGCAAGGTAAAACAATTCAAGAGGTTTTAGATACTGTTCAAAAACAGGATATCGATATCAATAAGCTTGATGACCTGATGATGGCCCAGGAAATCAAAACGATTCACAGGAATGGGATCAGGTTTTTAAAAGCTGATTATTATGATGATAGCCTCTATGGATTTAGAGGCAAGGTTATTATCAGGTATAGCCTGTTTGATCTTAGCTTTGTCAATGTTTATAGCTTGAAAAATGAATTTATTTGCAAGGCTTATCGTGTAATGCCAACGCATCCAATGGCTAAGCATCTGGGGGATATTAAAGACGTAGAAGATTACAAACAAAAAGTCGTCAAACAGCAGAAATTGAGAAGTAAAACCATCAAGGAAGTAAGAAAACTCTTTACTCACGAAGAAATTGTAGAATTTTCCAGAAAACAGACGTTAGAAAATCAACCAGAGAAAGAAATTACACAAAAAGAGGAAGTAAAACTCCTAACAACAAAAGAAATACCTGAGTTAGAAGTTAAACCTATCTTTAAAACAAAATACGAACGGTATGAATGGTTCATGAATAATGGCTGCAGCAACGATGAAGAAAGGCAATGGATGGAAGAGTATAAAAATAGCGATGAATACAAGCTAATATATGAGGATATCCTATGAGAAAAGTATTTGTCAGGACACAAAACGTAAAAAATTTCATTGCTATGATGAATAAACTTCTTAACAGGAATAGAGGTTTGCCTGGCATGGCTTTAGTTTATGGTGACCCTGGGTTAGGTAAGACTCAGACAATTTTATGGTGGGCAGCTAAAAATGATTGTGCTTTTATCAGGTCAAAAAACTTAATGACCGGTAGATGGCTTTTAGAAGAGCTTGTTGAAGAATTAGGAGAGGTTCCATATTACTGGACAGCAGACTTATTTAAGCAATGTGTCAGGCAATTAACTGAAAATCCTCGAGTGATTATTGTTGACGAGATAGATTATCTCTTAGGAGACAACAAAATAGTTGAAACATTGCGGGACATTCACGACAAGACAGGTGTTCCGGTTGTTTTAGTGGGTATGGGATATGCCAACAAAAAAATTGTAAGATATAGGCATCTTTACGACAGGCTTTTTGAAATACTGAAATTTGAGCCTTTCAGCTTAGAAGATGTCAAAACAATAATCCAAACCCTTTGTGAAATTGAACTAACAGAATGTGCACAGGAGTATATATTTAACCAGTCTAATAGATTCAGGCAAATTGTCAGGCTAATAACTAAAGCTGAATCAATAGCAGAAACGAATAGTATTAATATCCTAGATGGCATAACTTTTCAGGAGTTAATGAAAGATGATCCAAGAGAAAATATTGAAGATTGCTAAAGGATTAGGTAGTTTTGAGCTGGATGAGCTACTTATTATTTCT
>JBFMGH010000603.1:0-4713 GCA_040752795.1 Cyanobacteriota bacterium
GCAGCCGATTCCAATAGATCTCAATATTGAAAACCAGAATGGTTCTAAAGTTATTGATGTTTATAAGGCTTTTGGCATTAATACAGATGATAATTTATCTAAAAACAATAATGAGAATAATATAAATAATATAGAGCCAAGAGAAATAGATTCATTCCCTTTGGGGTTATCTGAGAACTTTGAAGAATATAATGAAGATAGTAATATGCTGGTAATACCAGCTCCAAAACCAGCGTATGCTTCAGATAGGTCTCTTGCAGTTACGGTGATATCTTCTAAAGGTGTAGAGAAAAAACAAGCTGAAGTCAGAAACCTGAATATAAATGGTAATGAAGTAATTAATAATTCTGGCAGGCCATCTTTAAGGATTTTAAATAGAACCGAAGTTAAAACTGCGTTTAAAAAATATGTATCTGAAGCGAAAGATGCATATGCTAAAGGAAAAACAACAGAAGCAGAATCTTTGTATAAAATGGCGATTTCAGTTGATCAAAATGCTCCATGGGGTTACATTGCCATAGCCAGTTTTTATGAAGGCCAGGAAAGATACAATGAAGCTATAAATGCATATAAAAAAGCAGTTAAATTCTTGCCGAATAGGGTTGAGTTATTATATAATCTGGCGCTAAATGAATACAAAATTGGCGATTATCAGGATTCAATAGACCATTTGCACAAGGTAATAGAAATTGCTCCGGGTTTTACACTGGCTTATTATAATCTTGGAACGTTATATTACAATCTGAAAGAATATGATGAATCTATTAAATACCTTACCAGAGCTGTTAAATTGAATCCTGTATTAATAGATGCACATTTTAATCTAGGACTTGCTTATATGTCGGACGAGAAAATTAATGAGGCTGCAAAACATTTTGAGTCCTGTTTAAATATTGATCCGGATGACAAAACCTGTAAGGTTATTTTTGCTAATTTGAAATAAGTTTTGAAAATTATTTGATTAATAATTGTTTTAATAGACCTAAATTAAGTAAAATGATTTAAATAAATAAAATTCTAACTATTGAAATGGTTCTGAAATGATAAAAATTGATTCTGTATCAAAGTATTTTGATTCTAAAATAGCAATAGATAATGTATCTTTTGAATTAAAGCCCGGAGAAATATTCGGACTTTTAGGTCCAAATGGTGCTGGTAAAACGACATTGATTAGAATGCTTTTAGATATATTAAAACCTGATGAAGGGCAAATTATTATAGATTCTCATAAAATGAGGCCTGAAGATAAAAATAATATTGGTTATTTGCCTGAAGAGAGGGGACTTTATAAAAATCAGAAAGTTTTTGAAACACTTGCTTATCTTGCAATGTTAAAAGGATTAAGCCAGGATGAAGCTAATTCAAACGCTGAATATTATTTATCTCAACTAGATTTACTGGATTATAAAGATAAAAAACTTAGTGCACTTTCTAAAGGGATGCAACAAAAAGTTCAGTTTATTGCTACAATTATTGCAGAACCCAATCTCATTATTCTGGATGAACCGTTTTCTGGTCTTGACCCTTTAAATGCAAGGGTTATGAAAGAACTTATCAAAGAACTAAAAAGAAAAGATAGAATTATTGTTCTTTCTACTCACCAGATGAATCAGGTTGAAGAAATGTGTGATAATGTTTTAATTATCAACAAAGGAAAAAAGATTATTAATGGCGATGTTAAATCAATTAGAGAAAAGTATTCAAAAAATGAATACCTGCTTAAACCCTGCATAGATTATGCAAAAATGGATATTATTGATAAAGAAATAGGAATTATAGACGGTAAATCGCATATCGTTTTGAAAAATGGCTATTCTCAAAATGATTTATTGAAAGGTTTACTTGAAGAATCAATACCAATAGAGCATTTTGAAAAACGCTTGGTGCCCCTTGAAGATATTTTTATATATTTGGTAAGTAAAGATGATAACATATAAAACGCTAGTAATTGCAAAAAGAGAATTTATAACTGCTATAAAGCAAAAAATGTTTCTTATAGTGACCTTTGGTATTCCTTTATTATTTATTTTTATTGTTGGGCTTTCAGTTCTTCATTCATTCTTTCTGGCCAATGAAATAACAGAAAATATAAGCTCAGTTGGTATAGTTGATAAAGCAGAAATTATAGATGATAAAAATATTAATGATCTGATAAACCCTGATCTGCTAGGTTTAAACGTTGCGGAAAATGATAAAAGCACTTTAAAACCAATAGTAAAGAAATTTCTTGAGAATATAAAGATATACGAATATGATTCTCATTCTGAAGGAATGGAGGATCTTCAAAATAATAAAATTCATGTATTATATATAATTCCTAAAAACTATCTGGAAGAAGGAGAAGTCAGGTCTTATTCAAAGAAAGCAAAAATTTTCACTGGCGGAGATTATTTTTTAAGATGGGCATTAAGGTCTACATTGCTGGAAGGTAAAGTTGAACCATTGATACAGAATCGTATTCAAGACCCTGTGACATTAAATCACTTTATCTTAACAAGCAGTGGAGAAGTTACAAAAGAAGATGATTTAAAATTTTGGGGAACGTTACTGGTTCCATATATTGCCAGTGGAATTATGATGCTGACAATTTTTGTGCCTTCCAGTTATTTGTTGCAGAGTGTAGCAGAAGAAAAAGAGTCAAGGATAATAGAAATACTGTTGTCTTCAGTCTCTTCAGAAGAGTTATTGACTGGCAAGATGATGGGTCTTGGCGCAGCAGGGTTGATACAGGCTTGCGTGTGGCTTATATTTATTGCAATACCACTATCTATTGGAACTGTATATTTTAAAATTGGTGTTGTAAATATACTTCTTTATTTTATGTATATTATTTTAGGTTTCTTACTTTACGGAAGCATTATGGCTGGTATAGGTTCATTAGGATATGATTCTAAACAATCTGCTCAAATGGCTGGCGTGTGTTCTACCGTTAGTGTTTTACCCCTTTTGTTTTTACCTATATTGGTGTTGTATCCTAATGGGCTTATAGCTAAAATAATGTCTTATATTCCATTTACCTCTTCTGTTACAATGATGGTAAGGTTATCTTCTGATAAGGTTGATATAATAGATATATTAATTACTGTTTTGATACTTGTTCCGACAATTATTTTTGTTGTTAAAATATCTGCAAAAATATTTAGGGCAAATATACTTATGTATGGTAAACGTTTTTCTGTAAGAGAAATTGTAAGATGGTTAAAATCAGCAAATTAAGTATGAAACATTTTATAAACACTCTAATATTAGTGATATTTTTTGCTATTACTATTACGTCATGTTCTCCACCAGAGAATGTTAGTTTGCCAGTTGTGTCCAGTTCGGCTGAATCAAGAATGGCCTGGAAATTCTGGACCAGTGAAAATGTATCTTCATCACCATGTTATTATAATAAAACTATTTATTATGCTTCTCATGAAGGGACTTTTTATGCTGTTAATTCTGAAAATGGTTATGTAAGATGGCGATTTACGGCAGAAGATTATATTTTCTCTTCTCCTACAGCTGTAGATAATATTGTATATTTTGGTTCAGCCGATAAAAACTTTTATGCTTTTAATGCTACTGATGGAACTTTATTATGGAAGTTTAAAACCGATGGAGTTGTAAGTTCTTCTCCTCTTGTAAATAATGGAGTAGTTTATTTTGGATCTTATGATAGCTATTTGTATGCCCTGGATGCTAGAACCGGAGAGTTAAAATGGAAATTTAAAACAGATGGTGGTATTAAGGCCCGTGTAGTAGTTAATAATAATAGTATTTTTGTTGGAACAGTCAGGGGTAAATTATATTCATTAAATATTTCTGATCAAAAAATTCAGTGGGAAAAGCAATTTCCTAAGAGAATTATTAGTAACCTGGAATCAGGTAACAATACAATATATTTTCATCCTAGAGGAAGTATATTATATGCTGTTAATGCCTCTAATGGTGAAATAAAATGGGAACATAATTTTAATGAAACGACAGAAACTGATTCAGCACCAGCTTATAACGATGATAAAATTTATATTGGATCCAATCAGGGGTATTTATATTGTTTTGATGCAAACAACGGTACTCAGATATGGAAATATAAAGCTGGCGAAGCTATATATCCCCAGCCATTAATTATATTCGATAGAGTTTATGTTGGTTCTGATGATAGAAAATTTTACGCTTTAAATAAAAATGATGGAAAACTTATATGGATGTATGAGGCGACAATTAGATTCGCCACTAGAGCCTGTTATGGAGACGGCTTTGTTTATGTTATCTCTCACCATGGATATTTGTATGCTCTAAAAATTGAGTAGCATTATTAATGTATTAAATGTAAATATTAAAACTGTTTCTATAAGTTATAAGCCTGCCTTTAATAAGTGAAAGTATAAGTATTTCAGTAAAAATAAAAAAAATGATAGAATTAACACGGCTGATTTAGCCTGTCTATAGAGGGCAAAAGGGAAATTGTTGAATTTCATTTTATATCAATCCACGGAAGTAAACGATATATGGCTTTGGCCTCTATAATCTGAAATCTATAGATTAATTTCAAAGATCACTATAGCCTGATTATTTAATACACTTTCTATATTATTTACATATATATATTTATGTTTATAAAAATTCTTAATAAATGATAACTTTATAACATTTTTCTTTATTATTGAGTTTCAAAGGTTTTGTAAAAAAATTTTTAATTTGTAAACCGTTAATCATTTATTTTTATTG
>JBFMGH010000604.1:0-8522 GCA_040752795.1 Cyanobacteriota bacterium
TGAAGGTATTATTGATATAAACAATAAATACAACACTATAATATATAAATTTAATAATATTAAGGCCATGCATCTTCCTGTAAACTCATTATTAGAAGCTATCAAATCATTTCCAGGTATATCATTGTCTTTTAAGACAGAAGATGGTGTTGCAATAGTAGAAAATGATGCTGCTAGAATATTTATTAAAGAGTTTATTCCGAATATTAATTTAGAATTTACTTTGTCAGATGCTTATTTTACTGAAGATGGATTTAATATAGAGTTGAAAGGTATAAACATTACTGATCTTGAAAAACCTTTTTCATTTAATCTTCCTGAAAGTTATGTATATCTTCTTGGTGATACATTAAAAATTAATAATATTGAAATCTCAGATGCTAAAATTGCTATATTTAAAGAAGATGGAAAAACATTTGCATTAAATATATTCGATTACCAAAACTTAATAAGACACAGTTTTATTCAATATACTGATACTAACGAAATAATTGTAAAAGTTTTAGAACAAATGAACGTAATTAAGGTCGAAAATAGTAATTAAACAATCTAAAATAATTTAAATTAATCTTATTAACAAATCAATGAGCAGTGAAAAGTTTTATATACTAATAATAGTTTTTTTGTATCTAGTTTTTATGCTGGGTATAGGCTTATATACAAATAAAAATTCAATCAAAAACAGTAATGATTATTTAGTAGCCGGAAGAAGATTGCCATGGTGGCTTCTAGTAGGCACTCTTGCAGCAACTGAAATTGGGGCTGGAAGCACAATGGGTGTAACACAAAAAGCTTATGGCCAATGGGGCTTAGGATCAGCATGGTATATCTGGACCATGGCAATAAGTTTTGCAGTTATAGCTTTTATTGCACCAATATTAAGAAGATCTGAAGTTAGAACTGTACCTGAGTTTTTTTTGCAAAAATACGGAAGAACCAATCATATAGTTACTTCGTTAATAATGTTCTTCCCTTTGATAGGTCTAACATCAGTTCAAATGATAGCTACAGCTACAATTTTTTCAGCAGTAACCGGTATTGATTATACGACTTCAGCCATAATTTCTTGCGGAGTTATAGTTATTTATACTGTTCTTGGTGGCATGTGGAGTGTATCATTAACAGACTTCTATCAGTGGATATTAATTGTATTTGGAATGGGTATAACCCTGCCCTTTGTAATAATTAAAAGCGGTGGCTGGTCTGAGATGATAAGTTGTATACCTCCTGCAAAATTAAATATTTTTGAGGGTATTGGTATAGGAACAATAATTTCCTTAATAATAATGTATGTCAGCTCAATGCTGGTAGGTCAGGAAGTAACTCAAAGGCTTTATTCTGGGAAAAATGAAAAACATGTATTTATAGGCAGCATTGTTACAGCTGGATTTTATGTATTATTTGCTTTCATACCACCTTTATTAGGTTTATCAATTTATGCTCTGGTAGAAAAAGGAATTATTCACGCAGAAATGATACATAATTTTAGTGACATGTATGCATTACCCATTCTTGCAGTTAATACACTACCCCCATTAATAGTAGGGTTTTTATTTGCTGGTCTGGTATCTGCAACTATGTCAAGTGCTTCTTCAAATCTCTTAGGTGCTGCTTCTATTTTTACTAACGACATATGGGTAGAATATTTTGATAAAAAAGCTGAAGATGATAAAAAGGTTTTAATCATACGCTGGTTAGTAGGTTTTGTTGGAGCTATTTCGCTTATTATTGCTATTTTAAACCCTCAAGATATAATAAAAATCCTCATGTTTTCTTTCTCACTAAGAGCTGCAGGTGGGTTTTTCCCTTATATTTTGAGACATTATTTTAATTGGATAACCCCAATAGCATCTTTGTCAAGTCTTATATTAGGAAGCGTTACTGTATTAATGCTGGAATTTATGCAGATAAAAATTCTTTTTCTTGAACCAATAGTGCCTGCTTTATTAGTATCATTTTTAACTGTTGTAATTACCAGTTTTATTACCAGAAAACCTGAATCAAAATTGGTTACTTAAAATATAAATTTACAATTAATTCTATTTTGGAATATTCTAAAAAATAATCATCTCTATAAAAATAAGTCAGGAAAGGAATGGTTATCTTAAATATGAAAAAATATTTAATTATCATATTAAGTTTATTTTTAGCATTTTTAAATAATTCTAAAGAAACAACTATAGCAAAGCCATTGAATAAAAATGTTAATAATGAAATTAATACTAATAATAGCTTTAATAACAAGTTACTAAAAGATAAAAACTGGGCAAACATAAATAATTTTTGGAAAAAACTTAACAAAATTGAACGAATGCAGGATTATAATAGCACTTATAAACTATTTGAAGATAGTGAAAAAGAATTAAATCAGATCAAGAATAATATTAATAATCTAAAAAATATTGGTTTAATAAATGATAAAGAAAAAGAATATTTACTAACCCTTTTTGAGCAACGTTTAAGATATATTGAATTTAGTTTAGGTATGGTTAAATGTTATAAGATGTCACTACTTGGTAGTAAAATTGCTAATACCAGGGGTGAATTAGAAAAGCGTTACGATATAATTCAAAAACTTTTTGAAGAAAATAAAATTAATTCAGACACTTTTAAGACTACTACAGAACAAATTAAACATGATCTTAAATTTATTGATGAAAACTCTGGAGATCAACAATATAAAACAGACTCAAAGTTAATAAATTTAATAATTTACCTTAATAAATAAAAGGGATTATCTTATGAATTTTAAATATAAGAAACATTGTATTTTAATATTAAGTTTGTTACTTAGCTTTATAGGCGTATCTCAATATATTATTTCTTCAAAAAATACTCCTGAAAATCAATTTAACAAAACAAATTCTGATAATAATTTATATAAAGATCTAATAAAAAATAAAAGCTGGCAAAATATTAGTATTTATTGGAAAAAATTAAATGGTTTTAAACCTCAACAGGATCATAAAAATACATTCAAATTATTTGAAAATAGTGAAAAAGAGTTACTGCTAGTGGAAAAAAATATTGCTAATTTGAAAACTGATGGTTTAATTAACGATCAAGAAAAAGAATATTTATTAAAGCTTTTTAAACAACGCCTGGGGTATTTACAATATGCTATGGGTATTGTTGAGTGTTATAAAATGACATCTCTTGGAAGCAAAATAGCTGAAACCAGGGGAGATCTAGAAAAGCGTTATGATACAATTCAAAAATTATATTCTGAAAACAAGATCAATTCTGAAGTTTTTAAAGCTACGAGCAAACAAATTACACAGGATTTAAAATTTATTGATGATAATCTAAAAGATCAAGAAGCAACAGTTAATCAAAATATTATCAACCTGGTTATTTACCTTAATCAATAAGAGCATTAATATATGAAATTTAAATATAATAAATATTTTATTTTAATATTAAGCCTATTTTTGGGCTTTACAGGCCTGACCAAAAGCATTACTTATTCTAAAGAGCCTATAGAACCTTATTCAAAAACATCAAAAATAAATATGTCAAAACTATTAAATAATACTAATTGGAAAAATATCTGTAAAATCTGGAAAAATTTTAATGCTGCAGAAAATAAAAATAACCATAATGACAATTATAAAATGATGCAAATATTAGAAAAAGAATTGCCTTCAGTTGCTAATAATATTGATACTCTGTATAAACAGGGACTACTTAATACTGATCAGGCAGAATATCTTAAAAGCCTTTTTAATGAAAGATATCATTATTTAGAATTCAGTTTAATGCTTGTAAAATGCTATGATATGTCAGAACTTGGTTATAAAATAGCTCAAACCAGGGGTGAACTGGAAAAACGTTATGATACAATTCAAAAATTATATTCTGAAAACAAGATCAATTCTGAAGTTTTTAAAGCTACGAGCAACCAAATTATAAAAGACATAAAGTTTATTGACGATAATTCATATTCTCAAAAGAAAAAAACTGATCAAAGTCTGTTAGAGTTAATTATTTATTTAAATAAATAATGGAGTTATTGTATGAACTTCAAATATAAAAAACATCTTATAGTTCTATTTAGCCTATTACTTTTTTACATTAGCATTTGTAAAAACATTGTTTTTGCAGAAAGGCATGAAAGTAGCCCTATGAACGAATCACATGTTAATAATGCATCAATATCAAAAATTATAAAAACTAATAACTGGAAAAACATTTGCAAATACTGGAAAAATCTTAATGCTCTTGAATCACAAAATGATCATAATGCTAATTACAAAATGATGCAATCTCTTGAAGAAGGCTTTAATAAAATCAAAAAAGACTTTGATACTCTTAAAAATACTGGTTTACTTAATCAAAATCAGGTTGATTATCTTATAAGTCTTATTGATGAACGTATAAACTATTTAAGATTTAGTTTATATCTTGTAAAATGTTACGAAGCATCTGAAATTGGAACAAAAATCGCTAATACCAGGAAAGATCTGGAAAAACGTTATGACACCTTACAGAATTTATTCATTACAAACAAAATAAATTCTGAAACATTTAAAACTACAACTAAACAACTTCAACAAGATCTTGAATTTTTAGATAGTAATTCTGAAAAACAAAAAGTATTGAAAGATCAAAAGCTCCTAGATTTAATAATTTATTTAAACAAATAATGGAGTTATCTAAGTATGAATATTATACATAAGAAGCATCTAATATTATTATTTAGCCTATTGCTTGCTATTATTAGTATTTGCAAAAATATTGTTTTTGCAGAAAAACCTAAAAATAAACCTGTAAGTGGGTCACATATTAATAATGATTCAATAACAAAAGTTATAAACAATAATAGCTGGATAAATATATGCAAATACTGGAAAAAACTCAATACCCTTGAATCAAAAAGTGACTATAATAAAAATTACAAAATGATGGACTCTTTTGAAAGTGAGTTTGAAAATATAAAAAAGGATCTAAATAATCTTAAAAATGAAGGTTTAATAGATCAAGATCAGAAAGGATATCTTATTAACCTTATTAATGAACGTTTAGCATATTTAAGGTACAGTTTATATCTTATCAAATGCTATCAAGCATCTGAAATTGGAACCCAAATAACTAATTCCAGAAAAGATCTGGAAACTCGATATGATACATTACAGAAGTTGTTTGCTGAAAATAAAATAAGTAGCAAAACATTTGAAACAACATCCAATCAAATTAAACAGGATCTTGATTTTATTGACAGTAATTCAGAAAAACAAGCAATATTAAATGATAAAAAGCTCTTAAACTTAATTATTTATCTTAATAAATAGGAGTATCAACATTGATAAAGAAGAATATAAAAGAGGTTATAGTATTTTTAGGTATCCTGATGAGCTTTTATAACGGATTGAATTCTACTTTAAATGCTGAGATTAAGCCTGTTAAAAATAATAATCAATCCAGAGTAGATCAATCAAAATATTCAAAATTAACTGGCAACCCAAACTGGCAAAAAATATCAAAAGTGTGGAAAGATTTAAACCATTTTGAAATCTCCAAAATGTATAATAAAGCTGATTTTGAGAAGATACGATCTTTAGAAGAAGATATTCAAAAAACAAAGAGCTGGCTTAATGCCCTTGAAAAAGCAGGATTTATATCTCTAGTAGAAAAAAATTATCTTGAAAGGGTTATAAGCGAAAGATATGGTTATCTTGAATTTAAAACAGGTTTTGTACTCTGTTATGAAATGTCTCAGATTGGTATGGAAATCAATAAAAAACGTGATGACCTTGAAAATAGATTCGATCTTCTTGAAAAATTATTTAAGGAGAACAAAATAAATTCTGAAACCTATAAACAAGCAAAAGAAGCTATTTTAAACGACTATAAATTTATTGATCATAATGAATCTATCGACCAAAAAGAACAAATAAATAAAGAACTTGTTGAATTGATAATATTATTGGGGAAATAAATTATGAGAATAAGAAATAAAATTAAATATTTAATTATACTGAGCATGATTAGCAGTTTTTTCTGGAGTATAACAAATATGGTTACATCAAAAGAGCCTGACAATAAAGATAAGCATAGAAATACATCCTTAAATAATGTGAAAGATAATCTTTTTAAAAATAATAACTGGAAAAAGTTGACTGTTATGTGGAAAAAACTCAATGAATTAGATTCTTTAAACCCTAAAGGAACACATTATACAGTATTAAATAATTTAAGGCCATCTATAGATAAATCTGAATCTATTATTAAGACACTAGAACAATCTCTATTATTAAACGCTGAAGAATCAAGATTTCTTAAAGCTCTTTTTAAAGAGAGGTATCATTATCTTGAATACCATTTTGGCTTTATAGACTGCTATGAAATGAGTATGATGGGTTTTCAAATTATTGATAAAAGAGATGATCTGGAAAAAAGATATGATATTCTTGAAAAATGCTTTAAAGACAATAAATTAAATTCTGAAACATATAAAACCGCTAAAGAAAAATTGGTTGAAGATCTTGAATTTATTGAAACTAACAAATATTCTGAGAATAAAACTAATATAAATGATAAATTTATAGACCTTGTTATTCATTTAAATATGTAAAGGATCTCTATGAGTATAAATGCTAAAAAACATTTAATTATAATGCTTAGTTTTATTGTAAGTTTTACAGGTGCCTGTAGTTATAATTACGCTGATAATAACAATAATACATCAAGTAATATGTCTAATACTCTTAAAAAATCAACTATTGATAAATTAGCTGTGAATCCTAACTGGCAAAAAGTATCTAATACCTGGAAAAACTTTAATAAACTTGAATATATCAAAGACTATAACAAATTAACAGATGAATTTAACAATCTTGAAAAAGAAATGAATATAGCTCTGATTAAGCTTGAACAACTTGAAAAAGCCAGATTAATTACAACAGAAGAGCAAAATTATATATCTCTTTTATTTAAAGACCGAATGAATCATTTACAGGGTAGTTTTGGAATGTATACCTGCTACCAACCTACTATGGATGGTGGTAAAATTGTTAATACCAAACAGGACTTAGAAAATAGATATGATATTATAGAAAAACTTTTCAAAGAAAAGAAAATAAACTCTGAAACCTTTACAAAGACGAGAAGACAGATTATTGAAGATCTAAAAGTTCTTGAAAAATCAGATTATACACTAAAAAAAAAGCAAATTAATGCTAATCTTATAGATTTAATAATAAATCTCAACAAATAATGGAGCCAATTATGTTTCAAAAAGGATTAATAGCCACATTAAGTCTCTTAATAGCTTTTCTAGGGATACCCGGAAACACAAACATAGTCAAGTGCACTGACAATAACCAGAACCCTATTAACAATAACTCTGCTTCAATATTATTAAAACTTTTTAACACTACCAGCTGGAAAAAAATCAATTATCTATGGAAAGAAATTAACCACCTTGAAAATATTGAAGGATACCAGGAAAAAGAAAATAAAGCGATCATATTAAATACAGGCTATGAAAAAATCATACCAGATATTGATACATTAAAAAAGCAAGGCTACCTTACTAACGAAGAATGTATTTTTATTAAAGCATTATTTGAAAACAGATTAAATCATTTAAAACGAAAATATGCACCTATGACATGCTATATTGCCTATCCATCTTTTGCATCAATTCAGGATAACCTCGAGCAGAGATTTGATATTCTTGAAAAACTTTTTAATGAAAATAAAATAAGTTCTGAAGCTTTTAAAACCGCTAAAAATGAAATCTTAAATGATTTAAAAAAGAAAGATTCAAAATATAACAACATTGAAATTAATGATAACTTTCTTGATTTGGCAGTATATCTTAATAAATAAGATAATTTTTTGAAGGATTAAAATATGAAAAAGAAAACAACATTATTATTAACTTTATTACTTAGTTTTATTAGTACCAATATGCTTCTTAACAACTGCAATGCATTTGAATCAAACAATAAACAACAACAAGTCAAGCATGATAATTTAGCTCAGCTAAAAACAAATAAAGACTGGCAAGCTATTAGTAGTATATGGAAAGACTTAAATCATTTTAAAGGCAACAATGACTATAATAAAAGCAGAGATAAACTAACTAGGTTAAAAAATTCAGTTGAAAAAGCTAAAAATAACCTCAACAACCTTGTAAATAAAAAACTTTTAACTGCAGATGAAAGCAATTTTATAGATGCAGTCCTGAATCAAAGATTACACCATGTTGAGCGAAGTGTTGGCCTTGTAACCTGCTATAAACCTTCTCCTGAAGGAATAAAAAATATGACTACAAAATCTGAATTAGAAGAACGCTATGATACAATTGAAAAACTTTATAAACAGAATAAAATAAATTCTGAAACCTTTAAAACAACTTCGCAACAAATTAAAAAAGATCTTGAATCACTTATACTTTTCCACATAAGTAATAAATAGATAGTAAAATTATGATATAATAACTAAGTTATATTATAGTTTGTTTGAGGAATAATATGGCTGGTAAACCAATAAATGCAAAAATAATTAAAGGTGGC
>JBFMGH010000605.1:0-2967 GCA_040752795.1 Cyanobacteriota bacterium
GTCGGAACTTTTTCCTTAGAGTTAATAATTAAAAATATTTCTAGACAAAATGTCTTGATATTACGAACCTTTCAATTAAAGTTGTCTTGCGAGAAAAGAAGATTGTCAAATTTTATGAATTATTCATGTAAATGTATAGTGTAAAAGCTGAAAAACCATTAAACGAGAAAGTAGAAGGCTAGCATTTGACTATTTTTCATAAGTATTCTATAACCTAAGCAAATATCAAAATTTTGGTGTTTTATTTTTTGGGTAATCAATTTATTTAACTTAGTCTAAAATTAATCCAATATGGTAACAAATAAATATATGCAGATCCCCAATAGTTATAAAAGGTTTTTGCTGGTATATAACCCGGTAGAAGGCCGTAAGAAAGCGCATAAGCGACTTCAGCAGGTTGTCAAAAGGCTTTTGTGTCGCAATTGCAGCTTTGAGGTTATTGAAAGCAAAGATTTGCATGAAAGAACTGATATACAGTCATTTGATAGTGTTGTGGCTGTTGGTGGTGATGGAACTGTTTTAAGTATAGTGTCAGTATTATCCAAATATGATATTAAATTAGGTATAATACCTAATGGTACGGCAAATTTATTTGCTTCCGGGCTTAATATACCCCGTAATATAGATAAAGCTATAGATATTTTATTTGATGGCAAAATGTCTATGGTTGATATTGGCAAAGCCGGAGAGCAATATTTTGCTCTAAGAGTTGGTGTTGGCTATGATGCAGATATAGTTAATGGGGCAGGTACCTTCTTAAAAGACAGGATTGGTTATCTTGCATACTTAATAGAAGGTTTTAAAAGCTATTTCAGGCAATCGTTAAAAAAGATTAAAATCACTATTGATGGAAAAACCCTTGAAGTGGATGCTAATTCTGTTATTGTTGCGAATGCAGGTAATATGTTCAGAAACCTGTTTACAATAGCACCACAGACTTCTACTATTGATGGGAAGTTAGATGTATTTATTCTTACTTCAAAAAGCGTTTTTGATTTTTTAAAGGTTTTATACCAGATCCTAAGTGGAAGACACACCAGTAATTCAAGTGTAATATATGATAAAGGCAGTAATATAAAAATAGAAACAAAAGATATTAATACTCATATAGACGGAGAGCCCTGGCTAAAAAATACATTAGACATTAGCGTTATACCCAGAGCGCTTAAAGTGCTTGTTCCAGCCCCGGTTCGTGTTCCGGCTTATAAGAAAGTATTGGTAGAGGTTTAGTTCTTGTGAAACAAACTGTTTTAATTACAGGAGCTGCTGGTTTTATTGGTAGCCATTTAATTAGTTCATTAATAGAAAATAATAAAATTATTTGTGTTGATGATTTTAATGATTTTTATTCTCCTGAAATTAAAAGGAAAAATATTGAACAATATAATAATAATCCTGATTTTAAACTATACGAGTTAGATATTGCAGAATATGAACTGTTAGAAAAAGTGTTTAAAGAAAATCAGGTTGATAAGGTTGTTCATTTGGCTGCCAGGGCAGGAGTGCGACCATCGCTTATTGATCCATTATTATATACAAGAACTAATATAAATGGAACAGTTAACCTTCTAGAACTATCAAAAAACTATAATATACCCCATTTTGTTTTTGGGTCATCTAGCTCAGTATATGGTATCTCAGATAAAGTTCCTTTTAAGGAAGACTTTGATATAATCAGACCCATTTCACCATATGCTGCAACGAAAGTTGCCGGTGAAGCCATTGCTTATACCTATTCTCATTTGTACGATATGAGAATAATATGTTTAAGATTTTTTACAGTATATGGGGCCAGGCAAAGGCCTGATCTTGCTATTCATAAATTTACAAGATTGATTGATAATGGAAAATCGATACCAGTTTTTGGTGATGGGTCAGCAAAACGTGATTATACTTATATAGATGATATTATTCAGGGTGTGTTGGCTGCTTTAAATTATGACAAAGTTAGATATGATATCTTTAATCTGGGTGAATCACGTTCAATAGAGCTTTCATATTTAATAGAATTGATTGAAGAAAACCTTGGCAAAAAAGCTATTATTGATCGAAAACCTTCTCAGCCAGGTGATGTACCAATTACATATGCAGATATTACTAAGGCTAAATCTTTACTGGGATATAACCCGACAACAGATATAGTTGATGGAATAAAAGAATTTGTTAAGTGGTATAAAATTCTTAATAGTTAGTTTTATTAATATCTTTAAGTATCCATTGAACGGCGTCATAAACATTGTTAGTAATATAGTGAGGCTTGCAGTTAAGTTCCTGATAGGTGCCATCAATTACCTGCTGGCCATAACCTGTTGTTAAAAGAATTCCTTTGCAATTAACGTTGTATGCTAATTCAATGTCAGTAGCCTTGTCTCCTATTACATATGATTTGTCTATTTCAATATCGGGGAAGTCTTCCAGCGCTTTTAATATCATACCAGGCCTTGGTTTTCTGCAATTGCAGTCAAAGCTATATTCTGTAACGATTCCACTGGCCAGATGAGGGCAATAATAGACTTTGTCAAGATAAGCATTTTCTTCTTCAAGAAGATCGCAGAGCCTTTTGTTTAGAGCTAAAACATGGCTTTCAGTATAATAATTTCTTGCAGGGCCTGTTTGATTGGTTACTAAGATAGCCAGAATATTATTTTGATTAAGAGTTCTTACTGCTTCTGATGCGTCAGCAGCTAAAACCAGGTTTTCTAAAACTTTAATATAGCCTGCTTCAACATTTAATGTGCCATCACGATCAAAAAAAACAGCTATTTTTCCAGACATTATTTTCCCTCAATACTTATACAAAATAGTTCCTTTTATTATACAAAAATGTACTTGAAGATTTGATACCTGATTAATTCATGAATTTGTTTCATTTAGGTAAAACCTTCTTCTAATGACATATTTTAAAAATACTGGATTTACACACTGTAAATTCAGATAATAGCTCTCAAAAGAAGAGAGGGGGTGTGT
>JBFMGH010000606.1:0-2084 GCA_040752795.1 Cyanobacteriota bacterium
ATTAATTGGAAACAAAAATTTAATGATACAAATCAGCAACTCGATGAAATCAAGCTTGCTTATAATAATTTGCTTCACGATGTGTTAAGTTTTAATGAACTTCTTTCTAAAAAAGATAGTACCACTGATATTCTGAAGCTTGTTTTAAGATTAGCAATGTCAATAATAGACTTTAAATCTGGTGTAATATTCGCTTATGAAGCTAAAGATCTAAAGCCTGTCCATCATATAAATCTTTCCGAAGAATTTGAAAAACAAATTAAAGTCTTTTTAAATACTAATAAATATGAAAATATAATTATAAAACAAAGAAGCGATATTATTAGCCTTGACAAAACCAATACAAAAATAATAATGCCACTTATTACTAAACAACAGGCAGTAGGTATAGTCGATATAAATGTAGAAAAACCTATATCCGAAATAAAATCACAAGATTTAGATTTACTGTGGATATTATGTTCAATTGCAGCAATAGAATTTGAATCTATCGAAATGAGTAACCGCTCTGAATTATTGAGTTTAATGCTTTCTAGCCTTGAAAAAATCAATTCCGAAGACAAACTAGATAATTTATTATATTTAATATTAAATAATTTAAAACAAATTGTTCCTGCCTCAAGTTATCTGTTAATCTTAAGAGACAAGCTTTTAGATGTCTCTGGAGATGTAAAATATTGTTTGCCAGAAATTCATATGCTAGATGAAACCTGCATAATAGTTGATGAATGCATAGAAAAAAAAGAAACAATATTTATTAAGAAATTATCTTTGTGTGAGAACTGTAAACTCTGTACTGAATCTTACCTGCACGAAGATCATGACGGCAGTTTAATGCTTGTCCCCCTTTACAAAGGGGACCTAAGCTATGGTGTTATTACAATATATGATAAAGATAATTCTGGCGGAATTTTTAGTCAATATAACAGGCATATTATAGAAATTTTTGCTAAACAAGCAACTATAGCAATAAATAATGCTATATTATATGACCAGCAAAAGAAAACTAACTTGAATCTTGCCAATGCTAATGAAGAACTTTCTAATAAAAACGAGGAATTAGACAATAAGAAAAACGAACTAATTGAAAATCAAAAGCAACTCGAAAATGCTTTAAATGAAATTAATTTGAAAAATAAAATATTAAGTAAAGAAATTGAATCTGCAGGCGTTGTTCAAAATGCTATATTATCAAAACTTGATCATCCTGCAGGTATTGATTTTTATGTTGAATATAAGCCTCATCACTCCATAGGTGGAGACTTTTTTGGCATAACAAAAATCAATGAACACAAATCAGTTATATACATTGGAGATGTCTCTGGCAAAGGTGTTCCTGCAGCAATAATGACAGGGCTTTTAAAAAATGAAATCGGTTTTATAATTTCAAAGTATAAAAACTTCGAAAATATAAGTCCAGGTATGATATTATCTGAGGTCAATTCTTCAACATTGACAGTTTTTAAGGTAACCGAACAATTTTGTTCTTTGTGGTGCGGCATAATTGATACACAAAAACAAACTTTGCTTTTCGCTTCTGCTGGCCATGATTATCCCCTTTTGATTAAAGATAAAGTTAGTTTCATGGATTCTAATAATGGACCAATCATAGGTTTATTTGATACTATGAATTACAAAGACTTAGAGATTGATTTATCTTTACCTGCTAAGCTTTTTCTATATACTGATGGTATTACCGATCAGGAAACCCGGGATGGGAAAAGACTAAATCGTCTATGGCTTCTTACGAAAATTGAACAATATAAAGACTATACCCCTGAAACATTATGTAAAACAATAGTAAATGAAGTACTAAACGCTTCAGATGGTACACCCCAGCATGATGATATGCTTGCAATTGTTTTATCACTAAAACCTTAAACCTTTAACCATTCGGTAATATTACAATACTTTCACCCAGTGCTTGCGGAAAAAACAAAATTTTTGTCAAATACTCTTTTTCTCTATATAGAATATTAATAAGGCCTACCTGTGGTTGTTTTTTTTCAGCAGGATCAACACCAGTTAATAACTTTAATCTAGAAATTATTCTAGTTCTAAGCAATCTGTGATAATGTCTTTGC
>JBFMGH010000607.1:0-2207 GCA_040752795.1 Cyanobacteriota bacterium
TAGAGGAACAGAAAAGAAAAATTTCCCATAATATAAAAACACAGGTTGATAACTTCTTACTACACGATCACTATCACTGAATGAAAGATTAGCGCCAATTTTTGTTGAATATTTATAAAGCCCGTCTGGCATCTTATTGATTTGATAATAGCTTAGCTTATTATTATTTATTTTTCTCAGGTTGTTTTTAATATTAAAAAAGTGTTTTGATAGCTTTTTTGAAGGAGGTTCATCTTGTTTAATATGTTTTATAAGCATTTCAAGTGACTGATTTATTTTTTCTTGTGTTATATCATTTTTGTTAAAGCTCTGTTGAGCTTGAAACTGTTCTAATTGTTGCAATGCGTTTAGTTTTAATTCTTCTTCTGAAATTCTTATTGACTGCACGAAAAAAGTATCAGGTATATTTTTTAGGTGTTCAATAAATGTTTGATCAGAAAAAGCTTTATCTGTATATAAAGTATCACCTTCAACGTTTAAATCTACAAGAATTAGTTTAGGGTTTCCACTGCTTATAAATTGCATTGCCTTACTAATAACAGTTCTTGGCCATGGAAATCTGCCAAAACCCAATTCTTTTTTGTTTTTTACTTTTTCAAGAGTAGTATTGTCGATATTAACTATTACTATATCTGTTGCAGCGGGCTTCATCCTGAATCTTGATCTTATATCATAGGCCATTAGCTCAAGGTTTTCTGCCCACAATAACTGTAATATAACTATTAGAAAAACAGCTACCAGAGAAACAGTTATTATGATTGGTTTGTAAGTTAGAAATGTTTTTAGCATTGTTTAGAAATAATCAGAATAAATATCAAAACACAGAAAACAGTAAACAGTTTATGCTTACGGTATATTATTAGTAATTATATTGGGTATTTGTTGAATATCCGTAGTTATGTCCACCAGATGTTGACCCCTGTACTTGTTTGGATACACCGGTATTGGTGTCATACTGGTAATTTGTTTGTTGGTCAACGCTGTAACTATTTCCTTCGGCTCCGGTTACAGTTGTTGAACCTGTTTTTTCAACACCAGTATCCTGAGAATAGGTGTAATCTGCTGAGTGATCAATGTTATATGTATTGTCATTTGGTGTTGTTATTTGACCAGATTGAGAAGCATTTAAACCTTCTCCCTGAGTATAAGAATAATTTCCTGAGGCATTTGTATTATAAGTTTGACCGCTACCAGTGGTATATTGACCTTGATGTGTTGTACTAACTCCATCCCCCTGGTTATATTGAGCATTTCCTGTTTTATTTGTTTGTAATGATTGGCCACTACCAGTTGTATATTGTCCCTGTTGTGTAGTGCTAACTCCTTCTCCATAATTATATTGAGCATTTCCTGTTTTATTTGTTTGTAATGATTGCCCACTTCCTGTCGTATATGTACCTTGCTGGGTAGAATTAATACCCTGGCCGGGTTCATAATTGTAATTACTTGTTTTGTCAGTATTAAGATTTCTGCCAGTATTTGTTGTATATTGTCCCTGCTGTGTAGCAGTTACACCCTGGCCCTGATTGTATTTGAAATTTTGATTTCTGTCTGTATAAAGGGCATTGCCACTTCCGGTTGTATACTCTCCTTGTTTTACTGAAGTAACGCCCTGTCCCTCATTATATTGTGTATTAGCCGATCTATTACTTTTTAAGGTTCGGCCTTCACCGGTTGTAAATTGTCCCTGATAATTTGTATTTACTCCCTGACCTTTGTTATAGTTATAAGTACCAGTTCCAGAAGATGTTGCAGATCGGCTTTGTCCAAATCTGTTTTGAACTTGATAATTTCCGCTTCTGTTGAAGGAGTTTGGACTTGTTTTATTAATATCGGTGTTTAATGAGGCTCCTCCGCCTTTGCTTCCAGTTATATTTTTAGATCTGCCTCTTGCATCAGCGGTGTTTATTGAAAGAAAAACTGTTAAAAGCAGTACAAGTAATATACTTATTTTCTTTTTCATAAAAATTATTCCCCTTATTAAAACTTCGTAGACATATTTTATATCAAAAAAATTACAATAGTAATTAGTGAAAAATAAATAATATACTGTTTACCCCAAAAGATCATAGTTAACCCGGTTAATTCGTGAATTTGTTACAAACTCTCAAGTAATGACTTAAGTTAAAGATTTATGCATTTAACACACTGTAAATATTTAACAGGGACCAGGCTTTTGAGCCCTCGGCAAAGATCTGTTTCCGAAA
>JBFMGH010000608.1:0-198298 GCA_040752795.1 Cyanobacteriota bacterium
TTACCTTTAACTTTAACTTCATTTGCATATTCTACTTCAACAATATCCTTAACATGCTCATATGTAAACTCACTTATAATTATACTTATATCAGGGTCACCTATACCCAGATATTCTTTATTCAAACCTTCAAGACGAGAGGCCAGATTTACAGAATCACCTATAACAGTATAACTTTTAATTTTTGAAGCTCCAACATTTCCGACAATAGCTTCTCCAGTGTTTATACCTATACCTATATTTATCTCAGGTATATCCCTGCCCTCAAGAACCCATTTTTGTTTTAGTTCTTTCAATCCCTGAACCATTCCCAGAGCACCTCTTACAGCTAATTCAGCATGATTCTCTTTCTCCACCGGTGCCCCCCAGAATGCCATGATAGCATCTCCAATAAACTTATCAACCGTACCTTCTGCTTTTATAATCTGCTCAACCATGGCATCAAAAAATTCATTTAAAAACTCTACGACTCCCTCAGGAGTATTTTGTTCCGATATGGTCGTAAAGCCTCTAATATCAGAGAAAAGAATACTTATTTCTCTTTTTTTGCCCCCCAGCTTAAGCTTTGAAGGGTCAGACAATATTTCATTTAAAACTTGCGGCGCCAGATAATTAGAAAATGTTTTGCTTATATCACGTTTATCCTTCTCTACAACCACCCACTGATATGCAACAGAAAGAATATAAGTCAATATTATGGCAAGTTCTGTATAAATCATATCAGTATAAATATTTTTGTATTTAAAAAGCAACATTGGCACTACAGGATACAAACAAAATATTAACCCGGCGGTAAGGCTATATCTTGGATTTTTAATACCCAGAAGTGTTAGACCTGTCAAAACAGAAAAAACTAACATGACCAGTAAGGTTGTCTGGTAGGATAACCTTTCAATAAAATCTTTTTGCATAAGATTATCAAAGAGATTTGCATGTAAGTAAACCCCTGGTGTTCCATCAGAAAAAGGTGTTTTTATCAGATCTTTGATTCCTGTGCTTTGATCTAATACACCAATAAAAACATACTTGTCTTTATAGGTTTTAGAATTAACAGTAGGTTCTTCGGGATATCTTTTTTCTAATTCTATAAGTTCTTTACTACAATTATCCGGCATACATTCATATATTTGATCTATTTTTGATTGCAATTCTTCTTTAGTTATTCCCAGTTCTTTAGAGCCTCTTTCTAAAAACTTATATGATCTAACAAGCTTATTTATCGGTATTGTAGAATAAGGTACTCCTCCTGAATTAGGCTTATACCAGTTAAGCATAAATCTATTATCACCAAAAACCGGAACCTTAAGATTATCTACAAAAACAAACCCGTTTCCCTGTAAAACATTGGACTTCTGATTAATATTGAAATATGTAGCAAGACCTAAAGTTGCAAAATACATTGAATCAAATTCTACAAATAACGGAGTATCAAAAATCGCAGACTCTGTATTAATAATATTCACTATGCCTATTGATCTGACATTATCAAATAAATCTTGATAAGGTTTTTGCAGATATATTTTATACTCTTTAAGATATTCATCACTATGCTGTGGAATAATTTCTCTTACTGTTAAAGCTTTGATTTTATTCTCATTATTCAGGCTGAGCAACTTAAATTTCTTCTTCACTGTTTCAGAATAATAGTTTTTTATACGGTGATAAACCGCATCTACAACAGTAGCTAAAGTTAAATATTTTCCATTATCCTGAAACTTTTTAAACTCTTCAGCAAATAACTTATCACCCTTTTTAGCACACCTGTGTTCACCAGGGAAAAACAGGTCAAAAGAGACCGACTTAGCCCCAAAAAAATCTAAAGCTTCTAAAGTTTCAGCAAAAACACCTCTGCTCCACTTCCAATCACCAAAATATCTCATACTATCTGAGGTTATACCAAGAACTATAATATCGTCAGAAGAGCTGGTTTGTGAGTGAAAATAGTTAAATCGCCATGACAATGTAATTAACTCAAACTTTTTTAAGACCTGATGATTATAAAGAAAGGTAAAAAAAGCAAACACTATAAGGCCTATTAAGACTCCCATAAGACAGGGAGACTTTAAAACCTTTTGAAAATATGAAGCTGTTTGATTTCTTTTCTTATCCAAGACAAATTTACCCTAATCATAAATAATTAACTATATTTGAGTTATTGCTATTTTACTAAAAAGATACCTGCATTAATAATAGTAATTATGAAATTTTTTCAAAACAAATCACAAAAATTGAACACAACAGAAAAAGCTTCATCAGAAAGACATTCAAAAATTCTACTAACACAAATATCAATACCCTAAAGGGTTTTTCAAAAAGTAACAAAAGATATAGCTCCTGAAATGCAATTATAACAACGATTGCAGGGTTAAGACTCTATATAAATAAAAATAATAATTTTTCAAACACAGATATGTTAAAAAAGGTTAAGTTAGAGGTAGCAATAACACTATCCGGCGAAAAAGGCCTAGCAGAAGGCTTATACGCATCAAAATATGATTTATAAGCAACAAAATGTTACTCTACGAAAAATTGCAGGGTTTACGCCATTTTAAATGCAGGCTAATATGAATATCAGGTGAGAAGGAATAAATAATAAGAGTTTTAGCAACTTATTAACTATACAAACCAAATTTCAAATTACTTTTTAATCCTCAATCGCTGAAAGTTGAGTGGTGTTTATTAAGTGCAATTTCTAATCTCTATAAAACTGTAGCATAGCTCATGAGAAGAGGGCTATTATGCTGTTTTGTTTATTCAACAATCTCCTAAAATATTTAAACGTTGATTAATTATTATTCAGGCTTCAATTTAAAATATCACTCATTCAAATTCACCTAAAAGCAGAAAAAAAATAACAAATACGATACATATAACACATACAAAATTTTAAAATTGAATGTTCATACATGTAGAAGAGTTTAAAGTTTTGTATACCCGGTAAAAGTTACTACTTAAAGGGCAAAACAACTGCCAATACTGAAGATTACTAGCAAACCTTTATCTGATTAAATGATTAACTGTTAACATTTTTTCACTGAAACTAGCAAATTTTCTTTTTTAGTTACCTTAGATATTCCAACACAAAAAAATACGTTTATTATGATTGTAATATTTTCTTTTTATAAATAAAAATTTAATCTTCATAGACTAAGCTGTAGAATTCCTGGAGCTGGTATGTTAAAGCAAATGATCAATCTACGTCAACAACAAGAAGATTTTGAAAATAAATACTTAAATGCTCGAGCAGCAAAAAGTTCTGAGTCTCTTGGTCGTGAAAAATATGAAGAACCATGTATTATTCGCACAGATTTCCAGAGAGATAGGGATCGCATAATACATAGCAAGGCTTTTCGCAGGCTCAAGCACAAAACCCAGGTATTTATTTCTCCACAGGGTGATCATTATAGAACCAGACTAACGCATACCCTTGAAGTAGCTCAGATAGCAAGAACTATTGCAAGGGCACTAAGCCTTAATGAAGATTTAACTGAAGCCATATCAATGGGCCATGACCTTGGGCACACACCATTTGGCCATACCGGCGAAAAAACTCTCGACAGATTATTACCGGGAGGCTTCCGCCACAACGAACAAAGCGAAAGAGTTGTAACCATTATTGAAAACCTTAACCTAACAAAAGAAACTATTGATGGTATAAGAAATCATACAGGTGAGACATTACCCTTCACAATGGAAGGTCAAATTGTCAAGATAGCTGATAGAATAGCTTATCTAAACCACGACATTGATGATGCCATTAGAGCAGGAATTATCAACATTGAAGATATTCCAAAGGAAATTATTGCAACTCTTGGAAAAACGTGCAGTGAGCGTATAGCCACAATGGTGTGCAGCATGGTCAGGGCTAGTTCTGGCAAAGATATTATTACATTGGATACTGAAGTAGAAGAATCTGCTAATAAACTTAGAAACTGGATGTTTGACAATATTTACATAGGATCAGAAGAGAAACAAAAAGAAGCTCTAAAAGCTGAAATGGTTGTTAAAGAACTATTTAATTATTACGCTAACAACACTAATCTTTTAGCTGACTACTACAACGGAACCTTAAATGATCCATTAAGGTCAGCTGCTGACTATGTAGCCGGTATGACTGACCGATATGCTTTAAAATTATACAAAATAAAATTTTTACCACAACCAATGAATATTGATATCTAGTAGTAAGGGCTATCATCTTAATGACTACATTCGCAAATGCAGTAGATGAAATAAGAGCAAGAGTTGATATAATCGAGATTATATCAGAGCACGTTGCACTTAAAAAGTCTGGTCGTAACTGGTCAGGCTTATGTCCATTTCATCCTGAAAAGACTCCCTCTTTTATGGTAAATAGAGACAAAAGCATTTTTAAATGTTTTGGCTGTGGAGCCGGAGGAGATGCTCTTACTTTTGCTCAACGAATTAGTAATAAATCTTTTGCTGAAGTTATAGCTGATTTAGCCAATAAATACGGTATTCAGATTGATTATTCCAATCAAAACATTGAGATCAACAACCAGATTTTAGAATTAAACAAATTAGCAACAAAATATTTCACCGAAAATTTATTTAATTCTGAAATAGGATTGAACGCTAAAACATATCTCAATAATCGTGGCATCAATGACGATATAATATTCCAGTTTAACCTTGGTTATGCACCAAACAGCTGGAACAATTTACATAATCACCTGTCAGGAAAAATAAATGTCTCTAATGATCTTATGGAAAAAGCCGGTCTTATAGTGAAAAGGGCCCAATCTGAAGGTTACTACGACAGATTCAGAGATAGGGTTATGATTCCTATTCACAATGCAAGAGGCCAGGTTATAGCCTTTGGAGGCAGAGCACTTAGTGATGATAACATCCCCAAATATCTAAATTCACCTGAAACACCTGTATTTACAAAAGGCAAAAACATTTATGGCCTCTACCAGGGAAAAGAATCCATAAGAAAAGAAGATAGCGTAATATTAGTCGAAGGGTACTTTGATGCCATTACAGCCCATGCCAGCGGCATTACCAACGTAGTTGCTACGTTAGGTACAGCACTTACAAGCGATCAGATGCGATTACTAGGCAAGTACACAGAATCAAAACGCATATTTATTGCTTTTGACGCGGATCTTGCAGGAGGTAGTGCTACTAGCCGTGGTATTGAGGTGATCAAAAACACCTTCGGAGGGCTGGGTGGCATCAAAGTTCTTGACAACAAATATTCACAAAATAGTGTATATGAAGTTAGAGTAATCTCTATTCCTGATGGAAAAGATCCTGACGATTTTATTAGAAACAAGGGAGCTGAAATATTCAAAAGACTGATTAAAAATGCTCCATTACTTCTTGATTATCAGATTAATCAAGTATTAAAAGCTAATGATCTGAACTCTATTAATGGCAAAGTAAGTGCTACAAGAGAGCTAGCCAGTATACTTTCTGAGGTTTCAAGCCCATTAATAAGATCTGAATACATTAGAATTATTGCAGATAAATTATCTGTAAGAGAAGATGATCTAGTAAGCGAGTTAAATCAGCTAAAACCTGGCAAATCTCAAAATAATCAACCTAAGGAGGGTACGGTAAGAAAATCAATAAAAAGAAATGATCCAGATACCTTTATTATAACAGCTGAACGAAATCTTATCAGCTTGTTCTTCCTCAGAGAGGAGATTTGGGATCTAGTGGCTAAAAATTTAAAGGAGGTAAGTTTCTCAGACAATAACCATGAGATTATTATATCTTCTATTATTGAACAAATAGAAACAACCCGTTCCATTGATGAACTTACGCAAAAATTATTAATAAATGTGGCGGAAAATAATGAAGCAATGGAAGCTGTTTCAGATATTTTATTCTCTTTAGAAGATAAATATTGCCTTAATAGTGAAAATTCAATAAGACAATTTATAAGAGAAAACCTTGATTGTATATCCAGGTTTAAGAAGAAAAACATTGAGCAAGGTATTAAACAAAAATATTATGATCTTAAAGATGACGAAATAAAGTCTCTAGAGTTACAGTATGAAGTAAGAAAAATAGTAAATACTAAATAATCGGTTGGTCTACATAGTAGGTAGTATTGGAGAAGTTTAAATGACTAAAAAATCCAGATTAAATAAAAGTGAAGATATGATTATAGACATGATTGACAAAACAGAAAGACTAGGACACCGTAGAGATCGTAGTGGCATTGATGAAATATTAGCTACAAGCACAGATGATGACAGAGATCAAATAAGTTCCCTATTTGGATCAGGTGGTGCTGTCAGCATAATAGATCCAGATGCCGATGAAGAAGTTATTATTAAAGAAGAAGAGCTTGACTTAGATATTACTCCTCCTAGAGGTATGACAGTAGATGATCCTGTAAGAATGTATCTTAGAGAAATTGGTAGAATACAACTATTGTCAGCTGATGAAGAAATTGAATTAGCTAGAAAAATTGCAAAAGGAGGAAAAGAAGGAGCTTCTGCTAAAAGGAAATTAGTCCAGGCTAACCTGCGTTTAGTAGTAAGTATTGCTAAAAAATACGTAGGAAGAGGTATGCTATTTCTTGACCTGATTCAAGAAGGTAACCTTGGACTTATTAGAGCTGCTGAAAAATTTGATCATGAAAGAGGTTATAAATTTTCAACCTATGCCACATGGTGGATCAGGCAGGCCATTACACGTGCCATAGCTGATCAGGCAAGAACTATACGTATTCCTGTACACATGGTTGAAACCATTAATAAACTCAAAAAAGTAACCAGAAAATTAGCCCAGGACTTAAGTCGCAAACCAACAGAAGAAGAATTAGCTGAGGCTATGGGCATAAGCATTTCAAAACTGCGTGAAATCATTAAAGTTGCTCAAGAGCCATTATCATTAGAAACTCCTATTGGAAAAGAAGAAGATAGCCGTTTAGGCGACTTCATAGAAGATAGAGAAGCTGAGGCTCCAGCAACCACAGTTGCTCATGAACTTCTTAGAGAAGACTTAACTGAAATCTTAAGCGGACTTTCTCCAAGAGAAAGAGACGTATTAAGACTCCGCTTTGGAATGGATGACGGACGTCAAAGAACATTAGAAGAAGTCGGTCAACTTTTTGGCGTAACCAGAGAAAGGATTCGTCAAATTGAAGCAAAGGCACTTCGTAAATTACGCCATCCAAACAGAAGCCGCAGATTAAAAGAATATATCGAATAGTAAAATAACATCGTTTAATTTAGATAAACTCTCTTTGTTTTTGCAAAGAGAGTTTATTTTTAAGCATTACAAAAACCTACAAATTCTTTATTAGCTCAATTACATTGGTTCTAAATTCTGAAGTTTTATCTACAGCTTTACCATAACGTATTTCCAAATATTGTATTGTTAAACCATTAATTTTTTCAAAGTTATTAGAGATGGGATAATAACGTTTATTGCTTTTCTCCTGATCTAGTTTAACTTTAATCATTTCTAAAAACTCAAAAGGAGTTTGATTATACGATTTACAAAATCCGTATTTAACAAGCTTATTGCATAAAGCTCTATACAATAAAATGGTTTCTTCTTTCTCTTTTTGTTTTATGCCAACAAAAATCTTCTGCATTGATATTATTAAAAGTATTAACAGAATAATTGGTATTAATATATAGAAAATTTTAAGAGTTCCTTCATTTAATAATAGTTCTAAAAGTGGAATTTTCTTTATTAACAAGAATAGTCCGCCCATAATATCATTAATTTTCTCAAATACAGGCTTAATAAAATTTGTTAATTCCTTTTCTGGAAAGTATTTAGCTAAATATTTAAATAATTTTTCAAGAGGTGAATTTGCTCTCCTATTAAAAGATTGAATACTTAGATCAGGAGCAGTAGGATCAAAAGGAACCCACCCATATTTTTCAACAAATACCTCTACCCAGGCATGTGCATCTGATACTTTAACTTCATAGTAACCAGTAAAGGGGTTATATTCTCCCGGAGCATAACCAGTAACAAGCCTTGATGGCACACCAATAGCCCTTAGCATCACTGCCATGGAAGTAGCAAAGTGTTCACAATAACCTTTTTTCTTTTCAAACAAAAAATAATCAACCGTATCAGCTGTTTCAGGAAATCTTTCAATATCTAAGTCATATTTATAATTAGTTTGCAAATAATTGTTTATAAGTAATGCTCTTTCATAACTGTTTTTGGCTCCAAAAGTAACCTTTTCAGCCAATACTTTTGTTCTCTCTGAAACACTAGAAGGCAATTGAAGGTATTTAATCATTCTTTTATAAAATTTATTATTTTTAATAGGCATTTCAAAATCTTCTAAACTGAGCAATTCTTTTTGATCCAAAATTGGCACCCTGGAAACAACTGTGTATGTGATCCCATTAACCATTTCGACTGGACTACGCAAGCCCTCATAAGGATCTATCATAATCATGCCCACAGGGAAATAAACCCTCAAGGGTTTATAAGCAGCCAATATAAGATTAGTCTGATTTTTCTCAATACAAAAAACCTGTGTAATTTCATAAGTTTTAGCTATTGAAGGCTCAAAAGGAGGCAAATAAACGACAGGTGGTGGTGAAGGTTCGAGCTCTGTAACATTATCAGGCATACCTAACTTCCATGTCTTACCAGTATAAATATCATACGCCATTGCACGCCAATATTGAGGACTAGAACTTCTTACTTTAACAGCAATATCATTAGAGAGGGTACCTCTAAAATTTAAAAATAATTCGGGAGCAAAACCAAAATAAGCCTCTGGTTGAATTATTAAACTTTTAAGTCGTTCAGGATCATTATATGCTGAATTTCTTATTGTTTTTTCAATCTCCTTTGGAAGTTTAAGCTGAAAAGACATCCTGAAATCATGCAAATAACTAAGCTCTATTCTTGGCAACATAACAAAAACAATGCTGGTCAAAAGAAAAACAGTAACGTATAAACCAATTAAGCTTTTAAAATTAAAATCCTTAAATAATCCTGTTATAGAAAGCTCAGCAGATACATAACCTCTTGATAACAAATCATTATTAAACATTATCGGTATAGATAAAAGAACAAATGCTATTAAAAAAAACCCAAAATAATTATCACTGCTTAAACTTGCTGCAAAACTAATTAATATCAATGCAGATAAAGCAGATAGCATAATATTATTACGTTTGGGCGAATCAAATGTATGCAATGCTTGCAATCCCAAAAGTAATAACAATACTGGTTTTCTTAAATCAGATATATGATTAACTCTAAGTAACACTATTTCATAAAAACAATTAACCAATAATAATACCATACCAATAGACAGGAATACTTTTATCCACCAGTTTTTTTTATAGACCCTGTTATAACTAACATATGAACCAACAATAGTACTAATGACTACTAAAGCTATCACTATCGGATTAATTTCAGCGGACTGAGCTGAAGAAAATATACCAATAAGAAGCAAACACACCGTTAATATTCTTAGCAAAACTGAGTTTGCTTCAGAATTTAAATTTTTTTTATCAACTTTAATAACATTTTGAATCATATTAAATATACTTCAAATCAATTTCCGATGTTATAGTATAATTTGCAAGAGTATCAACTCTAGAAGAAACGTTAATTGAAACTATATTAGACCTGTTTGCGGACTTATCAGCCTTATAATGACTTGACACAAGTACATATGTAGGGTTATATTGAGGATTATTGCTTATAAATAACTGGTTTAAATTATCAATAAGGCTACATACATCAAGATCAGAAATTGGCTCAACCCTTGCAAGTAATTCAAGCTGTGATCTCCAATCATCATCCTTCAACAAAGGGAGATCGCCATAAGCATCAGACTGCGTAGCAAACCTGGTAACAAGCCCTTCAGTGTGACAAGCATTTAACAAAGAGGCAGCCGATGTAACTGCTAACTCAAAATATTCTTCTGTTTCATAGTCATCCATTGAGTCTAATATTACAAAGACATACCCGGAAGATTCAATCTCAAATTCCCTTACCAACAGCTTATTAGCTTTAGCGCTTGAAGGCCAATGGATATGTCTTGGGCTATCTCCAGGAACATACTCTCTTAAACCCCTTGTTGTTCCTGGCAAGCTGGTAGGCATATAACTGTATGAGAGTTCACTTACAATAGATCTTTGAGATATACGATTAACCCAACCTCCCCTTATATCTAAAATTTTAGGATAGACTATAATTTCAGAGTTGTTTTCAAAAGACTTAGAAAAGCTAAATAAACCTAAAGGACTACTATTAGAAAGCTGTAAACTACCCGTAAAATATATTCCGCGTTTTTTTGGTATAAATTCATAACTAAATTCAATAACATCATTAGCAGGTATTGTTTTTATGAAATAGTTTTCTGTATATTCTTTATTTGAAAATATACTATGTAATTTTTTTATAATTAAAGTAATCAAATTAGGTTTTTCTATATCTGAAAAGTAATCATGCTCAACAAATAAAGCATAATCAATAAGATCAAAGAAATTTTTATCTTTATTAGACTGATTAACAAGCACTATATCCACTGTAGCATTTTTACCAGCATAAAGCCTTGATGCAAGAAACTTGCTGATACCAATACCCTTTAACCTTCCCTCAGGAAGAATTACACCGAGAAAAAGTAGAGCAATAAGCAATGATGATATAATATATTGCCATCCGGACTGAGTATTGCTTGCTGCTCCAAACAATATCAATGCCATCATGAATAATATTATTCCATTAAACTTTATCTTCACTATTCAGGAACTTTTATTTTCTCTACTATATCTTTTATTATACTATTATTGGCCAACAAACCTCTTCTATGAATTGGTATAACCCTATGAGAAAAAACGTCTACCGCTATATTCTTTACATCATCAGGTATAACATAATTCCTTCCAGCTAACAATGCAGAAGCCTGTGACATCTTAAGTAATGCTAGACTACCTCTAGGGCTAACACCCAATCGAACATTTGCATTGTTTCTTGTTTCATTAACAATATCTATAATATATTTACGTATTTCCCTACTTACAGTTATATTTCTAATATAGTTGTAAAGCTCTATATAAGATTCTACAGATAAAACCGGATCAACACTATATTCATCTGTTTTTAAATAGTATTCAAGGATTTCATTTTCTTCATTTTCACTAGGATATCCAAGACTCAACACAACAATAAATCTATCTAATTGCGCTTCAGGAAGCTCAAACGTACCATGATATTCTATAGGATTTTGAGTTGCTATAACAAAAAAAGGTTTATCTAACTTATAAGTCTTCCCTTCAATGGTTAACTGGTTTTCTTCCATTGCTTCAAGCAAACAAGATTGTGTTCTGGGAGCAGCCCTATTAATTTCGTCAACTAATAAAATATTAGTAAAAACTGGCCCTTTGAGAAATTTAAACTCTCTTTTCTCAGGGTTATAAATACTTACACCAGAGATATCAGAAGGTAATAGATCCGGAGTACATTGTATTCTACTAAATTTTGCATCTAGAGAATCAGAGATTGTCTTTGCTAGCAAAGTTTTACCAACACCCGGTACATCTTCTAAAAGAACATGGCCACCTGTAAGTAATGCCATTATAACTTTTTCAACAGTGTTTTTCTTTCCATAAATAATCTGGGTAACATTTTTATACAGTCCCTGTACCAGATTTTCAATTTCTGGTGGCAAAGATATCTGTGTTTGTGTCATTTAAAACCACCTATCAAGATTTTTTAACCAACTTTAATATTATATCAACGTATTAATCATCAAGTAAATTATCTACCTTCAAAATTAAGACCAAAACAAACGTTAAAATAACAAAACACCTGCAAATTTGTTAACGTGCAGGTGTATAAATAATTTTAATCTTATAAACAACCTAAATAGTCTTGAGTAAATCTGTAATCTCTTTAAAACCATTCTGAGGTCTTTGATTTCTGAGCAACAACCCATAATCAATGCTATCAACAATAGCTAAATAAGTAGCTTCAATAATATTTCTGCTTACAGCCACAGTATCCCATATTTCAAAGCCATCAGTAGTTTCAACATGCACACGAGTTTTTGCACTAGTACCATCAGAACCATCTAAAATCCTGACTTTATAGTCATTTAACTTAAACTCGGCTATTCTTGGATAAAATGGCCTTAAGGCTCTTCTTAAAGCATTGTCAAGAGCATGACCAGGACCATCTCCCTCGCTGACAGTATGCAATACCTCATCACCAACCTTAACTTTAACAGAGGCCTCAGCATTATGATCTTTATGACTGTTGTCAGATATAACTCTAAAGCTTACAACTTCAAAAAATTCAGGCTTTTGTCCCAATATTTTTCTAATCATAAGTTCAAAAGAAGCATCTGCATCTTCAAAAGAATAACCCTGCCATTCTAATTCTTTTATATGACTGAGTATTTTTTTGTAATCATCACTTGATATATCAAAATCAAAGTTACATCTATCTACTTTATCTTTAATTGAAGCAACTCCAGACTGATCACTAATTAAGATTCTTCTAACATTACCAACACATTCTGGCTCAACATGCTCATATGTTCTTGACTGCCTTCTGACACCACTAGCATGAACCCCACCCTTATGGCTAAAAGCACTTCTGCCAACATATGGGGCATACTCATTAACGTTCATGTTTGCTATCTCATTGATCCTTCTGGATACATAAACCAGATTTTTAATCTTATCTCCTAATACATCAAAACCCATTTTAATTTGCAGATTAGGAAGAATAGAGCAAAGGTTAGCATTACCACAACGTTCTCCATAGCCATTAAATGTCCCTTGTATCTGGGTTATACCAGATCTTACAGCAGCAAGGGTGTTTGCCACAGCTAGATCACCATCATTGTGAGCATGAATACCTAGAATTGCATTAGGCAAGTGTTTTTTTACCACTTCAGTTATTTCAGTAATTTCAGCAGGCAAGCAACCACCATTGGTCTCACACAAAATTATTCTTTCTGCTCCTGCATTATAAGCAGCTTCTATTGTTTTTAAAGCATAATCAGAGTTGTTTTTATACCCATCATAGAAATGTTCCGCATCGTAAAATACTCTTTTACCTTTTGATTTCAGGTAAGCAACACTGTCAGTAATCATATTTATATTTTCATCAAGTGTAGTACAAAGTGCATGCTCAACGTGAAAATCCCATGATTTACCAAAGATAGTTATAACTTCTGTATCAGCATCCAACAATTGACTTAAGACTTGATCTTCTTCAGGAGTTACATTGGCCTTACGAGTACAACCAAAAGCCGTAATAGTTGCATTTTTAAGCTTAACATTTTTTAATTGTTTAAATACATCAATATCTTTAGGATTAGCACCAGGCCAACCCCCTTCAATAAAGTCAATGCCAAAATCATCAAGCAATTTAACTATTTTTAGCTTATCACTAACAGAAAATGAAACACCTACAGCCTGATTTCCATCCCGTAGGGTTGTATCATATATTTCTAGCTTTTGGTTAGACATTTTTTGCTCCTCTTTAATCTTTGTTTTTGTTTAAAATCAAATAATTTCAACTGATACTAGTTTTTTTCTCTGTCAACAACTTTGCTTGCTTTAATCCATGGCATCATAGAACGCAATTCAAGGCCAACTTTTTCAATAAGATGGTCTTCATCTTTTTGTGTAAGGGCATTAAAATTAGGTTTACCTTGCTTGCACTCTTCAATCCATTCTTTTGCAAAAGAGCCATCCTGAACCTCAGATAATATCTTATTTAGTTCTTTTTTAGTTTGATCATTAATAACTCTTGGCCCCCTGGTTAGATCACCATATTGAGCCGTGTTACTTACAGAATAGCGCATATCTGTAATGCCGCCTTGCTGCATCAAGTCTACAATAAGCTTAAGTTCATGTAAACATTCAAAGTATGCCATATATGGAGAATAGCCAGCATCAACTAAAGTTTCAAAAGCTGCTTTAACAAGAGCTACAACTCCACCACAAAGCACAGCCTGTTCTCCAAAAAGATCTGTTTCAGTTTCTTCTTTAAATGTAGTCTCAATGATACCAGCACGACCAGCACCAATCAATGCTGCATAAGCTAATGCAACTTCTTTTGTGTCTCCAGACGGATCTTGATGAATAGCAATTAAGGATGGAACACCTCTACCATTTTGATACTCATTTCTTACAAGGTGCCCTGGGCCTTTTGGTGCTACCATAAACACATTAACATTTTCTGGAGGTACAATTTGCTTAAACCAGATACTAAATCCGTGGCCAAATACTAAATATTGACCTTCTTTAAGATTTGGTTTTACACTTTTTTCATACACTTCAGAATGAAATTCATCCGGCACAAGCATCATTACAACATCTGCCCATTTAACTGCTTCCGGAATATCCATAACTTGAAGACCTGCATTTTCAGCTTTTTTTTGAGAAGGACTTTTTCCAACTCTCAAGCCAACTTTTACATCAACACCACTTTCTTTAAGATTTAAAGAGTGTCCATGTCCCTGACTTCCATAACCAATAACAGCAACTTTTTTATTTAATAGCTTACTTGTATCTATATCTTTATCATAATAGACTTTTAATCTTGTATCTGTAGACATATTAAAACTCCTAACATATATTATAAGGCCTTAACACCATTAACCTGCATTTCCCTGGTAATTGCTACCTTACCAGATCTAACCATTTCTTTTATACCTAAAGGCTTAACAAGCTCTATAAAGGATTTTATTCTGTATTCATCACCAGAAACCTCTATGGTATAATACTTTTGTGTTGCATCTATGATCTTTCCATCAAATATTTCTGAAATTCTCAGTATTTCAGACCTGGTTTCTTCTTTTGCTGAAACCTTTACAAGAACAATTTCTCTATCTATAGAAATTTCACCAGTAATATCAGTAACTTTTATTACATTAATCAGTTTATTCAACTGTTTACAAATTTGTTCTATAACTTTATCACTTCCTGTTGTAACAAGTGTTAGCCTGGAATAAGCAGGATCCTGTGTTGGGGCTACGGTAAGAGATTCTATATTAAAGCCTCTACCACTAAACAGGCCTGATATTCTTGACAATACACCAAATTCATTCTCAACTAAAACTGAAAGTGTACGCCTCATTTCTAATACCTCCGATAACTATTCTTTTTCACTGTCACCTAATAAGATTTTGTCAATAGGATCACCTGCTAATACCCAGGGATATACAGCTTCCATCGGCTCAACAATAAAGTCAATAAACACAGGTCCATCAGTTTCTATGGCTTTTTTAAGAGTTGGTTCTATCTCTTCTTCCTTTGTTACTCTAAAGCCGGCAGCTCCATAAGCCTCTGCAAGTTTAACAAAGTCTGGTCCACTGATCAGTGTTTCTGAGTAGTTATCATTGTAAAAGTGTCCTTGCCATTGTCTTACCATGCCCAGGTAACCATTATTTATAACACATACTTTAACGGGAAGTTTATACTCAACACATGTAGCAAGCTCCTGTATATTCATCTGAATACTACCATCACCAGCTATATTCAAAACAAGCCTATCAGGATATGCAACTTGAGCGCCCATTGCAGATGGAAACCCAAACCCCATAGTTCCAAGGCCTCCGGAAGAAACAAATCTGCGGGGCTCTTTAAATTTATAAAGCAAGGCTGTCCACATTTGGTGCTGACCAACTTCTGTTGCTACAAGAGCATCACTATTTTTAGTTACTTCATATATTTTTGAAATAACCTGTTGAGGTGTCAATTTATCAGATTTTGGAACAGATTTAGGTTTCATTTGTTTCCATTCCGCAATCTGTTTTAACCATGAAGCTCTTAGTTTTTGAGATTTTTCTAATTCTTTTTTATCTATATTTTCAATCATATCAGACAACACATTTTTAGCACATCCAACAATAGGAATATCAACGGGCACATTTTTACTAATTGAACATGGATCTATATCAACATGAATAATTTTTGCTTTCGGGCAATATCTGTCAAGATCACCTGTTACACGATCGCTGAATCTTGAGCCAATATTAAACAGAACATCACATTCACTTATAGCAAGGTTAGCCCAATAATTACCATGCATACCAGTAAGCCCCAATGACAAATCATCTTCACCGGGGAAAGAGCCTGTACCCATCAAAGTATTGGCCACAGGAATTTTAAAAGCTTTAGCAATTTTCACTACTAATTCTGAGGCATCAGAAGAAACTACACCGCCCCCAGATAAAATAACTGGTCTCTCAGCATTATAAAGCATATTTAAAGCTTTATTTATCTGAACTGGGTGACCTATGTATGTTGGATTATAACCTGGCAACTTAATTGTTTCAGGGTACTTAAATTCCATAACACTACCCAAAACATCTTTAGGTAGATCAATAAGCACAGGGCCAGGCTTACCTGTTGTGGCTATATGGAAAGCCTCTTTTATTATTCTAGGAAGATCTTGCACATCTTTTACCAGATAATTATGCTTACATACAGGCCTTGTAATACCAACGATATCAGCCTCCTGGAATGCATCATTACCTATCAAGGATGATGATACCTGACCTGTAAATACAACTATTGGATAGCCATCGTAGTAAGCATTAGTGATACCTGTAACAGTATTACAAGCACCAGGGCCAGAAGTAACAAGAACAACACCTGGCTTGCCAGTAACTCTTGCATATCCTTCAGCAGCATGAACGGCTCCTTGTTCATGTCTTACTAAATAGTGTTTAATTTCCTTACAGTGAAAGATTTCTTCGTACAAGGGAAGAACTGCACCACCAGGATAACCAAAGATATCTTTTACTCCTTCTTTTTTTAAGCATTCAAGAATAATTCTTGCTCCACTAAAAGTTTGCAAATCATTGTCAGATAAATTTACTGTCTTTGTTTGTGTTTTTGTCTTCGTCATCTTTCTCTACCTTCATGGTTACGACATTATAATCAATTTAAATAAAAAAGCTGTGGGTTTTTTATTTTAACCTCACAGCCTTTTGATTCTTTAATACTAAAACTATAGTTTATCAGGCAGTGAGGTGTCTTCAAGAATAATAATCACTGCTAAGATAACTAAAATTATTATGTTTTGGGTTAATAAGAATTCCATTTTTATACCTATTTTTGGGTGGCTTAATAACTCAAAAGTCAATATCCAGTAGAACTAGAATAAATCAAAAAAGTATTTAGTCAAGGTTTTTGAGAAAAATAGGCTTAACTTTTTTAATAATTGAAAGCATAAAAAGCTATTTTTTAAACACAGCACCAGTAGAAGCAGCTGTAACAAAAGCAGAATATCTTGATAAATATCCCTCTTTAATTTTAGGCTCAGGTGCTACCCAATTTTGCTTTCGTTTTATTATTTCTTCGTCAGATACTGAAAGATTCAATAATCGCTTATTAACATCTATTTCAATAATATCACCATCACTAACAAGAGACATGAGGCCACCTTCCATTGCCTCGGGCGAAACATGACCTATACACAAGCCTCTTGTGCCTCCAGAAAAACGTCCGTCAGTTATAAGTGCGACATATGGGCCAAGACCCTTGCCAACAATAGCTGAAGTTGGAGCAAGCATTTCACGCATGCCCGGACCACCTTTAGGACCTTCATATCTTATTATTACAACATCACCCCTGTTAATCTTATTTTCCATAATTGCTTTAACAGAAGCTTCTTCACTTTCAAACACCCTGGCTTTTCCTTTGAATACTAACATTGAAGGATCAATACCCAAAGTTTTTACAACAGAACCATCTGGTGCTAAATTACCTTTTAAAACAGCAATGCCGCCTTCTATAGAATATGGATTTTCTAAATCATGAATAACATTGGTATCATAAACTTTAGCTTTTTGGGCTATTTGCTTTATTGTCATCCTGGATACCGTAGGAGTATCAACCAGTTTAGAAGACAATGTATTTAGAACAGCTGGTATACCTCCTGCAAATTCCAGGTCTTCCATAAAATGATCCCCAGATGGTCTTAGTTTAACTATTTGCGGGGTTTCTTTGCTCAGAGTATCAAAATCGTTAAGGGTTACATCTACTTTAGCCTCATTAGCAATAGCCAAAAGATGCAATGTTGAATTTGTAGATCCGCCCAGAGCCATATCTAGTCTTATAGCATTCTCAATTGAATCCTTTGTTATTAATGATTCAGGCTTTAACTGATAAGCTACCATCTCAACAATACGCACCCCGGACTCGTAGGCCATTCTGCGTTTTTTGGCAGAAACAGCAAGTGCCGTTCCTGACCCGGCAAGACTTAAACCCATAACCTCAGTAAGGCATGCCATGGTATTAGCAGTATAAAGCCCCTGGCATGAGCCCACCCCGGGGCATGATTCCATTTCAAGTTCAGATAATTCTTTTTCTGTTATTTCGCCATTACAACACTTTCCTATTGCCTCGAAGGTATCTCTAACAAAAGAAAGTCTTCTTCCTTCATATCTACCTGAAATCATTGGTCCAGCTGTAACAACAATAGATGGAATATTCAACCTGGCCATTGCCATGATCATTCCCGGAGTTATCTTGTCACAATTTGTAAGTAGAACAAGGCCATCAAGAGAATGTGCCAGTGCTATAGACTCAACAACATCAGCAATAAGCTCTCTAGACGGAAGGGAATAATGCATACCTTTATGGCCCATAGCTATACCATCACATATTGCAGGAACACCAAAAACAAAGGAGGTTCCTCCAGCAGAATGTATGCCCTTTTCTATATGTCTTTCAAGTATACGCAAATCAACATGACCTGGAATAAGGTCTGTAAAAGAGCTAGCAATACCAATAAAAGATCTGTTTATTTGTGATTCAGACAAACCTGTTCCATATAATAAAGCTCTATGAGGAGTTTTTTCTATACCTTTTTTAATTGCATTGCTATTCATAAATAAATCCTTTAAATAACAAACTTCGTTTAAGAACAAATCTAATGATATAACATAAACAGGATATGAAACATGTTTTACATTAATAATAATAGTTAGGATGCGGCAATAGCAAAGGTTTTTAGGCTTAATAATTGTTTATTATTTAATACCTTTTTGTATAGAAACGAACCCGAAAAAACAGTCTTTATTAGAAACATTTATAAATCCTGCTTCTGAGATTAATTCTATTAAAGAAGAAGGTGAAGGATAAATTTTTATAGAAGCAGGTAAATAAGCATATTCATTATAATTATTAAAAATTTTACCAATTATGGGAACACAGGTATTAAAATATATATCAAATATTACTTTAAAAACATATTTTTCGGGCTTTCCAAAATCTAATATAACCATAGTGCCACCAGGTTTTAAAACACGATTCATTTCTAAAAGAGATTTTGAAAGATTTTCCAGATTTCTAAATCCAAAACTTATTATTATACAATCAAAGCTTTCTTTTTCGAAAGGTAAAGACATTGCATCAGCACAAATAATTTTAACATTATTAAAGTTTTGAAGTTTTTCATGGGCCTTTTCAATCATTGATTCAGAAAAATCCACAGCAAATATTTCAATATTATCAGGGCTATTTTCCATTATTAATTGTGATACATCTCCACTACCACAACACAAATCAAGTATTTTATCACCAGTCTTAATATCAATAATATTTATAGCCTCTTTTTTCCATCTTTTATGCTGTTTTAAACTTATTATATCATTTAACAAATCGTAAACCGGTGCTATTTTATCAAATAGCGTTCTAACAATATCAGATTTTTCCTGTTTTTCATATGAAAAACTGTTATCATTGAGCATAAAATTTTGTATATTCTACTTCTATAGGTTTCTCTAAAATCTTTTTATCTTTTACTATTTGATATACATGAGGTTTTAAATCACCATCAGAATAACTATTAGACCAGACTTTTTGCACATGTTCTATTAATTCATTATCATCAATAACCAGGTCAAACCTTAGTCCTTTCGTTAAAGCTTTCTCTCCCTTATGTTCTAACTCAAGTTTGCCTCTAATATATTTTTGATATTTAGATTTTAATGTTTGATCATTCTTATATAAGTAGAATACTATATTAAAGCTTCTTGCTATGGTTTGTAGATACCTTAATGCATTAACATCACCATATCTAGTTACAGGTAAATAATCAGCAAATTCAATCAAATATAACCCATCAAAGGGAGGTAAAATACTAACATATAAATTGTCCATACTTACACCACCTAAAGAAAGGTCACCTGTTAATACTTTCAACAACAACTCTACTTGCAATTTTTTTATGGCTATAAAGTCAAATACATCGTTCATAATAAATTTCAACCATATATGTTATCTACTACACACAACAAGATGAAATGTCTTCAGGAAAAGAATCATGTCTCTGGAATATATAGTTTTTTAATTTCTTTATCTGATAATGTATTCCAGGGAAGGTCAATTTTAGACTTTTCATTGGTTTTTAATTCCCTATTAAAGGCAATAAAGTTTGATATCAAGTTTAAAATATTAGAATCAAGGGTTTGTTTTTTCAACAGCTTGTTTATTCGTTTGTTCATTATGTTACAATCATTAATCACTCCCAGTTTTTCCTGATAATATTTGAGTTTTCTAAGAATTTTCTTTGCTTCTTTTTCCTGCAAACTAATAAATTCAAGATTATATCGCAAGTGTTTTATCGCGATTCTAAGGTTATGCAAGTCTTTTTCAGAATCTTTTATATTATCTATCTTTTTAAAAGAAAAAACTTCATCAATTAATTCTTCAAAACTTTTATAGAAAGCGTTATATTGTTTTTCTGTATCTGGTTTATTACTTTCATCTTTAAGATGATCAATAAAAATAAGCAACTTCTTCTTTAGTTTTGTATATTTTTTACTTTTTAAAAACTTAAAAAGCTTTTTCAAATTAGATTTTCTTTTAGCCTGGTAATGATTAATTAGATACTTAATGCCATCATTCTCAGGAAACTGTTCTATATAAGCATTAAAAGAAACTATGGAAACATCCAAATCTCTAACAGCACCAAGCTTAGAAGCCAGTTGTTTTAAATCATCAATAAATAATGAGACATAACTCTGATTCAAACAAGGCTCAAAAGCAATTAAAGCCGCTCTTATACGCCTAACAGCTACTCTCATCTGGTGAATTTCTTCAATATCCCGATCAACCAAAACACCTTCTTCGTGTTTAAGAAGTGCATTATACTGCTTTTTTATTGTTTTATAGCAGCAGTTATAAATATTAACCATAATCAAAATATTAAAATTCTATCGTCTCATCATCAGGGACAATTACCGCATATTCATTAAAAGTTTCATCAGTACTAGAAGCTTCTTTCGCTTCTTTAAAAAACTTTTCTTTCTTCAAGAAAACATCAACTACCATTGGATCAAATTGTGTATTAGCACAACGTTTAATCTCTTCAAGAGCTACTTCATGCGGTAAGCCTTTTCTATAAGCCCTATCAGAAGTCATTGCATCATATGTATCGGCAACTGCAAGGATTCTAGCAGGCAATGGTATTTCCTCTCCTTTAAGGCCATCTGGATAACCAGTGCCGTCATATTTCTCGTGGTGGCTCCTTAACCAGGCGGAGATATCTTTTAGTTGTTTGATATTCTTCAATATTTCTTTTCCAGCTCTTGGATGCTTTTTAATAATATTAAATTCTTCGTGTGTAAGACCGCCAGGTTTATTCAGAATACGCTCAGGGGTACCTATTTTACCTATGTCATGTAATAAACCTGCTAACTGTAATTTCTCTAGTGTGGCAGTATCCAAGTTCATAGCTCTTCCTAATATCAAAGAATATAAAGTGACTCGTTTCGAATGTCCATGAGTATAGGTATCTTTTTCGTCCAGAGCTTCTGATATAGCCTGTATGGTAGTATACAACAGTTCTCTCAACTGTTTCAGTAAGGATTTTTTTGTCAAAGCAAGTTGATAAGTTTCTATAGCTCGATCTACAATAATTTTTAGCTCGGAAGGATTCCAGGGTTTAGTAACATATTGAAATAGTTCACACTTATTAATGCCATCTATCATTGCATCAATATCAGAATAACCTGTCAACAATATTCTAAGGGTATTTGGATGTGTATCTACGGTTTTGGACATAAACTCTGTGCCTGTCATTCCAGGCATTCTTTGATCACTTATAATCAAAGCAACGTCTGATTCCACAGAAGTCAAAACATCTAATGCCTCAAAACCACTTGTGGCAGTCAAAACATTATACTCTCTTCTAAAGGTTCTTTTAAGTAAGCTAACATTATCGATCTCATCATCTACAACAAGAAGAGTATAAAGTTTCCCCTCTTTTGCTTTATGCTGAACATTCAGAAAACTAGGAGTTTTTTCATTTTTAATTGATTCTTCAGTCACGAAATTTGTACCCTTTTAAACCTTTATTCAAGCTTCTTAAAACTTTTCCTTTCTTAGCTTTGCTTAATTATAGTTTATATCAACAACTACTCAACAAGCAAATTTTTATTTACTTTATTTAAAACTACAGGTTTATTTTTAAATAATATTTTAACTAATTGGACATTTTTAAATTTATAAATTCTGTTATAAAATAAATATACGTAATGTTGAAATAGGGATCAGATAATGACTTCTCAAAATACAAAATTTTTCAAAAAGGGCGAAACAATACTTGTAGAAGGTACTCCCGGGGAAGAAGCTTATGTTATAAACAAAGGACATGTTGAAATTAAAAAGCAAACTCTTGATGACACCGAAGTTGTAATAGCAACCCTTGGACCTGGTCAAATTTTTGGAGAGATGTGCCTGTTTGATGATAGCCCCAGGTCTGCATCTGTTTATGCAATAAATGACCTTGAGGTAATTGTTATTAGCAAAGAGGAGTTTCTCAGCTACTTAAAAGATACTCCAACACAGATTAAAATTATTCTTGAGCTCCTGTTAAAACGCTTAAGACAAACCTCTTATCTGATTACCTTATTAAAACTCGACACTAAAAGATCTAAAGAAATACCTTCCATTGTTGACAAAAACCTTACAGAAATTGATTTCCCAACATAAAAAAAATAATTCAAATAACATTAAAAATACTTACACTGTTAGTTCTTTAACATTGTTATATACATTGTTTTTGTTATACAAACATTCCAGCTAATAACCGAGATCGATCAGACAAATGATGCATGTATGTCATATAAAACATATAATTCTTTGATAGCGCTAAAAAAGGGGAAAGGCAATAAGAGCAAGTAAATGATCAAAAATTATTTAAGCCTCCTTAGACCGCATCAATACTTAAAAAACCTCTTTATTTTCATGCCTTTAATATTCTCATTGAATATTACCAATATTGAACTGGCCCTAAAATCTTTAATAGCATTTATTGCTTTTTCTTTAATTGCAAGTGCAATCTATATTATTAATGATATCAAAGATCTAAATGAAGATAAAAACCATCCAACAAAAAAACTAAGACCTATTACATCCGGCAAGATAACTGTCAACAACGCATTAAAAATAATGTCTGTACTTCTTTGCTCCGGCCTTTCTATAGCTTACATATTGAACATATACTTTTTACTTATTTTGTCGGGCTACCTGATAATGAATCTTTTATATTCTTTCAAACTAAAACATATAGCAATTATTGATATTATTATAATAGCAGTAGGGTTTGTACTAAGGGTATTTTCTGGCGCAATAGTAATTAATGTTCCTGCTTCTGAATGGTTAATTATTATGACATTCCTGCTAGCTCTATTTCTTGCTCTTGCAAAAAGAAGAGATGACGTTTTACTTTCGACCACAGAAAATATTCAAACACGAAAAAATATTGATGGATATAATCTTGACTTTATTAATGCTTCAATGATTATAATGGCCTCTATTGTAATAGTTGCATATATAATGTATACCGTATCAAATCAAACTCTTGAAAAATTTAATTCTGAATACTTATACCTCTCAACAATTTTTGTAATAACTGGTTTGATAAGATATTTACAAATAACTCTTGTCGAAAACAATAGTGGAAGCCCTACAAATATTCTTATTAAAGATCGCTTCTTGCAGATAACTATTATTTTATGGCTTGTTACTTGCTCTTTAATGATATACTGGAACAGAATAATAGGATACTAAAAGGCAAAACAAATGAAATCACAAAAAGTAACTAACTGGGGAAATTTTCCAGAGATTGAAGCCAGCGTAAGCTCTTTCTCTTCAGAAAAAGAACTCAAAAAACTGCTTACAAGTTCGGAAGAAATAATAGCAAGAGGCATGGGTAGATGCTATGGGGATAGCTCACTCTGCAAAAATATTATTTCAACATTAAAATATAACCGTATAATTGATTTTAATGAGGTTGAACAGACCGTATGCTGTGAGTCTGGAGTAACATTAGAAGATTTATTATCAATTTTTGTTCCTAGAGGACTCTTTTTACCAGTAACACCAGGAACAAAATTTGTCACAATAGGAGGAGCAATTGCATCTGACGTACATGGCAAAAATCACCATGTAGGAGGATCCATATCAAATCATATAATTTCAATGGACATAATGCTTTCAGATGGAAGCATTTCCAGTTGCTCTAAAAACAACAATAGTAACCTGTTTTGGTCAACCTGTGGAGGTATGGGACTAACAGGTATAATACTAAATGCTTGCTTTAAACTTAAAAAAATAGAAACTTCTTACATTATTCAAGAATCAATAAAAGCAGAAAACCTTGAATCAATAATGAAACACTTTGAAGAATCAAAAGATTACACTTACTCTGTCGCATGGATAGACTGCTTATCAAAAGGCAAAAAGCTGGGTCGAAGTATATTAATGAGAGGAGAACATGCTTCTGTTAGAGATTTAGAGGGAACAAAATTCTCTAACAATCCTTTAAAAACTGGGGCCCCAGCAAAATTAGATATACCTTTATTTTTTCCAAATTTCTCTCTCAACACTCTTTCTGTTAAGGCTTTCAATTTTCTTTACTATAACAAGCAATTAAGCAAAAAGAAAAAGTTTATTATAGATTATGACAAGTTCTTTTACCCTCTGGATGGAATAAACAACTGGAATCGTATTTACGGCAAAAGAGGGTTTACCCAATATCAGTTTGTACTACCAAAAGAAACAAGCTATAATGGCCTGGAAAAAATACTCACAGAGATAAGCAACAGCGGTTCCTGTTCTTTTTTAGCTGTATTAAAATTATTTGGAGAACAGGATAATTTAATTTCATTCCCAAAAGAAGGATATACTTTAGCTCTTGATTTTCCTATCAAACCCGGGGTTTTTGAATTGTTAAATAAACTTGATGAAATCGTTCTGGAAAATGGAGGAAGGTTATATCTTACTAAAGACACCAGAATGACAGAAGAAACATTCAACAAAAGTTATGAGCGAGCAGAAATCTTTAGAAGAATAAAACATCAACTTGATAACCATAATAAGTTTCAATCACTGCAATCTAAGAGGATAAAAATATAATATGGATTATGTATTAATTCTCGGAGCAGGATCCGACATTGCAAAAGCTCTTTCTCACATGTATGCAAGTAAAAAATATAATATTTATCTAGCAGGAAGAAAGATTGACGAGCTCGAAAAAGATGCTAAAAATCTAAATATAAGATATAACATTGAAGCAATGCCTTTATTTTTTGATGCAACAGAATTTGAAAAACATTATGATTTTTATCACTTTCTTCAACCAAAACCTACAATAGTTATATGCATTTTTGGCTACCAGGGTGAACAAATTGAGGGTCAAAAATCTTTTAAAGAAACCCAAAAGGTTATAGATACAAATTATACTGGCTCTGTTTCTATTTTAAATGTTATAGCTAACGATTTTGAAGAAAAGCAATCCGGTTCAATAGTTGGAATAAGCTCCTGTGCCGGAGACAGAGGCCGTGCAAAAAACTATATCTACGGTAGTGCTAAAGGAGCCTTTAGCATATATCTTTCAGGCCTAAGAAACCGTCTATCCAAATCAAATGTAAGCGTATTAACAGTAAAACCAGGGTTTGTTGCAACTAAAATGACAGAGAATATGGATCTTCCAGAAAAGCTAACCGCTCAACCAGAGGAAGTTGCTAAAGATATTTTCAAAGCACAACAAACTAAAAAGGATATTATATACACAAAATGGTTCTGGTTCTTCATAATGAATATTATTAAACATATTCCAGAAAAAATGTTTAAAAAAATGAATATTTAAGCCACTTTAAACCTAATAATATTTTTTCTTATACAAAAAACTCTACGTTATAATTTATAAAATTAATTCTAGTTAATAAAATCTTATTATGGAAAACTCTAAAACATTAAAAATCTGGCAATTTATTTGCAGGCATAAATATATAATATTAGTAGCCTGTATACTTGTACTAGCAGCCATTCTGAGATACTCTGGCTACAACTGGGATCATTTATACAGTCTACATCCAGATGAAAGAGCTCTGGACCAGGCTGGTAACAGAATAGACTTTATGGAACTAAATCTTGATCCAGGCCTATATGCATATGGTTCTTTACCAATATATCTTGCCTGTATTGTCAATTTCATATGTGCAAAACTGTTGCCTCATTTTATGCTACTACAAAACTATCTTGTTATAGGAAGGTTGATTTCAGCCACTGCAGGCGTATTAACTGTACTGTTTGTTTATCTCATAGGCAACAAACTCTATAACAAGGAAACAGGCCTAATCTCCAGCTTTCTTTTGGCTATAGCTGTTATACACATTCAAAATAGTCATTTTGCCACAGTTGACATACTGTTAACATTTTTTATAACCGCTACTATTTATTATTTGATTGATATCTATTATTCAAAATGTTCTTTGAAAACTTATTTAATAGTTTCAATATTAATCGGATTAGCTTTGGCTGTAAAAGCCTCCGCCGCCCCACTAGTTATCATGTTTTTCATTTGCCATGTTATAAATCTGAGGAGAACAAAAAAAGCATTAAAACTTAAACCCTACTTATTTTTTGGTTTATGTGGAGTTATTGCCTTAATTATAAACTTTATATCTCAACCTTATGCATATTTAAACATGCAACAGTATCTTAACTCTGTAATAGAACAGATAAATATGCAAAAACATGCTAATTCCTGTTTTCTTCAACAATATGTTGGCACTCCTTTCTTAATATATTACTTTAAAGAACTAACTCTTAGATGCCTGGGGCTTCCTCTGGGAATTTTTAGCATTATTAGTTTTTTTATAGCAATATTTTACAGCATTATTCATCCTGTAAAGTCCAAACATGTAATTCTTTTATTATGGGCTTTACCTTATTTTATAACTATAAATACTTTTGAATCAAAGTTTTTAAGATACATGTTACCATTAATTCCTTTTTATTGTCTCTTTACCGGATATTATTTTTTAGCGTTACTTGGTTATTTAAAGACAATAAACATTAACAAATTTTTCAGATACACGCTTACTACTCTTTTTCTGGGCTATACTCTTTTTTATGCGCTGGCATTTTTCAGCATTTATATGAAACCTCACACCTTTATAGAAAGCTCTATGTGGTTTTATAAAAACATTCCAGCTAATTCTGTAATACTCAGTCAACATTGGGAGGAAGGCTTTCCACAGCACATTAGATCTATAGACAGAAAAGAATATGAAATAGTAGCATTAGAACTGTATGAACATTTTCAATGCGAAACTGAAGACGATAGAAAATCTGAATACCTCGCCAAACATCTTGAAAACGGAGAATATATTGTTGCTCCAACAAGACGATTATATGGTGCTACATACAACGTAAAAGAGCGATATCCTATAACAACAAAGTATTTTGATTTACTATTTACCAATAGACTTGGATTTAAACTTATTAAAGATTTTTATTCCTATCCTTCTATTTTAGGTATTGAGTTTAACGATGATACATCAGACGAATCTTTTTCAGTCTATGACCATCCCAAAGTTTTAATATTTAAAAAAGTAGAATCTTATTCAAAAGAAGAATATAAACAAATGCTTGAAGAAGAAGGAGAGTTGTCTTTAACAAAAGATCAAGCATTAAGTATACATAAAAAAGAAGCGGAAAAGGAAATTACATATTCTATTGTTGATGAAATAGCTATAATAATTATCTGGATTGTATTACTCGAACTCTTAAGTATTGTAGGATTTGTAATCAGCCATATTATATTTAAAAATAATAATGGTTCTATAATCTTTTTCTCTCATCTACTTGGGATATTAGTACTTTGTTACACAACATGGATACTTGCATCACTACATTTTATCAAATACAACTTCTTTTTCATTTTAATAATATTCCTTATCCTTTTATCATTAAGCTTTTACTACTTATACATTAACAAGAATTCCGTTTTAGTGTGGGCTAAAAATAATATAGACACAATAGCACTATCTAAATTAGCTTTAATTAGCTGTTTCTTAATCTTCTTAATTTTTAGAACTCTCTCACCCGAGATTTTCTCTGGTGAAAAGCCCATGGATTTTGGAATTTTTAACAATTTGATAATAATAGACCACTTACCACCAGACGAAATATGGTTTAGTGGAAACAAATTAAACTATTATTATTTTGGCTATTTTATGTTTGCCACACTTGCAAAACTAACTTTCATACCTGGCTTTTTTGCTTATAACCTGGCGCTAGGAACAATTGCTGGTCTAACTTTCTGCGCAAGTTGCGGAGTTCTCTATCTTCTTACAAGAAGCTACTATTACAGCTTATTAGCAGGTATTTTTACTGTATTCCTGGGCAACATATCTGCAATCAGATTACTGATGGAAAAGCCTATTGACTATCACCTTTTCTGGGCAACAACAAGGGTTATTCCTAAGACTATAAACGAATATCCTCTATGGAGTTTTATTTTTGGAGATCTGCATGGACACGTTTGCGTAATGCCAATTTTTATATTCTTAATATATGTTGGGGTTTTTGCCTTTTTAAGGATAGTCAACAAAGAAACTATTACATTACCAGTTATATTGCTAACCGGTTTCATACTGGGAACTATATCAATAACAAACTCATGGGATTTTCCAGGTGCATCAGCAACATTATTCGTATGCTTCACCCTTGCACTTATTTTAACAACTAAAGAATATAAGCCCAGCAAAAATCTTCATTACCTGTTAAAACAATATTCATTACTATTTTGCATAGGCTTTTCAAGTTTTATATGGTTTTTACCATACTGGCTCTCCACTAAAAAAGTTTCTGTTATAGGATTCGGACGAGTTTACGAAAACGAGGCTGTTATGATCCAGGACTTTGTCTTTGTCTGGGGACTTTTCCTTTTTATCTTCGTAAGCTTATTTCTCTTTGAAATATTTAAAGAAACACGAAAAAAACTTCATAAGAACTATTCTTACAACATCTCTTCCCTCTTTAGCTGGATTTTTATAACTTTTTTAATACTTCTTTTATGTTTATTAATAATGCATTCAAACTTTTCTAGTTTAATTTTTTCTTCTTATTTTGAGGTATTAACATCTTCTTTAAATAACCCTATTTTAGAGTTTAACCGGTATTTATTAATGATATCTGACTATTTTGGCGCATATACCACTATTATTTTTAATGCTGTTTTAATTATATTAGCTATTGCAACATTTATAATTCTTAAAGAAAAGATTATAAAACTTATTTGCGGGTTAATAACTTTTGGTTTAATCATCACTTTCTTCACAGAAACATTCTTTATTTATGATCATATGAATACTATATTCAAATTTTTCCTTGAAGTATGGTATATTTTTGCTATTTGCGCCACGTATACACTCTATTATATCTTTAAACCTTATTACTATGCTTTTAGAGCTTCTGCTAATATTTATATAGAATCTTTAAAACTCATATGGTTTATACCTGCTGCTGTTCTCCTTTCACTTGCATGTTTTACATCTATAGCTGCTGTTGTTGGCTTTAGTTTTACAGATAAAACCAATGGGTATAAACCAGTAAAAACCATTAACGGATTAGCATACCTCAAATACAGTAATCCATCAGAGTATCAAGCAGTACAATGGATTAACAAAAACATAAAAGACAAGAATTGTGTAATATTAGAGGCAACTGGTATTAGCTATAGTGATTACACACGAATAGTTACAAATACTGGTATTCCTACTGTTGCAGGATGGACCCATCATTTAACTCAACGTGCAGTAGAAAGAGATGATATAAAAAGAAGAGTTGAAGACATAGAAACTATTTATTCAACAGAAGACACAGAAAAAGCCTATAACTTACTAAATAAATATCGCATAAATTATGTTTATATAGGACAACTAGAACTAAAAGACTATGGATTAAAAGGCATTAATAAGTTTAAAAACAACCCTGACAAATTTAAACTCATTTACTCTAACAAACAGGTAAAATTTTACGAAGTTCTTTAACTTTTAACCATTTAAACCTAATTATATTAAATATCAAGATTTTTTACATACATGGCATTGCGTTCAATAAACTCACGTCGTGGTTCAACACGCTCGCCCATAAGAATATCAAATAATGAATCACACATAGCTGCATCTTCAATGTCAACCTGTCTTAATACTCTGTTTGCAGGATTCATTGTAGTTTCCCAGAGCTGGTCTGGCATCATCTCTCCAAGGCCCTTAAACCTCTGGATTGATACACCTTTCTTTCCTCTATCTTCAATCAACTGCTTAAGCTGATTATAGCTAGTGATTTGATACTCATTTTTGTTATCAAAAACCAAAACTATTGGATATTTTTCATATATTACAAACTGTTTTACATTGGCATAAGCCGTCTTTATACGATTATACTCATTCGTTCTTAATAAAGTAGAGTTAATATACTGAGCCTCATTTTCTCCACTTCCATTAATAACAGTTAAACTATTCTTGTTTGATTCATTATCAAGCTGTGTTTCAATAGAATATGGAAGATTGTATTTTGTAATATAGTTATTAAGTCTAATTTTTAAACCATCAAGAGCTTCCAGAGTATCAAATTCCTCAGCCATTGCCTCTTCTTCCAGAAGAGCTATTATAATTTCACTGGGGAAATGACCAATAATAGGATTGTTAAAATTACTATAGAAAATAGTTATATCATTTATTTTCTTTATTAAGTCTTCATCCTGACAGGATACAGTTTTATTAAAGTTAAACAAAGTAACCCCATTTAAGCCTCTTTCAATAAGCATTTTAACAAGGGCTCTGTCATCATACAAATATTCTGATTTTTTTCCAACACTTACTTTATATAAGGGTGGTTGTGCAATATAAACATAACCTTTCTCAACAAGTGGCCTTGAATATCTGTAGAAAAAAGTCAGTAGCAACGTTCTAATGTGAGCACCATCCACATCAGCATCAGTCATAATAATAATCTTATGATATCTGAGTTTATCCATCTCAAACTCTTCTTTATCACGACTTATAGCTATTCCTAAAGCCTGAATCAGAGACTGTATCTCATTATTATTATAGATTTTATCTATTCTTGCCCTTTCAACATTCAGGATTTTCCCTCTCAATGGCAATATAGCCTGAAACATACGGTTCCTGCCCTGCTTAGCACTTCCTCCAGCAGAATCACCCTCAACAATAAATATTTCACATTTATCAGGGTCTCTGTTAGAGCAATCTGCTAATTTACCCGGCAATGTAGAGTTTTCCAGCGCAGACTTTCTTCTTGTTAGCTCTCTAGCTTTTCTTGCTGCTTCACGGGCCCTAAAAGCCTGAATAGCCTTGCCAATTATATTCTTGGAGTCTTTTGGATTCATATCCATCCAGTCTCCAAATTCTGAAGAAAAGACACCCTGTACCACTCCCTGAACCTCAGTATTTCCAAGCTTCTCCTTTGTTTGCCCTTCAAATTGAGGTTCTGGAACCTTAACACTAACTATTGCAGTAAGACCTTCTCTTACATCGTCACCTGTTAAGTTATCATCACTCTCTTTGAGTAGACCATTTTTCCTGGCATAGTCGTTTATAGCTCTCGTGAGAGCGTTTCTAAACCCTGTTAAATGTGTACCTCCATGATGAGTATTTATATTATTAGCAAAACTCAAAATCGTCTCGTTAAAAGAATCTGTATACTGTAAAGCAAGTTCAACAGTTACACCATCCTTTAATGATTCAACATAAAAGACTGATGGCTGGACAGCAGTTTTATTTTTATTTAAAAAATCAACATAACTTGCTATACCACCTTCATAATAATAATCTTCAGGTTCTTCTCTAGAAGGCGACAAAAAGATTATCTTTAAACCTTTATTAAGAAAGGCCATTTCCCTGAGTCTATTAGCTATAAGATCAGTATCCATAACTGTTGTTTCTCTAAAAATTTCAGGATCTGGCCAAAAAGTTGTTTTTGTACCGGTTTTATCAGTTTCTTTAACCTTAACAACCGAAGAGGTAGGCTCTCCTCTAAAATAAGACTGCCTGTAAACCCAACCATCCCTTGAAACATCAACAATAAACTTTTCAGACAAAGCGTTAACAACAGAAGCACCAACTCCGTGCAACCCTCCAGAAACCTTATACCCACCATCACCAAATTTACCACCAGCATGCAAAACAGTATGAACAACCTCCAGGGCAGATTTACCTGATTCTTCTTTTACCCCTACTGGAATACCTCTTCCATCATCTTCGACTGTGACACTGTTATCTTTATTTATATACACACGTATTTCTTTGCAATAACCTGCCAGCGCTTCATCAACAGAATTATCTACAATTTCAAACAATAAGTGATGTAATCCCTTAGGCCCCGTTGAGCCTATATACATACCTGGCCGCATTCTAACGGCCTCTAGGCCTTCTAAAACCCGTATCTTATCTGCATCGTAAGTCATTGTTGTGTTATCTGCCATAATTACTACTGCCTCTTATCCCAGCGTTTAGACAAAAGTATACTTTTATTTGTTACTTTGTATTGTATCTTTTATAAAAAACCGTCATGGTTTGAGTAAATCTTATTTGTAAAAAAGTCCTAAAAATTTAGCCATTTAGATTATCTTATCTATAATATCTAAAGAAAAGTCTGCTGTAAACAAGAAATTTTAACTACTTTTTTTTTATACAAAGTATTAAGCTGCTTTTGGTTTGTTATTAATTAAGAATCTAGATATTATAATGAACTTAATTTTTGTTAAATACTTACAAAAGTTAATTTATTTTTTATATTAGTGTTTTTTAAAACTTATTTTTAAATAATCTTGAGAAAAATAATTATCCAAAATGCTTTTATTTAACGCTAGACATTATCTGCAAATTTTGAAGACCATGCAAACAAAAAATTAAACAATTTACAATTTTCTTAGTAAAATAGTTTTTAGAATGTTTTGAGTATTTATAATCAGGTTTATTTCATGGAAAAAACATTCAATTCTAAAAAAGAAGAAATCATTATTGCGGCAATAATGTATTTGAGTATTATAATACCTTTTCTTGGTCTGTTTATACCTTTCTCATTGTGGTTAATATACAAAGAAAAATCAACTTATGTCACTTTTCATTCTCTTCAGAATATACTATACCAATTCAGTGGTCTTATATTATTCTTTTTAGGAATGACGCTCTATGCAGGGTCTTTTTTTATAACTATTATAGCAATAATCGGTTCTTCTGCAGCAAACAGTTCTAATGAACCTGACCCATTATTTTTTGTTTTCTTTTGCATTCCTTTTCTTATTTTTATCTTGATTTTATTTTGCTCTTTTTTATACATTATTTATGCAATAATTGGATGCTTTTCAGTCCTCATAGAAAAGGATTTTAAGTTTATTATCATTGGCAATCTTCTTGAAAAATATCTATCTTCACCAGATAAAACAACTAATAACATGAATAGCACATGTTAGTAAGCACTTATATTTTTAAAAGTTTTTAATAACATTAACAGATTTCAAGTTTTAAGAGCCATTAATCCTGAGTTAGAATACAAAATATAGAAAGATAGTTTAAAAAACAATTCGTTGTTAAATCGAAAAATATCAACAGAAGGAAGCTTTTTCAAGAAAGTATTAACATTTGAATATTTTATTGAAACCTGCATACAGGGCAATAGTTTTGAGAAGAATGTCGTAAAAAGACACCACAAGATTTACAAACAGGATACCCCATTCTTTCTTTAAATAGTTTTAGTTTTAAATCTCTTTCCAGTACTTCTTTCATTCTTATCTTTACATCTTCTTGCAAGGTTAAATCCGCCAGGGCTTTTTCAATACTACTTTTTTGCTTTTCATCCAGACTGATTTCTTCTAAAACAAGCTCTTTGTTTTCTATTATTTCATTATCATCTTTCTCTTTCATGGTATTCTGCAAATCGTATTCTTGTAATTCACCCCAAAATTTAGTAGATATAACAATATCAGATATATTAAAACCAACCTGATGTGCTAAAGAATTTATTTTGTCTTTTAAATGTATTTTTACCATAGATAATTCTTGAGCAACTATTGTTGATTTAGCTGCTATATTTAAAACAAAGCCTTTTTTTGTTTTTGTTATACTATAGGCTCTAGAGTCTTTGCCTATTTCTCCCCTGGCTATTTCAGACCAATAATTCATTACCATAATTTCTTTCATTCTAGCCTCTATTCCTAGCTTTTTGGCAACTCCTGGCAATAAAGATTCTAAAGAAGTAAGTTTTCTTTGCTGCTTATCCATCTATAAGTTTTCCTTTTTCTACTTTAAAGACATCAATATCATCAAACCACTTATCCTTAAAAGAGTCTAAATCTGTTGTGGTTATTATTGTTTGATTCTCAAAGCCTATACTTTCAAACAAAAATTCTTGTCTTGATAAATCTAATTCAGCCAAAACATCATCTAAAAGCAGTATGGGTTCTTCTTTTAAAGAGTTTTTTATTAATTCAAGCTCTGATAATTTAAGTGAAAGAACTATGGTTCTTTGCTGTCCCTGAGAAGCAAAAGTATTTGCTTCTTTTTCTTCAATATAAAAACATATGTCATCTCTATGTGGGCCAACAAGTATCTGTCCTTTTAATATTTCTTCTTCTGTTTTTTCTTCTATTTTAAGACTATAGCTTTCTTTTATCCTTTCAATTGGTGGTAATTCATCAAGATGACACAAGAAATTATATCCTACAGTACTATTATAACTAACGGTTAAATCATCTTTAGTTCCAGAGATCTGCAAATTTTTCTCTCTGGCAAAAGGAACCACTTCTTTTAAAAACTTCTCTCTTAAATAAATAACATTGCTTCCTGCCGTAGAAAGTTGATCATTCCAGGATTCTAGCATATTTAACTGAACTGAACTTAAATTAGTAGCATGACCATTAAAAGATTTAATCAAAGCTAGTTTTTGCTGTCTGATCTTATTAAAAATATTTAACCTGCTATAATAATTAGGGTATAACTGACAAATTGCTGTATCAATCCATTTTCTTCGGTCTTTAGGTGACCCTCTAAGTAATAACAAATCGTCAACAGAAAAGCTAACAACCACAAATTTTCCTAAAAAGTCATTAAAAGAGCTCTTTTTTACTTTGTTAACTTTTAAAAGTTTCTGTTTTCCAGGGTTTATTGCAACACTTAAATCCAGAAAAACATTATCTGTTTTTTCTACAAGACCGGAGACAAAAGCATTCTCACTTCCCCATCTAACATACTCTGAATCTGATGAAGCTCTTGATGAATCAAGTGTGGCTAAAAAACAAATAGCTTCCACTAAATTAGTTTTACCCTGTGCATTACCACCGACTAAAACTGTTTTATTTTTATTAAACTGAACCTCAAGATTTTCATAATTTCGAAAATTTATTAACTTTAAAGATTTCAGAAACATAAACTATCTTCTTTTTTCGTACATACTAAAGTCTATACTAAACAAATTAAAGGGTCAGTAAACTCTTACAAAAGTGCTTTAAACACCATAAAACCGGGCCATTGAGTCCGGTTTTATCTATAAATAATTCTTTTACTTAACCTGAACAGGCATTATCAAGCAGAGATACCCTTCGTCCTCATCTGTTTTTAACAATGCAGGCGCTAAGCTTCCGCCAAACTCCATTCTAACATCATGAGATTCTATAACTTGCAGCGCTTCTACTAAAAACTTATAATTGAATGCTATTTTTAAGCCACCTTCTTTAAAATCAACTTCCATTACATCAGAAGCATCTCCCATATCTGGTGTATTAGCGCTTAAATTTAGCTTATGTTTTTCAAAATCAAGTTTTACAATATTTGTTCTTTCATTGGCCATAACAGAAGTACGTCTTATAGAAGAAACAAGATCTTCTCTATTTGCTCTTACTATTGTTTCGTAATTAGCCGGGATTAGCTTTGGATAATCAGGATATCTTCCTTCTAGCAATCTAGATAACAGATATCTATCTGTAAGCCTAAAAGATATTTGACCTTCTGAAATTCCTATATAAAGCTCTTCATAGCTACCTGAACTTGAAATTCTCAATAATTCATCTAAGATTCTTGTTGGTACAACTACAGAAAACTCTTTTTCTAAAGTGTTAGGTAGTTTTGTTTGTTTTCTGGCTAACCTGTTACCATCAGTTGCTGCCACTTCAATCTCGTCATTTTTTATACTTAAATATACTCCGCTTAACACGTTATTTGATTCAAAGCTTGCAGCTGCAAATTTTGTTTGTCTTATAGACTTTAAGTATAATTCTAGCTCTATTTTGAACTCTTCTTTTTCTTGTATCCTGGTTATTTTAGGAAATTCATCTGCGCTTATGCCCATTATTTCAAATTTTGCTTGTGCGGAATTAATTTTGGCTATCATTTTTTCAGTATTAATATCAAATGAAACACTTTCTCCTGATAAATTTGTTGCAATTTCTATCAGTTTTTTTGCCTGTAGTGTTATTTGCCCTTCTTCTGTTACCGTTGCCGGTATTATTGCTTCAACCGATATATCAAGATCTGTTGCAACAAGTTTTAAGCTTTTTGAATCTATTGCATCTATTAAGATATTTGCTAATATTGGTTGAATTCCTCTGGAGGTTGTAGCTTTAGATACAGCGTTTAAAGCGTTTAACAAGTTTTCTTTTTGAACTACAAATTGCATTTTCCCCTCTCCTTAATTAGGTTCTTCTCAATATCATACCTCAACATTCAGATATGTTACACAGAAAAAATTACTCAATTTCATTTTATATTACATGAATTACTCTAATAAATATATTAAATATTTAATTAGTTACAGTAGTAACCTCAATTTTTTGTAGAAAACTGGTTTAAAGTTAATGATAGCTTAAAAAATAAATGTTCAAAAACTGTCAAAAAAGTGTATAAAATTAAAAAAGTTTTCTACAGGGGACTTTTTTTCTACAGCATGGTTTGACAGTCATGCAGGGCTTTTTAACATGTTTTCTACAGGTTTTCTACATGTGGTTACATGCTTTTCTCTGTACGAACAACCTCTAATTAGCATTCTGGTTTGTTCTTTGGTTTTTATTTCTCCTTAATTATCTTTTGAGCATGTTTTCTGAGATATAATTAGAAGACTTAAATGCTATCTCATGATTTAAGAGTTGTAACCACCATGCAAAAACATTTCTTCCATGATTTATTTAAAAGTTGAACATGGGATTTTCTTTATTGCACATGTTGATACAATATCTTGATCATGCGAAAACCATGTCTGACATGTGTTTTGACTATACAACATTTACGTTAATAATATTATAACATACTCAATATTTTGTTGTATACATGAAGTCTTTAGATCTTTTTATGTTGCTTGAAAGGATCAGGTTTTAATTGTTTAGAACGTTTAAAAATCTTTCTGATTGTTTCTTTATCTTAAATAACTCAGTTTTAGAAGCTGCAGGTAGTTGTTTTATTGTCGTTCATCTAAATAAAACAGAAAGAACATTACGTTCTTTCTGTTTGTATCTTAATAAGTGTATATAAAAATTATTCTATAAAAGCTCCCATTTTTCTGAATTTTTCATATCGGCTTGATTTTAAGGTTTCTTTAGAAAGTCCATCAAGTTCTTCTAAAGCATTTACAATTGTATTCAGCATGTTTTTTGCTGTATATTCAGGGTCATTATGAGCTCCACCTGTTGGTTCTTTTATGATTCCATCGATAATGCCCAGTCTTAACAAATCCTCAGCTGTTAGTTTTAGGGCTTCTGCTGCATCGGAAGCCTTTTCAGCGCTTCTGAATAATATTGAGGCACAGCCTTCAGGTGATATTACGGTGTAATAGGCATGTTCTAAAAGATAAACTTTATTGGCTACAGCCAACCCTAAAGCACCTCCTGAGCAGCCTTCGCCTGATATTATTGATACAAATGGAACAGTTAAATTGGCCATTTCTCTGAGGTTAAAGGCTATAGCTTCACCCTGTCCGGTCTCTTCTGCTTTTATACCAGGGTATGCTCCAGGTGTATCAATAATAGTAACTATAGGCATTCCAAATTTATTTGCGTGATAAAAAAGTCTTAATGCTTTTCTATAGCCTTCTGGTTGTGGCATGCCAAAGTTGTGTTCCAGGTTTTCTCTTGTACTATTGCCTTTTTGTGTTCCTATAAGCATTATAGATCTTCCGTTAAGCTGGGCTATGCCGCCTATAATAGCTCTGTCGTCTGAGCCATGCCTGTCCCCGTGTAATTCTACAAAGGTGTCTGTTATAAGGCTAACATATTGCTTAAAAGTGGGTCTTTTTTGATGCCTGGAGATTTGAACTCTTTGGGAAGGCTTCAAGTTAGTGTATAAATCTGTTTTAAAAGTTTCAGCCTGCTTTCTTAATACAGATATTTGATCCTCTAGATCTATACCTGTTTCAGCACTCAGAGATTTTAGTTCTTCAATTTTTGTTTCAATTGTATGTATGGGTCTTTCAAACTCTAAAGGAGTTGCATTTTTCATTGTTTAATTACCTGCCATTGTTTCTACTTTTTTCTTTTGAGGGTATATTTTTTCTGGGCTATGTAGGTTAAGAAGAGTATAAAGAGTTTCTTTTAAATCTTTTCTGTGACTGATCATATCTACTTGACCAAATTTAAAAAGATATTGAGCTGTTTGGAAGTCAGAAGGCAGCTTTTGTCGTATAGTTTGTTCTATTACTCTTCTTCCGGCAAATCCAATTCTGGCATCTTTTTCTGCTATTAGAATATCACCAAGTGTTCCATAGCTTGCTGTAACCCCACCAAAGGTTGGTTCTGCGAGAATAGATATATAAAGAAGTTTTTCTTCATGCATTCTGGCAAGTGCACAACTTGTTTTTGCCATTTGCATTAAGCTTAGAATTCCTTCTTGCATCCTTGCACCACCAGTTGAGGTTATAGTAATAAGAGGGATTTTTTTCTCCAGGCAACCTTCAATAAGTCTGGTTGTTTTTTCTCCTACTACGGAACCCATGCTTCCACCCATGTAGGAAAAGTCCATGGCACCAAAACCAACCTGGTAGCCATTGATATATCCATAGCCTGTTATTATTGCTTCATTAAGCCCTGTTTTCTTGAGAGCCTCTTCCTGTCGTTCAAGGTAAGGCATTGTGTCATGGAAATCCAGGGGATTGGATGGTTTTATATGAGCATTGATTTCTTCAAAAGTGTTTTCGTCTAAGAGATGATAAATTCTTTCTTTTGCGCCAATACGAAAGTGATAGTCGCAGAAGGGACAAACAAAGATGTTCTTTTTAAGTTCTTTTGTTAGAATGCTTTTCTCGCAATAGTTGCATTTCTTCCACAGTTTTTTGACTTCTTTGTCTGTGAGAGGTATATCACCTAGTTTTATTTCATTTTTACTTTTTTTTCTATTTGCGAACCAGTCTGTTAAGGTCATAATGATATATTATACTCCTATTTTAGCTCTACATCAGGATTTAATATTTTCATTTTATCGAAATTAAAGGCGGATCGGCCTGACCCTAAGAAGAGATCTATGCCAAACAAAGATCTTTTTCTTGAAATATCGTAACCTATACGAAATTTAAAATCTTCAGGGCCTACTCTAGCATAAAATTGGTTTTCCGTCATAAGTCTTGGTTCGGGTCCGTTTTTAGAAAGATTCATGCTTCTTATGTTACCGATGCTAAGATATTTGCAAATCTTAAAATCACCAGCCAATAATAAATTGCTTGTGCCACGTATAAATTCATCAAAGACAAAAGGAGTATGCCCCCATATTCCTGCTTGAAAGTAGGAAGTGTTTAGAGAAAGTCTCCAGAGGTTCCAGTCAATTCTTGGTCCGCCTCTTAAAATTGTATAAGTATTACCTGTTCCATAGGCGGCAAAATTAACCTGTGTTTGAAGGCGTAGTTTAATATAGTCTTTCAGGCTTAAAATAGGCTCATCACTCATTAAATTTGCCTGAACCTGTACTCTTGGTGTTGTTATACCATAGTCTACATCCCTTGCTATTCCCCCGGATATTCTTGTTGAGAGGGTATGTTTTAATGCTGTAACGACTTTTCTCTCATCAACGAGTTCAGCAAGATAGAGTGGTCTATAAAAACCCATTCCCATAAAGCCTGTTTCAGGGTACTCATTGACATAGTATTTTATTTTGGTTGTATCTCTGAATATTTTCTGTTCACCTTTAACAACCAGCCTGTCTGCTGTTGATGTGTAACCGATATCAGTGTTATTTATAGGGGATCTGAAGCGTGCTATTCCGCCACCACCTACTACGTGTTTTCTTCCGGCGGCAGAGAATACCGGGGAAATTCTCAACATAGAGTTTTTAGGTAGGTCTAGTGTAAGGCTTGGGCCGAAGTATATGCCAGCAATATTTTTATCAAAACCTACTTCAGGTAGCATCGCTTCTACAATTTTAGATTCATCACCTATTGTAAGAGTCATTCTTGGGAGTCTTGCCAGCTTAAATCTGCCAATATAAATTTTTGCATCTTTTACAATAAGATTTTGAGTTTTCTTTGCTCTGTCTAGTTCAATTTCTCTTGCTACAATCTTATATTTAGGAGGTTTGTTTTGGGGGTTGGCTGGTATAACCGTTCTGTATCCAGGCATGTTTTTTTTGATTTCTTCCGGTTTATAGACGCCAGCGGTAAGAGAAAGGTCAAGTTTTTCTTGCTCAAGGATAGCAGCCCCGTCATTTAATTCTATGAGTTCAGGATACAACACTGCCTCTTTTGCTTCCATTCTTACTCTCTCTATGACAGTGTTTGGATTGTTTATGAGAGCAGATTCTTTATCAAGCTCAACACGAGCGTAATCACCGTTTATAACCTTGTCATCTTTTGTTATTTGAAGATTGCCTTCTGCTGTTATATATTCTCCAGATTGGTAATAAATGACCTTATTTGCAGTTAGTATTGCATTTTGTCCTTCTACTACTACTTTTGCGTTTCCTGTTGCTACAAACATATCCTGATCCTGAATATATTCGAGCTTATCGCTATCTACTTTTATAACGACTGCACTTGCAGATAAGGTTTTATTTTCTTTCTCTTCTTCGTCTTTCTTTGTTGATTTCTTGTGTTTTGTTTTTTTCTTTTTTTGGTGATCTGTTTTAAGTTCTTTTTCTGGGGGGATTTCTTCTTTTATTTCTATTTCTTCCTGCCCTGATTCTGTTGGTTCTATTTTTGGTGCTTCGTTATCAGTCAGAGATTCGTTTTTAGTTCCTTCAGAAAGATAGTCTAATACAGGTAGATCTGTCTTTGTTTGAGCAAATATTTGATTGGTGAGAAATAAAAATGTTAATAAGCTTATAATTAAGATACTTTTGTTTTTTGTTTTTAAGTTCATGTTTATTCTGCTTATACCTTATTGTTTCGCTATGATTGTTTTTCTTACATTTGTGCTTCTCAGTTTTGTGTAGTATATCACATTTAATAGAAGCAATTTGCATTGTATAGTTTATAAAATAAAGTTTTATTAATAATTACAGAGTTATCTTATGTATCCCATAGGGTTAGTGTGTTTACCGTTTATTCTGACTTCAAAGTGTAAATGTGGACCAGTAGAGTAGCCAGTGCTTCCCTCATAACCTATTACACTTCCTTTTGACACTTTTTGACCTTTGCTTACGTTAATAGATGACAGGTGAGCGTATAATGTTGTTATGGATTTGCCATGGTCTACAATAACAACTTTTCCATAACCACCATACCAACCTGTATAGATAACATTGCCACCGTTAGCAGACTTAATAGGAGATCTGTTTTTTCCAGCAATGTCTACTCCAGTATGAAACTTTCTTGATTTAAATATAGGGTGTCTTCTCCATCCATATGGAGAAGAAATAGCACCATAAACCGGCCTGATAAAGGCCCCTGTCGCATAGGAGATTGTGTTACTGGTTGTTGCAGTTAAGGCTCGAATCTGATTTTCTATATCATTAGAGGCCCTTGCTAGCTCTCTTTCAGCAGACTCGTAAGAGAGTCTGTCAGTTTTTAGCTTTGTTACTAGTTCTTTATTTGCGTTTATTGCAATAGATATTTCTTTTTTCTGGCTGTCTATTCTATTTATTGTTGAAATAATTTGTTCTTTCTGTTCCCGCAGGTTTTGTCTGATTAATACTAATTCCCTTGTTTTTTCTTTTAGTTTATCAAGAACCTCTTTGTCTCTTTGAATCATTCTTTGTTGATAATAGAGATTATCTATAAATGTTGTTATATCCTTAGCTCCTAATATCATATGTAATAGGCTAAGGTGTTCACCTTTATAGATTTGTCGGATTCTTTTAGCTGCTTCGGCCTTTAATTTTAGCTGATCGTTATTTAGTTTTACAAGGCTAGACTCCAGGTTATCCAGCTGGTTTTTGGCAAGAGTTAGTCTGTATTGCTGATCCCTAAGAGATGTTGTGGCATAATCAAGACGATGCTGGTTTGATAATAGTTCTTGTCTGGCCTTATGCTCTTTTTGCTGGATAAGTTGTTTCTTTTGCTTTATTTGAAGAATTCTTTTGTTTATATTTTGTTTGTTTCTAATATATTCTTCAACACGTTTATTTTTGCTGGCAGCTGAAACTACAGGTGTTTCTATGAAAATAAAACAACAATAACAGGTTATAACAGCCAATAGAGTCCATACCTTAACAGGAGCAGGTATTTTACCAAATAGTTTAAATAGCATTTACTTATATTAATCCTTTATCTGAAAAGCAAAGGAAGTAACATTGCACTAACTGTCCACAGAATAAATGAAAGAGCTATTATTGCAACAATAATTTTGCTATTTTTGCGTAAAAATTCCATAGATTTTACCTATATGAAATTTCATTTGTCACTACAATTTCTTTATATTTTACCCTACATTTACCATAATGAAAATTAATTGTTGAGTTTAATGAAATAGAAGTCTTTGAAGTTTTATAGGAAGTAGATTTAGCCCTGTTTTGAAATGTAAATTTAATTTATGAATAAAAAAAGTTTGATCATGTTCAAAACATGTTCAAAACTTATTGCCAAAATGTAATCTTCTTTGTTTGTCGGGGTTTTTGTTTGTCGAAAAGTTCTGTCAAAAAATTTTAAAATTATTTTTAGGCCATATAACAGAATGAATTTTGCCTTTAATAAATTTTTTATCAACTTCAGACCATATTCTACTATCCTGGCAGGCATTTCTATTATCTCCTAGTACGTAGTAGTAGTTTCTTGAGATAGTTTTTTCTTCACAATGTCTGGCCATCGTGCAAATAATATTGTTATCAGGTTCTTTTATATATTTTTCTTCAATTTTTGTTTTGTTTAAGAGAATTCCTTTTTCTCTGTTTATTTCTATTGTATCGCCATTTTTAGCCAATAGTCTTCTTATATAGACTAAATCGTTGTTTTTTATATCTTTAAAGAGGGTCTTAAATGGTAAATCGATTTGTCCGGGCCTTATAGGAGATTCCAGGTAAAGCAGGTCATCTTTTTGTGGTTTTTTAACCAGGCCAGATATTTTATCTACGACTACAAGGTTTCTTGAAAGAAGAGTGGGGCTCATATCTTTGTTAGAAACTAAAACAAAATCAACTATTTCAAGACGCAAAGGAATAAAAGAGATATAAATAAGGGGATTAAGAACGATAAGAAAGAATATAAAGAGAGACAATAATAAGTTACTGCTTTTAATGTAGTCTTTATTTATTATAGACGCAAGTTTTTTTTTAATAATATAAAAAGAAGCAATTGTGCAGACAAAAGAAAAAACAACAAAAAGTAATCCTGTGTAGATGTTAAAAGTTAATGTGACAAATAGCCCAATAAATAAGCTTATCACTATTATATTTGCAGGCATAAATACGAGAAGACTACTTATAACGGTTGTTTCTTTCCTTGTTATATTGTTTGTTTTCTCCTTTGAATATGCGACTTTTAAAGCTAGTCCGCAGAAAATGTTATACAGCATGCCTATTGATGAGGAAAATAAAAATAATAGAAAGATTTCTAGCCAGGAAATGTTTGAATAAATGTTGAAGACCTTACTTGTGGAGAGTAATATTGCATAGAAAATGGGTAGGCCAATAATGCAAAGAAAACAATGATAGCTTGAGCCTTTAAAAGTAAGGTTATTTATAAGTTTTTCTGTGTTGCTGGCCATCTACCCTTTAATTTTTTACTTACTTACTATTCATTTAGCTTAAGATATATTACTACAAATTAACTTGTGTTAATAATCTGGCATTGAGACACATATATTTCCTACGGAAATTTTTTAATATCAGTTTTTTCAGCCATTATTTAAAAATAATAAGCAAAATACAGCCGTTTCAATAATTATTAATATTTAATTTTCTTAAGCTTAATGATATATAATAACTTTACATTTGAAACTTTTTAATAGATAATTAACTGCGAAAAATTTAATAACCTAAAACTTAGCCCTGACTGTATTAGAAAAGCTTTTGTATCACTCTTAAATTTTAAGTTATATAAAAAAGATAATAAAAATAAATACCTTAAATATGTTGTGATATAAAGACCTGCTGAAAAATGTAACTGATTTTACTTATTATGAAAAAGAAATGCCATGTTTGTATTGACAATGCACTCATGGGTAGTTAAAATAAAAAGTAGTATTGGGGCGTGGCCAAGCGGTAAGGCAGCTGGTTTTGGTCCAGCCATTCAGAGGTTCGAATCCTTTCGCCCCAGTATCTTTTTTTATCTAGAGAGGAAGTTGGAAGAAATGTCTACAATTATTCCGGAAATACAAGTAACAGATAGAGATAAATCTGTTAATCCTAGGATGTTAAGGCGTGAAGGTAGGTTGCCAGCTACTGTTTATGGTGGCAGGGTGGACCCAGTTTCTATAGATTTAGACAAGAAGAACTTTACGTATTTGTACTATAACCAGTTCCTTAATCTGGTAACCCTTAATAAGGGTAATAACAGGTTAAGTGCTCTTGTTAAAAACGTTCACATAGATCCTATATCAGCAGAGCTTTTAAATGTAGAGTTTTTGCGTGTTAGTGATGACGAGAAGGTTACTCTTTCAGTGCCTATATTGTTAGAGGGAGAGGCTCCAGCCTTTAAAAAAGCTGCTACAATGCTTCAGTTGATGGATGAGGTTGAAGTTCAATGCCTGCCCAAAAATATTCCGTCTATTCTTGTTGTTGATATGACAGCTGTGGTAGATATTGATACAACAGTAACTGTTGCTGATATTAAATATCCTGAGGGAGTCTTTACTACACTGCCTCCTGACACCCCTGTTCTAAGGGTTTCGCCTCCTAAGGGCACTGCTGCTGACGCTGAAGAAGGCCAGGGAGGAGAGTCTGCTTCTTCATCACAATCGGCATAAAAAGCTTCAGAATAAATTTATAATGTTATATATACCAGATTCCATTATTGAGGAGTCTGGTATTTTATGTGTTTTTTAAACCTAAAACAAACCGGAGATTACTTATAATATTATTGTTGAAAATTTTGTTACCAGCTCCATAGCCAACGCTGATTATTTTATCCATGTCTGGCATGGCAGTACAATCTTCTGCTATTGTGCTTAATATAGCTGCACCTGTAGGCGTTAAGCATTCCTCTTTTATATTGGGGTTATTTTTTATATGAATATTATGATCTTTTAAAATTTGAAGGGTAGCAGGCGCAGGTATTGGTATATATCCATGCTGACAGTAGGCTTCACCAGAGCCTACTGGTAATGGGCTGATCGAGCAAATGTCAATATTTAGTGAGTTATAGCAAATACTAAATCCTACTATATCTATTATAGAATCTATTGCTCCTATTTCATGAAAGTGAATGTCATCTATTGATTTGTTATGAATGTGTGCTTCTGCTTTTGCAAGTTTATAGAATATTTTTTTTGACAACTCTTTTGCTTTATTGTCTATATTAGAGCATTCTATTATATTACAAATACTTTTATAGCTTCTGTGATGGTTATCTAAGGTGTTGATAGATATGTCTATCTTGCATGTGTTGATAGAACTTCTGTTAACATATGTTTTTTCAATTTTAAATGAATCGTTAGGGAGATCCAACTTAGCAAGTTCTTTTTTAAACCAGTCAAAATTAATAGCATTATCAAGTAAAGCCCCTAATAACATGTCTCCGCTGGCCCCTGAATAGCAGTCAAAATAAGCGATGGTGATCATTTTATAATACCTCTGAAAGAACCACTTTTTATGAAGCAATTTTAATTGAAAAACTTTTTAATCAAAAATAAAAATTTTAGCATTTTGATTCAATGATCTTATTTTACTTATTATCAACTAAGAAGTAGCATTCTATATGCTTTTTAAATAGGATAATATTTAGCAAATAATTTTATTTTGTGGTTAAACTGTATTGTAAATAGTTTTATGTTGATAAAAATTCAAGAAAGGTTAAATAAATGCCTGATCAAACAAACTACCCAAGAATAACCCTGCAATGTCTTTGTGGTAATGAATTTAATGTTAACGTAATGCGAATGAAAAATAGAGAACCTGTTTTATGTCAGGTTTGTGGGCAGGTTTTTTCAGAAGAACTCGGTGAAAAGTTTGCACAGGCATTCGAAGATCTTTACAAGGTCAAATACCAAATAGATAAAGATGGTAATCCTTTTAAATATGCATTTGTTTACAAGTCGACATTTAATCAACCTCCGTCTCCATTCCCTGTAGGAAAGGAAGAGGAGGATAAAGCATCGGAAAAGGATTAAATATATAGCTTTTTAAACAAAGAAAAACCTTATCTTTACAAAAAGAAAGGTTTTACTTTTTAAGAGTGATTTTATTTACAATATTAATGAGCTATTTTGCTAACATTGAAATATTTTTAAGTAAATGATTAAGAAATTGTGTATTTTGGTCTTTTTTGCAAGTTAAACCGTTATAATGTTTCAAAATCATATAAAGTGACTGTAGGGAGCTAGGGATATTCAAATGAGAGATAAAAAGAAGAAGCAAGAAAATAAAATGCCTGAAAATCAAAAGAAGGATGTATTAGAAGGAAACCCTTTTTATTGTAGCCCTCATGACAGGCCTGAGACTGTAAGTAAAGAGCCTGACGGTTCGAGCAATGCTGCAGAGGAAGAATCAACGGTGTTGAATGATTCTGATTTTGATAAAACCGGTCGTTTTGATGAAATAGAAAAAACTAATCAGCAATTAAAAAATGAGCTTGAAACTTTAAATAACCAGTATGTTAGATTGGCTGCTGATTTTGATAATTTCCGAAAAAGGCAATCTCAAGAAAGACAAGATTTATCCAAGCTGATTACGGCAGATGTTATTGAAAACTTTCTTCCTAGTTTTGATAGCCTTGATAAAGCCTATATTTCTTTTAAAGAGCTGGATGATGTTGAAAAATTAAAAGAAAGTTTTAATGTCCTGTATAGGCAAATGCAAGAGAGTATGATCAAAGTAAAGGTTGTTAAAATAAAAACAGCCGGAGAACTATTTGATCCAAACTATCATGAAGCTGTTATGCAGGAAGAAACAACAGAATACCCTGATAATGTTATTATGTTAGAGTTACAGCCTGGTTATATGGTAGATGATAAGGTAATAAGGCCTTCTATGGTTAAGGTAGCATCTAATCCGGATGGTTGTGTTGCTCCAAACATGCAAGAACAAAATAAAAATGAAAGTTAAACCTTTTTAATGGTAATTATATATAGTAAAAAGGTTATATTGAGCGATGGCAAAAAGAGATTATTATGAGGTTCTGGGCGTAAACAGAGAAGCCTCTCAGGACGAAATAAAAAAAGCATTTCGTTCTAAAGCCCGTGAATATCACCCAGATGTTAATAAATCACCCGATGCAGAGTCTAAATTCAAGGAACTGGGTGAGGCTTATGAAGTTCTGAGTGATCAGGAAAGAAGAAGTATGTATGATCGTTATGGTCATGAAGGTTTATCTGCATCAGGCTACCAGGGCTTTACAGGCTCTTTTGATTTTGGAGATTTCTCAGATATATTCAATGCTATTTTTGGAGACATGGGCCTAGGAGGCTTTGCGGGAACCAGGGCAAACCCAAATGCTCCTTCTAGAGGAAATGACCTAAGGCTTGATTTAGAAATCGACTTTAGTGATGCTGTTTTTGGAATCAAAAAAGATATTGAAATAGATCACCTTGAATCCTGTACTAATTGCAGAGGATCAGGAGTTAATCCGGGCTCTCAGCCAGTCAGATGCCCAACGTGTAATGGTGTGGGGCAAATAAGGCAATCTGTCAGGGTTCTTTTAGGGTCTTTTACTCAGGTTACAACATGTCCTGATTGTGGTGGAAATGGGCAAAAAATTACTGATCCCTGTAGAGAGTGTTCAGGCCAGGGAAGAAAAGAAGTTTCTAAAGTTATTTCCATAACAATTCCAGCTGGTGTGGATAATGGTGCAAAACTTCGTGTTAGTGGAGAAGGTGACGCAGGTAGAAATAGAGGTCCTAATGGAGATCTTTATATAGTTCTTCATGTGAGACCGCATGATCTTTTTAAAAGAGAAGGCGTTGATATTTATCTTGAACAGCCTATAACAATAACCCAGGCAGCTCTAGGAGATGTTAAAGAAGTCCCTAAAATTGATGGTGTTGAAAAGCTAAAAATTCATGCCGGTACACAAACAGGCTCTGTCTTGACAATAAAGGGTGCCGGGGTACCGTATTTAAATGATCCCAGGCGGAGAGGTAATCAGTATGTGCGTTTGATAGTGGTTACTCCAACACACCTTAATGATGAACAGAAAAAACTATTAAAACGTTTAGAAGAAATTGAAATGGAAAAATCTTCGAAACATCAAACTATTTTAGACAAATTTAAAGATGCCTTTACAGGAAGCGGGCACTAAGTTATGCTTATTGAATTACGACGTTTTAGGAGGGTTTGTCCTTGGTCTTTAAAATAAATAGCTCGAAAGTTTTATTAACCATATTACTTTTTTTAACTTTGATAGTATCATTTAGTTTTAATATACAGCAGACAAAAGCAACAGATTTGCCAGATGGTGTTATTGAGTATGTTAAAAAGAACTATCCTGGTTGCAATATAAGGTTTGATGGTCTTGTAGAGTTAGAAGATGGAACACTTTATTTGCCAGTTCTTCCAGTTGTTTATGCAGAACATCAGGGCCCTGTAAGGGTCACTATGTCTGTTCCTGAGAATATAGATAAACCAGATTTAATTATCTTTTCTAATAATTTGTCTTTATTAAAAATAATAACTAATGAAAAAGGAGAAAAAACAGTAATTTCCGGGTCACAAGTGCCATTAAAAGTAAAATTAGGTTTGTTGCCTCAGGATATGGTAGTGCCTGAAGGGTTTATTATACCATCTGACTTGAGTTCTATTCTTGGAGACTTGGTAATTCCTTCTGCTAAGTATGATTCTACTAATATAATTATGACAGATAAAGTAGCAACAGATTCTGGAGATCAATCAAAACCACAAGTTAATAAAGTAGAAGATAAAAATACAGCTACACCAGTGCAAACAGATAAAGTTATATCCCCTGATGCTGATACAACAAGTGTTCCAGAGGTAGAACCTTTAAAGCCAGCGGATAATGTAAATAATCAGGCTAAGCTTCCGGGTCTGACAACAGATAGTCTCTTTGGGCTTAGCAATAGGTTGTTATATGTTATTAATATTGCTGGTACTGTTTTGTATGTTGTTGATCCTCAGTTGTCCAAGGTATCAGAGACTATAAATGTGGCTGCTCTGCCATTTAGCGGTGTCTTAAGCCCTGATAAAAAGCATTTGTATGTTATTTGTATGGCTGCAAATTCTATAGCGTCAATCAACATAGATACCAATCAGTTAGAAAGTCTTATAAAAGTTGGTTTGAAACCTGTTGGCATTGCTCAGTCTCCTGATGGAAGTAAGATATATGTTACAAATAGTGGTTCTGGCAATGTTAGTGTTATTGGTACAGAGTTCTTTGAAATAATTAATACCCTTGAAGTACAGGGTATGCCTGATGGTATTGTTCCTTCAAATGATAATAAAAGCTTTTATATCTTTAATAGGTCTTCAGGTATTGTAAGTAAATGGGATTCTTTAAATTTTGAAAATAGGCAGTTTTTATTTATGGTAAAAAATCCATGTGCTATAGCGGTGGATTCTTCTGAGACAAAGTTATATGTTTCAAGTAGAACTGAAAATAATTTAATGGTGTATAATCTTAAAGAAAATAGATATGAAGGGGTTGTTAAAGTTGGAAAGAAACCGATAGATGTTAAGGTTTCTCACGATGGCACCCGTATTTATACACTGGATGCAGCAGATGATGCTATTAGTGTTATTGATGCAGGAAAGTTAGAGATCATTCAAACAATAGATCTTTCCTCTGGAGGGTTTCCTAGCTCAATAAATATGATTCCAAATGAAAATAAAGCTTTGATTACTAATGCTGAATCAGACAAGATTACTCTTGTAGATCTTGATAAATACGATGTTATTACTACTTTGCCTGTTGGGATTACTTCAAAATCTTTAGTTGTAGGGCCGACACCAGCTGAAAAAGTTAGGTATAAGATCAAGAAACAGCAGGAAGAGCAAGAAAAAAAAGAAGCTGAATAAACTGAATAATACATAAAGTTTGATGATTTTCATAGTTTTTTATTTTTTTTCAGTTTATAATTAGTAGTTGTTTATTATACAGCTTCCCAGATATATCTTATGGATTACGAAGAGCTACGTCAAAAAGAACTGGATAAAATTATCGAACGGATAATATCAGAAAGAGAATTTCCGGTCTCTCAACGATTGAAGTCTCTGGATAGTTTAGAAATTACTGTAGCAGGCAGTGTCTCGTATATTTTGTTGGAAGTTTTAAAAACAGAAGTTGATCCTAATGTCGTAATTCATATATCTAATATTCTTGCTAGAACAGGTGATGAAGAAGTTGTAATGCCTCTGGTTGATATAGCTCTTGGCAATAGAGAGGTTCATGGTGGAGAAGATCCTTTAAAAGAAAACAAACAGCAATATGAGAAAGTTAGATGCGCTATAATAAAGTCTCTAGGAAGGCTTAAGGACGAGAAAGCAGTTATACCCTTAATGTATATGCTTAATGACAGGAACGAAAATTATAAAGTAAGGTTAAATGCTGCGGAGGCTCTAGGTCGTATAGGTGATACTTATGCTGTTAACCCTCTTATTAATCTTGTTGCTGATGAAAAAGAAGATTCTATATATGTAAGAGAGTCTGCTGCAAGAGCATTAGGTATGCTTGGAGATGTTAGAGCTATTAAACCGCTTGTAAAAATACTAGAATCCAAGAGAGGTATCTTTGATAAGTTTACATTTTTAAAAGAAAGAGCAATAGAAGCAATTGCCAAACTTGGAGGAGGTTCTGATAGAGATGCAATAAAGGCCTTAAAAGAATCACTTATTGATGAGGCCCCCTCAGTTAGGCTTTCTGCAGTAGAAGCTATTTCTTCGATGGGAGACTCTTCGTTAATACCGATTTTAATTCCTATGGTCTATGATGAAGAAGAAGATGTCTCGAGAGAGTCTGTTAGGGCTATATACTCTCTTGAAGGCCATTTAGAGCTTGAAAAGCTTCTTAAGGATGATAGGCTTCCAGGATGGTCAAGAGATGAAATTGAAACTGTTTATAATGAGGAAGAGTGATGGGTCAGAAGTCTGCTGTAGCTCTTTTGTCTGGTGGTCTAGATTCTGTAGTTAGTCTTTCTTTTTGCTTGAAAGAATGTGATGTTAAGTTTGTTGTTATTTTTAATTATGGTCAGAGATCATTTTCATCAGAGTATAAAGCTGTTAAGATTATATGTGAGTATTATGAGTTGTCTTTTAAAGTTGTAGAATTGCCATGGTTAGAAGAAATAACTACAACTTCTCTTGTGGATAAAGCTAAACAGGTTCCCAGATATACTCTTGAGGGTCTTGAATCTGATATAAAAGTTTTGAAGGAGTCTGCTAAATCTGTTTGGGTTCCAAATAGAAATGGTGTAATGTTAAATATAGCAGCTTCTTTTGCGGAATCTTTGCATTGTGATTATGTTATATTTGGGGCCAATGCAGAGGAAGCTGTAACATTTCCCGATAATTCCAATACATATGTAGAGAAATTAAATGAATCCCTTTCTATTTCAACTTGTAATGCCGTTAAAATTTATGCACCGTTTGCAGAAAAGACAAAATCAGAGATAGTAGATTATGCAATAAAAAATAATGTTCCACTGGGTTTTTTGTGGAGCTGCTATTTTTCAGGAGAAAAGCATTGTGGAACATGTGAATCTTGTGTACGTCTAAAAAGAGCACTAAATAATAATAATCAATCTGATGTATGGAGGGAAATTTCTGTATAATGCAATATAAATATATTGAAAATACCTGTATTAATTATACGGGTGAACAATTAAGATCACATTGGATCTATGAAAAATTTGATATTTTAGGAGATGCAATAGTTGCTTTTACTGGTAAATGTGATGTTAGCTGTGATCACATGGTTGATTTAGAAGATGTAAAAAATAATGATTTTATTTATTCTGAAAAAATGCTTCATTTTATTATTGAACATTTTCAGTTATCTTTAGAAGAGATTGTTTTGAGGCAGAGGTTATTTATTTGTATTATTCAAGATTCTTTAAATGAAATATTAAGAGAAAATATAGTAGTAAGAAATGGCAATGATTTATATTATAAAGAGGCTAAATTATCTGTATCTATTGCAACAATTAGCCCTGTATCAGGCCTTGTTCATGTTGGAATTAATATTGATTCTAAAAATACTCCAGTAAAAGCAGCAGGATTGTTAAGTGAAATGAATGTAGAAAATATAAAGGACTTGGCTATTCAACTTGTAAAGCGTTATACTAATGAACATCAACAAATAAAGAAATCAATTTATAAAGTTAAACCTGTTAATTAATTACTTACCATATAAAATCAGGAGAACCTTTTAAGATGAATCCTAAATTATTAGTAGGTCTTTTGTTTATAGTAACCTTTGCGGTTTCGTTTATTATTTATCTATTAGTAGTTAATATAATAACTCCTCATATAGATCTTTCATCAACAACTAAAAGTTCTATAGAAGTAGGCCCCGAACTAAACGAAGATACTTTCAATAAAAGAAGAGAGGTTACAGCGGTTCAAGAGCTTCAAGAAAAAGCTATGCAGGACTCTGGAACTTATGAGACTGATATTTCAAGTATGTTAAAAGATTCTAGTGGTAATTATATTCCAGGGGACCAAGCAGGTGATTCGGATGAGAATCTTCCCGGTGTTTTAGATAATGATAATCCTGAAAAAATAAGTGTTCCTGGAGAGGAATCAGGGAGAGTTTCTACCACAACAACGACTAATTCTGTTGAAGATAGTTCTAATAATACAAATAACTCAAATTCCAGTGTTTCGGCAACTGGGGTTGTAAATGATCTGGGGACACCTGTTCTTGATAATTTTACTCCTGATAATAAAGTTAATACGGCAAGTGATAACCAGGGTGGTTCTAATAAGTCTGTTAGTAGGGTTGTTGTTGGCTCTTATTCATCTATAGATGAAGCTAAAAAAGCTTATGACAACATGGTTAAAACTGATATTGATGTAGCCCCAATAATAAAAGAAATTGATGGAAATTATACATTGCAGGTAGGTGCTTTTACAGATAAGCAAAAAGCACAAAACATGGCAGATAAGCTTAAAGATAAAAATTATTCAGCAACTATAAAGAGTGAATAATTAAACTTATGCTTTAAAATCTAACCGTGTTTTCTTTTCGGGTTCTTGAGAGGTTTCCTCTTCTCTTTGAGGTTGGGCCAGGCTGCCACCACCGCCATGTCCACCGCCCCCCATTATATGATTAAACGTTTCTGTGATGTTGTCAAATATTTTTGAGTGTGAAGATGTGGAAGATGTTGTAGAGCTGAAGTCTGATAATGTTGCAGCAGAAACCGGAATCATTCCATCCATTCTTGCTGTAATAGAAGAGCCTTGCATTGCTGCAATAGTGGCAGAGTTTTGTAATGCCTGAAGGGCCTGTGCCCCTTGTTGAGACATTTTGATATTAAAGTTGGCATTGACAGCTGCAAAATTAGCTGCTGTTTCGGCATTTACGGTTGCATTTCTGCCAGTAATTGCTAATGCATTTTCAAACACAGGAGACTGGGTTCTAATGTTTGAAGTTGTAGATGTGTTTGAGAATGTGTTAGTTGGTTGAGCTGATGTAGTGAATATATTATTGTTGCTATTAAATCTAGAACCGGGAGTTTGAGTTGCTATTTGCTGAAGCGTTTGTTGGATTACACTGCTGGATTCAATTGCATTTTGAGTAGTAGCTGCATTTGATGTGGTTGTTACATTTGTTTTAGTGGCTGCAGCGCTGGCGTTTGCGGACATGTTTTGTGCAAGAACCTGTGCGGAGTCCACATAAGCTGGCCCGCCAGTTGCAGGGTTGGCATTTGTTCCATATGCGGTTGTTGAAGGTGATAATACTGTAGCAGATGGAACCATGTAGGCTCCTCTTGATATTGCAGCTGTGTTTACTCCTGGTGTTGCTATGTTACGGAATATACTATTATTGCTAATATTCAAGTTGCTTGCAGAAATACCCATTTTGTCCTCCCGATAAAAATTAAAATTGGGTTTAAAATCTTAATTCTTTTATCGACAAAAATTTGAATATCTTGATATTACAAGTTAAATACTTATAATCTCTAATATCCCCTTGTATAAATAGCAGAAAACAGTTTTACCTTTAAAAATTACAGTTAGTAGAAGATTTTAAACATATTAGCACTTTTTTCAGATATAAGTTAGTTAGTTAATAAAAAATGTTTATTAATTTGAAAGTACTTCTTTCATAAGGATTTTAATGTGTTAAGATATAGGTTAAGATTTTAAAATTATTGAGTTAAAAAGGCATAAGTGTTAAATAATATTTTAAAAAAGGAGTTTAATAATGATTGCAGATGTAATGTTTTTTGATACTTTTAGTATTTTTTCTATTACGCTTATAGGTGCTCTTGTAATTCTTTCTGTATGTGGATTTATAGGGAATATCAATATTAATAGTGGCGATGGTAGCGTTAATATTTCAGGTGTTGATGCTCAAATGGATTTTGTAGCAGATTCTACAGAAAAGCTAGATGCTGAAGAGGCCTCTGAAATAATAATTAATAACCCGGTTGGCAATGTAAGCGTTGTGGCCGGAGAGCCAGGAGTAGTTTTGTTGGTCAAAAAACTTTATTTGCCTAAGGCTACACCAGAAGAAGAAAAGAAAAGGACAAAAGACATTTTTGCAAAAGAAGTACTTAAGAAGAATGCTGAAAAGATTGAAGTGACTGTTCCAAGTATGCCTGTTATGGGAGTTATGACAGCCAAGGTTGATCTTGATATAACGGTTCCTGTGATCTTTTCGTTGAGCCAGGTTGCAGGTGTCAATGATATTAGTGTGGAAGACCTTGAAGGTAGGGTTGAGCTTCAAAATAATGTAGGTAATATTAATGTTAAGAGACTAAAAGGTGTTGTTATTGTTCATACAAATTCTGGTTCAATAACGGCTCATGAGCTTAAGAAAGTTAGTTCTCTGACGGCAAATGCTGGTAATATTTCTGCTAGTGCGCTTGATATACCTGAAGGAAATGTAAATATAGTTTCTCATGTTGGAAACATAGAACTGGATATAAATAACGTATCTTCTGGAGCTAATTGTCAGGTTAAGTCAAATACAGGAAATGCTACAGTGCTAATAAACAGAGAAGCAAGTGCCACAATAGAAGCTGTCACAAATATGGGTAAGCTTGATGTAGACCCAAATATTCAAATTGTTTCTAAAGGCCAATCCTTTATGGGTGGATCAGTTGTTGCCATGGTTAATAAACAGGGTGGCAAAATAAATGTTAGTTCTAATACTGGTACTATAAGTTTAAAACTTAAGTAAAAATCTTATATAAAAACTTTTTAATCTTTAAAGAGTCAGGATAAAGGCACTTTAAAGATTTTTTTGTTTGTTTGGCCTGTTTTACTTTAAATTTCTTATAAACTTTTCAGGTTTTTATGCTAATTTTAAACTTATAGAGATATAATTTTATTGGTAAAGGTTTAAAAAGGTTTAAAAATAATGACAGAGGTCTCTGAGCAGAAAGTTAAAGAAGCAGCTATAAAAATAAAATGTCTTAAAGAAATGAGGGATCAGTTATATAAGGATCCTCATAATGTTTCTTTAAGGCAAGAATATGCAGATTTGCTTAACGAAGAAGGCTATTTCAATGAAGCAATAGAACAGTATAAATACTTAATAGCTCTTATTCCAAATGAATCTAGTTTACATTATAACCTTGGTGTTACATATGAGAAAGCCAACAACTTAGAAGAGGCTATGAACTCCTATAAGACAAGTATAAAACTAGAGCCAGAATTTTCTGATGCTCATTATAACCTTGGATATCTTTATGATAGACAGGGAAATCTTTTACCAGCACTTCAAGAATATCAGAGAACTATAGAGCTGGATCCCAAAGATTCTAATGCGCACTTTAATCTTGGTTGTGTGCTTTCTAAAATGGGCCAGAACGGTGAAGCCATAAAGTATTTAAATATTGCTATAAAACTTAACCCCCGGGACGAATACGCTTATTTCTATCTGGGTTACGAGTTGCAAAATATTGGCAAGCTTGACCAGGCAATGAAAGCTTATAGACAAGTATTAAAAATCAATCCTGATTATAGCTGGGCACATTTTAATATGGGTTATATATATTTGACCAGAGGAGAAATAAATAAAGCCTATGAAGAATTTAAAGATACTTATTATTTAAATCCGGATGACGATTCTGCTCTTGAAAAACTTATAGAGGTTGGAATACAGTGTAACAATTTTGACGAAATTCTTGATATTCTTGAGGATATTGTTGTTGATGACCCTTTAGATGCTTTTGCTCATATGAATATTGCAGATATTTATTATAAACAGGGAGAATATGAAGACTCTCTACACCATTTTAAGCAGGCTTTAAACTCACCAAGATTAAGTGAATATGAGATTGATTCTAATTTACTCAGGTCTAGAATGAATGATTTGCAGTCAAAATTAAAAAAATAGAATAGATTAAAAAATATTTTGAAAGTTTTGGCTTAAATTATTTTACTAATAGTTCGTTTGGTTTTAGCTTGGTTCCGGATTTAACTGTTACTCCGGCTCTTATCGAACAGTTATCAGCTATTATTGCACCCTCTTCAATAATAGCACCATCGGATATGTTAACATTGTTTCCAATTAAACACTTATTCAGGGTAACATTTTTACCAATTCTTACATTGTCCCATGTTATGCAGCCATTTAATTTGGTGCCTTCGCATACGATACAATTTGCACCCAGCGTTACATAGTTTTCAAATATAACATTATTTTCTATCATGCAGTTACCGCCAATAAGCACTTTATCTTTGAATGATATGTTTTCACCTATCATAACGTTGCCATCTTTCCAGCCATGTTCAAAAGGTTCACCGGCAGTCTTTATATTGATTTTTTGCTTTAGCACATCGTAAGAAGATAATCTATATTGAAGCAATGTGCCTATATCATTCCAGTATTCTTTTATTTCAAAGCCATATAATGGTTTATTGTCATTCATTGCGTTTGGAAAAACCTGTTTGGCGAAATCATAGAATGTGTTTTCTGGTATATATTTAAAAAGTTCTGGCTCGAATATATATATACCCGTATTAACCATGTTGCTTTTTGCTTCTTCTATTGGTGGTTTTTCTTGAAATTCTAAAATTTTACCATTAGTATCTGTCACTACAACACCCAGGTTTGCCACATCTTCTTTTAGAACAGCTTTTAAACCCATAGAAATCATGGCCCCAGCTTTTTTATGTTTCTCAATAAGTGAATCAAGGTCAACGTCAGTAAGAGAATCTCCGCTCATTACAACAAAAGTATCGTTCTTATTTAAGAACTTTTCGCATTTTTTAACACCGCCTGCCGTTCCAGAAAGTTCTTTTTCATGAAGTAGTTCTAAATTAATACCTTCAGGTGTATTGTATTTAAAATAATTTGTTATTTGGTCAGCTAAATAGTGTGTGTTGGCTATAATGTCAGTAATGTTGTGCTTCTTTAAAACAACCAGAATGTGTTCCATGACTGGTTTGTTTCCGACAGGAACCATTGGTTTTGGTTTACAGGATGTTAAGGGTTCTAATCTCGACCCTACTCCAGCTGCCATGATCATTGCTCTTGTTGACAATTTTATTCTCCTATTTTTTATATAAAATTTTACTGGAACTATTTTAAGACGTTAATTAAATTTACATCAAAAATAGCGTTGTATAAAATGATTAATTGGCAGGAGAATAAAAATGGTTAAAATTAGCCCTTTTGAAGGTATTACATTTAACTTTAACAAGCTGTCTTCAGAATATAAATTATTTGCTCCCCCCTATGATGTTATATCACCAGCATATCAGGAAGAACTATATTCTAGAAATCCTTATAACATTGTAAGACTGATTTTACCTAAGGCCTTAGATGGTGACAATGATCTTGAGAATCGTTATACAAGAGCGGCAAAAGATTATAAAAGATGGCTGGAGAGAGGTATTCTGGTTAAGTCTCCAATTCCTAAACTTTATTTTTATGTTCAGCAATATAAGGATTCTAAAGGGTTTGAAGTTTTAAGAAAAGGTTTTATAGCTAAATGTCTTTTGGAAGACTTTGAAACAGGTAATATTTTACCTCATGAAGAAACAATGGGAGGTCCTAAAGAAGATAGGCTTAATCTTATGACTGCATCAAAAGCTAATTTTAGCCAGATTTTTGTTGTTTATTCTGACATTAAACAAGAAATAGATTATATACTGGAGATGGTTATACCTCCTACTCCGCTTGTGGATGTTGTTGATGATGATAGAGTCAGGCATATTTTTTATGAAATAACTGATGAACCTGCTATTGCCAAGATACAGGACTTGATGAAAGATAAAAAGATACTTATTGCCGATGGTCATCACAGGTATGAAACAGCACTAAAATATAGAGATAATAGAAGGGCAGAGGATTGTTCAGATATTTCAGAAGAAAACCCCTATGATTCAATGATGATATATTTTGCAAATCTTGAAGATACAGGATTAAGGATTTACCCAACTCACAGGCTTTTAAAAACCAGACCGGGCATTTCTTTTGAGCAGTTTTTAAAGAAAATCGACCCGTCTTTTAGTGTGTTAGAAATAAATTTTGACTCTATCGAGAAATGCTTTTCTTTGATAGAAAAAGAGGATGCTTCAGAAATACCGATAGGAGTTATTTGTAAAGAAAACCCTGGCAAGCTGTATCTGATTAAACCCTGTTTAGAAAAAGTTACCGAGGAATTATCTGGATTAGGGGTCTCTGATATATTAGCTAAACTTGATGTTACGATATTACACCGCCTCATTTTAGAAAAAATAATGGGGCTAGATACTATTGAACTTAAAAATCAAAATAATATTCAATTTATAAGAAATGAAGATGAGATAGTTAGCAAATATAGTAAGCATGAAGCAGAATATATTTTCTTGTTGACTTCACCTGATATATCAAAAGTTAAAGAAGTTTGTCTTGGAGGCTTTAGAATGCCACAAAAATCAACTTACTTTTATCCTAAGCTTTTGTCAGGCCTTGTTCTTAACTCCTTAGAGTAGGTTGGTACTATTTTTGAAGAGTACCCGGCGTGCTCTTTGCTTTGCTTCCCTGTGGTATTCTTTGGAAGTAATGTTTTTGTCAAATATTTTATCAATAGAAACATTCTTTGGTTGAGATACTGTTGAATTGAATATAATATTAGAACTCTTTTTTGCTGCTTCCTGGATCTCTTCATTATTATTGTTGTTAAAAACAGGCTTTTTAACGAGTAATTTTCGATTTTTCCCTACCGCTTTAATTAAATCTGTAGAACCATGCCCTTCTCTTTCAGAATTGTTTAATTTTTCAAGACTTTCTTCAAGCTGCTGCATTCTTGAAAGAACTTCTTTTAACTCATTTTCATCTATAGCAGTAAGATAATTGTAAGAGCGTATTTTTTCTAAATGTTTAACACAGCCAAGCATAGTATCAATTGAGTTATTGATATTTTTAATTTTGTTATATAATTTGCTTTCTCTTTGTGTGTTATTATTCATTTTGCCCCCACCAGGCATTTTAACTTATTTGTGATAAGGCATGGACAAGAAAACACCGGGTATCTACCCGATTGTGAGTGATATATACTTAATATATACATTCTTCCTAATACCACTATAAATCTATACCTTATATAATCCTATACCCCATATTAGGTATTTGCTAAAAGTAAGATATAGCTAATTATACTTTGACTTTTCTCAAATGAGAATTTTGTAAAGGAGCTTAAAATTTATACATGCAATTTTAAAATATCAATTAGCAACTAAAATAATTATGAATTTTATTTTGAAAACAGCACTGGTTTTTTAGACATAAAAAATTTTTGAACAGATAAAAAAATGAAAGCAGAATGTTAACAAATGTAACGGCCTTTTTAAAAATGCGTTATTTTTAATTGTAAATTTTTTTATAGCTCTTTATATACTCTTTATCTACTGTTTTGACTGTTTTTTAGGTTAATAAGATTTATATTATTGAGTTTTTATATACATTTTAAATATTTGCAAACATCCCTACCTAATCAGGGTATATTTACTACTTCTTGGTGGTAACAATCCATGGTTAATAATTGTTTTTTTAATAATAGAGGATACTAGATTAAGCGTGTGTTTATTTTTTAGGTAAGAGAAGAGAAAATAACTTATATATTTGGAGGGGAGAAGAGTATGACATCTTTTAGCATGAATTTACCATTTTATTCCTATCAGCAACAGACTTCAACAACTGGTTTTTCTGCAGCAGCAGCTTCCGCATCAGGCAATGGTGCAGCAGCAGCAGCTTCTGCTAGTTCTGGTGGTACAGGTTTGTTTAATGGATTTGATCAACTGAATAATGTTGCTGGTAATCAGCAACAACAGAACCCATTAATGCAGTTTATGCAAATGTTTATGCAAATGTTTATGCAAATGATGCAGATGATGATGCAGATGATGGGTATGGGAAATAAGCAGCAACAGGGTCAACCTCAAGCTGCTAATGCAAATCCAATGGGTAACCCTAATGCAGCAGCGGCAGCTAATGCACCTGGTGCTGCAGCAAGTGCTTCGGCCGGCCCTAATGGCGCAACTGCTTCAGCGGCAGCGGCAGCTGGTGGAAACGCAAATGCCCTTGCTGGTATTGATCAAAAAGAATTAGACGCTGTTAAAGGTCAGAATTTATCTGCTGTAGATAGTAAAGGCTATCCAAAGTATTTGATAGCTGAAGGAAAAGATGGTAAAAAGCATATTTATAAACAGGTAAAAGATGGTAATGGTAAAAGTTATAAATCAGTAGTTAAAGTTAAACAGGGTAGTAATAAATTACATGTTAAAGACCCTGAGAAAAACAAGGCGGCAGCAGCGGCAGCGGCAAATTCAGGTTCTTCAGCAGCTGCAGCATCAGCTTATTCATTCAGCTACAACCCATTAACAGGTCAAATGACATTTTCTGCAGCTAGTGCAGCAGCAGCATCTAGTGGTAGCTCAGGTCCTATAACTAATCAGGGTGGTGGCAAAACTGGTTCACCTCTTATTTTAGATACAAATGGTGATGGTAAAATTAGTGCTCAACAAGGTAAAGGTGTTGACATTAATGGTGATGGAAAAGCAGACGGCGCTGCTACCGGTGGTGATAAAATGTTAGCAATGGGCGACATAAATGGTAATGGCAAAATTGATGGTACAGAAGTTTTCGGTGATCAGACAGTAGATCCATTTACAGGTCAAAAGCTTAATGCTCAAAATGGTTTTGATGCATTGGCCCAGGTTGCTAAGAGTGCTGAGAAACATACCGGAATCAAATGTGTTGATGAGAATGGTAATGTTGATGTAAATAAACTTAAGCAAGCTTTAGAAATGTCAGGAAAAGGTTCACTTGGTTTTATTAGTGGTGATAATACATCACAACTGGAAGCTTTAAATGGTGTTTCATCTATTAATACATCTAACTATACAAACCAGCAGCAAACTGGTGCAGTTCAGCACAATCAAATTGGCTCATACACTGATGGAAATGGTAATACTCGTCGTGTAGATGACGTATGGTTCCAGCTCGCATAACAAAAAATAATTAGGAGAGTTATATAAAATACTGAACTTATACCCTTCCTTTAAAGAGGAAGGGTTTACCTTTTAATCTCGACACGTTTCTCTGTTTAGTGAGTTACTTAGAATATTGATATAGCTATGTATAAGTCTTATTAAGAACAATTAGTTAATGTAAAGAAATATTTAATAGATAAGAGGTGTTCAATAACCTCAATTCAAGACTATATAAATATAATGATAGGATCAAAAGGTCATTATAATTGGACTTTAAATAGGAATATCTGAAATAATATACCTATTAGTATGAGTGAGTCTACTTCATAGTGGTAATTGACAAATGGTGTAATTGTTTTTTAATGACCACTTTTAAACCAGAGGATTTTTATGAAAACAAAACCCAATATACTTATTATAGATGATAACCCTGAAGAGCTTAGTTTTTTAAGTGATTTTGGCTATAATCTTAATTTGATTACTTCTAGTTCTGATATATTGGATGTTATCAGATCTGTTGAAGGTACTTTTAATCTTGTAATTATTGATATTTCTATTTCGATATTTAGTGGCTGGGAAGTTTTAAAATTTTTGCGACATTACGAAAAATTTCAATACGTGCCAGTATTGGTTTTAACAGAGTTGAGTGATAAGACAGATGAGCTTCTGGCGCTTAGAAGTGGGGCGGATGATTTTGTTAAAAAGCCTTTTGATGTTGATTTGCTCTTAGCGAGAATAGATGCTTCCCTTAGACGATCTATGTGGAATAAGCTGGCTTTTGTAAACCTGAAAAAGTTTTCTTTTATTGATCTGTCAGGTAGATCTATAAAGCTTACAGCTCGTGAATCAACAATATTAAATATGCTTTCCGGTGGTAATAATAACGATGAAATAGCCAAAGAGTTATGCTTGAGTGTTTTAACTGTCAAAACCCATATTAAGAATCTTTTTAAAAAGCTAAAGGTTAATAATAGAACCGAAGCAATATTGGTTGGAATGAATTTAGGACTTATTAATGCTGATTAGTCTTTTGACTGTTTTACTATTAATGAGGCAATAGTGCCAGCTCCATAACCATTGTCTATGTTAACAGTTGCTACGCATGATGTACAACTGTTAAGCATGGCCAATAATGGTGTTAGACCATTAAAATTAGCGCCATATCCTTTTGAAGTAGGAATGGCTATTACGGGGCATGAGCTTATACCTCCAACAAGGCTGGCAAGGGCTCCTTCCATTCCTGCTGCAACCACTATTACACTTGCTTTCTGGATAATGTCAATGTGGCTAAAAAGTCTATGTGCTCCGGCAATACCACAGTCAAAAATGTGTTTTACGCAAACACCATTTGCTTTAATGGTTATTATTGCTTCGGTAGCTACAGGAATATCTGCTGTGCCGGCGGTTATGACTAGTGCATAATTTGAGCTTTGTTGTGCTGGATACTCACCCCATTGTATTATTTTAGCCTCTTTTACATATTTTGCTTCTGATATTTCTTTTAACACTGCAGCAGCAGTCTTTTTATTTGCCCTGGTCGAGAGTACGATTGAATGATATTTTTTTAGTTCTTTCATAATATCGATTATTTGTTCTGGTGTTTTTCCCGGGCAGTAGACAGCTTCAGAAAACCCCTGCCTGAGGTGTCTGTGAGTATCAACTTTAGCAAAATCTATGTTTTTAAATGGGGCTGTTTTTATATAATTAACAACTTCTTCCTGATCAATATTATTATTTTTGTAGTCATTTAATAGCTTAATTAGTTCGTTAGTGTTCATTATTTTCTAATATAACCTCATTTAGACTTCCTGTTCTATAACCTTGCAGGTCTAATACAACATATGTATAACCAATTTCTTTTAATTTTTCTATTACAAGGTCAGCATGGAATGATACAAAATTAATAATCTTGCTTTTATCAACTTCTATACGGGCAAGATTGTTATGATGCCTTATCCTTACTGGCGAATAACCCAGCTCTTTAAGAAACTTTTCAGCATCAGAAATCATTTTAAGATTTTCAGGTGTTATTTTAATACCATATGGTATTCTTGAGGCCAGGCATGGATTGGCTGGTTTGTTGCAGTTAGGCATATTAAGTTCTCTGGCAAGGCTATAGATCTCATTTTTGGTTATACCAGACTCTAGTAGCGGGCTTTTTATACCCAGTGAATGAGCGTGCTTTAGCCCTGGTCTGTAATCTTGAAGATCATCAATATTGTCACCTGACGCAACATATCTATAACCTTTTTGTTCTGCAATTTTAATAATCTGCTTAAAGCGAATATCTTTACACCATTTGCACTTGTCTTTTGGGTTGTTGGTAAATTCAACATATTTCAACTCATCAGATTCAACTATAAGATGAGGCCATTTAAAAGTTTCGGCAATTTTTTTTGCTTCTTCTAATTCTGCAGTGGTGATGGTTTCTGAATTTGCTGTTACGGCAAGAAATTTGTCCTGTAATACTAAATGTGCAAAATAGCACAGAATAGTACTGTCAACACCACCCGAGAAGCCAACAATAACTGATTCATATGATTTTAAGATCTCTTTTAACTTTTTAATTTTTTCTTCCATTTTTTTTATTCCAGATATACCTTTTTGCCTGTAAAAGTTTTGTAATTCTATTCATTTCGAGTACAAGATAAACAAAGGGGTTTATAATATTATGGACTCTTTTAGCTGTTAGAAATTCTCCGTTTTCAGAACTGGTAGTCATATTAGCAAGTATATTAACAGCTGGGGGTCTGGCAGCATCTACAATACCGAAAATATACAGATCTGTTTTTTCGCCGTGAGCGTTATTGATTTTACCTTCAGCAATTTTCTGAGCTAACATATTAAGAGCAGGTGACTCTGTAGTGGTTCTGCAGCTTGCATCATAAACTTCGTGGAATGGTTGATAATTGTTATTTACCTGTTTTATGGGTTCTGGTATGAATTTTATTAGCCATGTTTTTGTTTCCAGTATTTCTTTTAGCCTTATAGCTAGTGGGTCATTAGGAGGGAGCTTGTATCCTGGTTTTTCTTTCATTCTTCTTTCTATTTCTTTTATTATTTCTTTTTCTTCTTCCTGAAGGCCTAATAGAATCTGTTTAATACACCCCCTTGTGGTTTGAACATCAACAACTTTTGGTATTTCAACGCAATGATTCCAGTCTGTAACAAGTATAATAATTCTATGGTTAAGGCTTTTATCCTTAATTAGCTCTCTATGTGCTATTCTTAGAGCTGTTTCAATATCAGTGGTGTAGTCTTGGTTCTCTGTTAACTTAAAAGAATAGTTGATTGGGCCTCCGTCTCTATTTATTGCTTTTACATATTTTTTAAATTCTGTAAAAGCGTTGTTTTTATCAGGCCCTGTTGGTGGAAGTAAGTAAGATAGATCTGTAGAACCTGCAAAAGGTAGAAAACCTATCTTGAATATTTGAGAAGGGCCAGCCTCTTCTTTTTCCAGTAGGTTGGCAAAGGTATACAAACCACTTCTTACCATTTCAATTCTGGAAATAGCACTGTCTCCCCAGTTTATACTTTCTGTGCTTGCTAGAGCTGATAAAGCATTATTAAACTCTGTGAACCTTAAGTCTGCTATTTGTTTTGCTGCAGCCTGCCCCAGTGGGTGGCCAAAAAGTTTATCTATTGGCATGTCAAATAGCATAGATGGTCTATATCTCTCGTCAAAATCTGTTTTTGGATTATCATATATGCTGCCAACTGCAAAATCATCTTCATTTTTGTATTTCTGGTGTGGTGTTCCAAAAGTTCCGTCATAAGATACATCAACATTACAATTATTGTAAATATAATTTATAACCTTTTCGGGTGGTGTATTTTTTGCAAATACGGGATATTTTTCTTTTGGGACTGTTTTTGTAGCCTCTTCGTTTGGATCAACAACAGCCAGTGGGTTATGGCCCCATCCATAGTTTGACATAGACATTGAAGGTGTCATGTCTACAACAAACATTATTCCTATAGCTGGCTCTTCAAATTTTTTCTCAGGCTTTTGAATTAAAATTTTGCTACCTAACACAAGGCTTGGCTTTGGTACATCAATTTTAGGCATTTTATAGAAGACTTCCAGTGTTGCATCTATTAAATAATTTCCGTCTGGAAGAAGCCGCTCATTTTTTTTGGAGGAATATGAAACGTTGCGGAGTATCCATCTGTAGTGAATATTTGTTTTTTGATCTTTATAAATTTGAGTTTTTATTTCATAATCATTTTTTTGATTGAATACATTATATTCTTCTAAAACCCCGATAAATTCAGGGCTACTTCCAACAGCTTTTTCCATAAGGCTACTTGCTACAGCTCTTTCGTGGCTTAATAGTTTGCCTTCGGCACCGGACTGACCACTAGTACTGCCTCTGCTTATTACTATAATTGGTATAATAGCAAGTGAGATAATAAGTAAACTTATTGCCAGTTCAACCATGCTAAATCCAATATAACCGTTTCTCTTTATTGACATTAGGTTTCCTTTGATAGTTTTGAAGTTTGATGTAAATTTTTATGGTAATTTAAATTTTACTACTAAAAGATTTAAAGTCTCTACCGACAACATGTTAAATGGTTAATTAAAGGAAAATTTTATGATAAAAAGAACACAAAAAGGTGCTGGGGCGATAATCCTTACCGCATTTATTTTATCAGCGATTCTGGTAGGTGTAGCTGTTGTATTACAAATGAATAAATCAAAAGAAATAGAGCGTGTTGTTGCTACAGAATATAATTTAAAAACATATTATGTAGCACTAGCTGGTATAAATGAGTGTATAGCTTCAAGAATGGCACCAAGGTCAAATGTATTACTTAAAAGAAACGATGTTAATGATGTAAATAAAGATAAGTACGAAAGACTGGTTAACTCAGGTTATGTTTATGCGAATCCTTATGAACAAAACCAGTTTAAAACTATTGGTGAGTATACATATGTATCATATGTTGTGGTCAAAGATGAAAACGGTCAATATAACATTGACGAATTCAATAATAATTGGAAAGATGAAAAATATCTTGTTTACAGTAAAGGGGTAACGCAATTACCCGATGGTAGCAAGGATTCTGTTATTATTAAAACTATTTTTGACTTGAATCGCTTTGATAATGATACTTCTAATGCTGATGAAATAGAAGAATTTAAGATAATTCCTCCATCTGATCCAGAAACAAAAATGGCAGAAGGTTTAATAGAAGAAACTAAAAAAGATAATGATCCACCAATGGTCAGAGAAATCAAATTTAATGACCTGATGGGCAGTGAAATTTCTCTTGGTTTGCACGATAAAAAAGATAAGGTTGAGATTGAGAATGTTGGGGTTAGAAGCAAGGTTGAAATTATTTTTACTGAGCCAATAGATGCCAGGTTTCTTGAAGGTATTAATATTACCAATATTAAATCAGATAAACCTGTTGACACTGTTGAAAAAGTAGTATTATCTCCAAAAAATACCGAGGTTGTTTTATTACCGCCAGAAAAATCTGATGGTAGAATTCTTGACTATGATACAACTTACAGGTTGGATATCTCTAAAGTGTCAGATTATAATGGCAACAGATTACCAGAAGGGCCTGAAATTATCTTTAAAACAGAATCTCCGTCTTATGAAGGGGTTGTTGTAAAAGAAGCTTTTGATGATGGTTGTGGTGGTTGTACAGGCAAAGGAGTGGATGGAAGGCAGAAGGGCTCTGCGGGCACTGACTCTAATCCGTTTGGGAACCCTTTTCTGGGGTCTGGAGGGTTTGATTCAACAGGCTTTGGTGCATCTAATCAGTCTGGTTTTCAGAATACGGGGTCAGGTAATGCAGCCGGTCTTAATGCTCCTGTTGGTGTAACTCCTAAAAATATTGCCTCTCCATAGCCAGAAAGAGTGTATTAAACGAATTCTAAAACCCTGTAATAGAATTTTTCATTTGTTCTTGCTTTGTTCTAAAACTTGAAAGCAATTGTTAACTTTATATAACTTTTTGCCAATTTCTGTAATAAGCTTCATACTTAAATTAGAGTGGTATTATTAAAGCTTTACTAAAGTTATTAGAACTAATAAAGCTCTTTGATTATAGAGTGCCTGAAATAGTGAACAGTACTTTTAATAAATATTTTCACCAGCCTGTAATGGTAAATAAAGTTATAGAAGCTTTAGATTGTGAGCCAGGAAAAGTTTATGTTGATTGCACAGTGGGTGGTGCAGGGCATTCTGTTTTAATTGCTCAAAAAATAAAACCAGATGGAAAACTTATTTGTCTTGATGTTGATCAAAATGCTATTGATGAGGCAACAAATAACTTAAAATCTTTTAATAATGTATATATATTAAGGTTGAATCATCTTAATTTACCACAGGTTTTGAACCAGGTTGGTGTTGATAAAATAGACGGTGGAGTACTAATGGATCTGGGCGCTTCATATTATCAGTTAACCTCCCCGGATAAAGGATTTACTTTTCAATGTTCTTCCCGGCTTGATATGAGAATGGATGAAACATTAATTACTTCTGCCGAGGATCTTGTTAACAATCTTAGTGCTGAAGAATTAGCTGAAATATTCTGGAAATATGGAGAAGAAAGGCATTCTAGAAAAATTGCATCCGCTATTAGTAATTATTCTAAAAAAGAGAAAATAACAGATACCCTTCAGCTTGCTGAAATAATTAAAACTGCTATACCCGGATACAAAAAATACAAAATACATCCTGCAACCAGAACATTTCAGGCGCTGAGAATTTTTATTAATAAAGAGTTAGAGGTATTGGAAGGTTCTCTATCTAACTTAATTAGTCTTACATCTCCCGGGGCAAAAATTGTTGTAATAACTTTTCATTCTTTAGAAGACAGGATTGTTAAAAATTTTTTTAAACATTGGTCAAAAGACTGTGTATGCCCATCAGAAATGATTGAATGTAGATGTAATCATAAAAAGAAGCTAAAAATAATAACAAAAAAACCAATTGTTCCAGATAATAATGAGTTAGAATGTAATCCTGCAGCACGTAGTTCAAAATTAAGAATTGCAGAAAGGGTTTAAAATGTTATCTTCAAAAATATTTAGAAGTGAAAGAAACATTATTGAAAATAATTACGACACAGATTTTGAAGAAGAATCAAGATTTAGTGGGGCTTTTAAAAAAATAGTATGTATACTTGTTCTTTTTGCAGCAATATCTTCCTTTGTCAGTTATACATTAGTACTCTCAAAAGAAAAAGAATTGCAGTTTTTACATTCTAAAACTGTTTCAAAGGAGATGGATAACATATATATGAGAAATAATGTTGAGTTTACTAAAAGCCTTTATAATGTTAACAAAAAGGCAAAGTCGATTAATTACCTGCAAAAGCCATTAAAGATTATTGAAATTGATTTAGATGAAAAAAAATTAAGTATAGATCTTGATAAAACATTGCAATATTCAAATGATAGAATAGTTGCAGGTTATTAATATACCTGTTATATTTGCTTATTATGTATTATTTGTTATTAAAACTAATGGTATAAATTTTTATTAATATGGAGAAAATTAAATTGGCCAAGCATTTGACAGATTTATTAGAGTTAAAAAATATAAAATATGATTTAATTAAAGCGGAAAATGATAATAACCCTTTAATAAACGCTATTTCGTATAATTCTAAGACTACAGAACCAGGTAATATATTTGTTTGTCTGGTAGGTGAAAATTTTGATGCACATAAATTTGTTGATGATGCAATATTAAAAGGTGCAGTGGCAGTTATAGCACAGAAAAATATTAAGGGGTTAAGTGTTCCTGTAGTAGTAGTAGAAAATACTGCTAAGGTAATGGCTGTAGTAGCTACAGAAATATATGATAATCCAAGCAAGAGAATAAGACTTATTGGTATAACAGGGACTAATGGTAAAACTACAGTCACACATCTTGTAGAAAAGATTCTTGAGAAAAATAAAAAGAAATGCGGTCTTATCGGTACACTTGGCCATAGGTTTAAGAGTACTGATAAATATTTAAATAGTAAGCATACTACACCTCAAGCCCCTGAGTTGCAGTCTTATCTAGCAGAAATGGTTGATCAGAAATTTGATTATACGGTTATGGAAGTTAGTTCGCATGCACTGGATTTACATAGAGTCCAGGATTGTCATTTTGCAGTGGCCCTCATAACAAATTTAACTCAGGATCATCTTGATTTTCATGTTACTATGGAGAACTATGCCAGTGCTAAATTAAAGTTATTCAGTCAATTGGCAGAGTCTGAGTTAGAGAATAAAACTGCTATTATTAATATTGATGATAATTATGCCGGAAAATTTCTTGAAATAATACCTGATAACATAACTAAATTGACTTATGGTTTAGCTTCTGATGCTGATATTCAAGCTGTTGATATTGAATATTCTGTCAATGGGACAGTTTTTACCTGTGTTGCACCTGAAAAAACATTTAAAGTAAACTTAAAATTAAAAGGACTATTTAGTGTTTATAATGCTTTATCTGCAATAAGTGTTTCTATAGCTGAAAAAGTTCCACCTGAGATAATATGTGAAGCGCTTGAAGAAATTGAGAATATACCTGGCAGGTTTGAAACTGTATCAAGCAATCCTTTAATAATAGTAGACTACGCACATACACCAGATGGGTTATCTAATGTGCTAACAGCAGCAAGAAAACTAGTACCAGATGGTGGAGAATTAATAACATTATTTGGTTGTGGTGGGGATAGAGATCCTACAAAACGTCCTAAAATGGCTAAAATAGTCGAGGATCTTTCAGATAAAATTATTGTTACCTCTGATAATCCAAGAACGGAAGACCCTCAACAAATTATAACAGACATATTAACAGGCATTAAAAGTCTGGGTTCAAGTCATGTTAAGGTTGAAATAGATAGAGCACTGGCGATTGAAATGGCTATTAAATCTGCAAAACCTGATGATGTAATTGTAGTTGCTGGCAAAGGTCATGAAGATTACCAGATATTAGCTGATAGAACAATTCATTTTGATGACAGGGAAGAAGTTAAAAAGGTAATTGAAAAATTGAATCTTGCTAAATCAATAAGCACTTAGTTTTGATAGACCTTAACATTGTTTCTGCCATCATTTTTAGCTTCATATAATGCTATATCTGCCCTTTCAATTAATTCTTCAGGCGAATTAATGTTATCTTTTGATTTTAATGTTGCTACGCCAGCAGATATTGTAATGGATTTAATGTTTTCATTGCTTCCTGCCCTGACTCTTGATTCAATTTTCCTTCTAATTGATTCAGCAAGGTTTTTAGCCTGTTCTGAACTTAGTTTAGTTCCGATAATAACTATTTCTTCACCACCATATCTAGCAGCAACAATGTTCTTAGTGCATGCGTCAAGAATAATATTTGAAACCTGCTGTAATACCTGATCACCTATTTGATGCCCCAGTGTGTCATTGATATTTTTAAAGTGATCAATGTCAAGCATTATCACAGATAAATAGTGGTTTCTAAGTTTTGCAAAGCTAAACTCGTTTTTAAGCCTTTCATTCATATATTTACGTGTTCTCAGTTTTGTTAAAGTGTCAGTAATTATTTCTTTTTCCAGCTGGATATTTTTGTTCACCAGTTCAGCTTTTTCTCTATCTAAACGTTTAATTATTAAATTATAAGCTTCTTTTAAAGCATTATCTTTACGCTTAGAGGCTTTTTCATTTACAATTTCTTTTTTAAGATTTTCAATATTTCTTTTTACCCTATCTTTAGAGGTAATATCACTTTTGTCATGGCTTGTTTTACTGCTTGAACCAGATGAATTATCTGCTGTAAGCCTGTGGGCTTTTTGATGTTTATAAGATTTAGCATTTTTACCAATGCTTATAAATGCGTTTTCGTAATCAATTAATTTTGTTACGTAATATTCAAGAATACAACCAATTAGCACGCATAGTGCAAGAGTTGTCAGACTTGAGAATTCCAATAATCCACCTGTCTGTCTGATGAAAAATTCAGGGAAATATGCTTGAATTGATTCTGGTAAAAAGGGATTTATTGAGTTAAAAACGAAAGAAACAGGAAAGTTAATTATGTCAGTTAAGAAATACACAGGTTTTGAAATGTAAGCATAGTCAGGAACTCCAGTATGAATTCCATTGAACTTTAAAAATAACCTTGTTATAAACAGGGCAGATAGTGCAATATAGCTTAATTTAATTATTATTTTTAAAGTTTTAAACATGTAATTACAACTTAAATACTTTTTGTATTTCTGTAAAGCTAGTAAATCCTGATATAACTTTATTTAACGCAATATCAAGCAGTGTTTTATGGCCAGAACTCTTCAGAAATGTATTTAGTTCATCTTCTGGTATGCCGTCATTAAATAGATTGATAGTTGTATCGTCCATATAAAAGACTTCAAAAATACCAGTTCTGCTTTTGAATCCAGTAGAATTGCAGTCTTTGCAGCCTTTTTCTTTAAAATATGTAATATTTTCAGGAAGGTTGTATTTTTCGATTAACCTATTATCTATTTTATGTTCAATTTTACATTTATTGCAAAGTTTTCTGATTAATTTTTGATCAAATGTTGCATTAACAATTTTACAAATGAGCTTGGGCTCAATACCATATTCTAAAAGGCGGTAAAGAATATTTGTAGCACTATCAGCTATTATTGATGTGATAATAAGCTGACCTGATAAAATCGATTTTACTATTAAATCAAGATTATCAAGGTTTGTTATTTCATCTATGTATAAAATATCAGGTTCTTGAAGAAAAACATTTTTTAAAGCTGTTTCAATATCAAAACTTTTAGATATGCTAAGCTGACTTTGATTAATTTTATCTATGTTGTACCTGATGGGAGATTCAATTGTCATTATATTTTTCTGTTCAGAATTGATAGACTCCAGTATAGAGTACATTGTTGTAGTTTGTCCTGATCCAAGTGGCCCTGCAGCAATTACAAGACCATTTTCTTTTGATATTCCACTTTTTAATAACTTTAATTGATCGTTATATAATCCAAGTAATTCGATATTAGGTGCTTTAGGAAAAATTTTAATAACAATTTTTTCTCCATAGTTTATCGGATAAGTAGATACTCTTGCATTGATAATATCTTTACCAATATTTACTTCTAATCTGCCATGCTGCGGTAAATATTCTTCATTTATATCAAGGCCTGCGGCAGACTTGATTCTTGAAATGGGCTCGGGAGCCAGTAAAATTGGGAGGCTGCCCCTGCTATACAAAAGTCCGTCAATGCGAAATCTTACAATCATTTCATCCTGTTGCGGGTCCATGTGTATTTCGGAGGCATTCTCATGTATAGCCTGATAAATTATGGCTCTTACAAGTCTATATACATTTACTTCGTCTGTATTGTCATCATTAAGCTCACTCTGCCAGTCAAATTTGGGTTTTTCCGGCCCTTTTTTAGTTGGTTCTATATTGTCAGAGTTAGCAGACTTAGTTTTATAATAATAGTTTATTGCGTGTGAAATGCTTCTTTCTGAGCAAATAACTGGTTCAACCTTATAGTTTGAACTTATATCAAGATTATTTAAGGCAAATAAATCTAAAGGATCTGACATGGCAATGGTTAGAGTGTCTTCAATCTTAAATAGCGGTATTATCCTGTATTTAGTGGCCTCTTCAGAGCTTATTAGCCCTATGGAGCTGGAATCTATAGTGTATTCATCAAGATTAACGTATGGGATATGAAGTTTTTTCTCCAGAAAATTAAGTAATTTCTCTTCATTTATAATATTATTTTGAATAAGAATTTGCCCTAGGTTTGTTTGTTCGTTTCTTGAAAGGTCAATGGCATCAACGAGCTGGTTATAATCTAATAAACCTTCTCTAACCAGGTCATATTTGAGTTTATCTATGGCCTTGTTTGTTATTTTATAATCCATAACCTATGTTAACTCTAGGTACTTTTTAACTAACTTTGTTATAGTTTCAATATCAAAAGGCTTTGTAATGTACTCGTTGGCGCCTGTTTCTTCTCCAATGATTTTATCTTCTTCCTGAGTTCTTGCTGTAACCATTAAAATAGGAATATGCTTGTATTTTGCATCGAATTTTAAAAGCCTGCAAACCTTATATCCGTTGATTTTAGGTAACATTACGTCAAGAACAATTAAGTCAGGGTTCTGGGTTTTGGCTAAACTTAAGGCTTCTTCACCGTCATATGCAACAACACACTCTAAACCTTCACTTTCAAGAATGAATTGCAGTGTTTCTACGATATCCTTTTCGTCATCAACTATTAATACTTTTTTGCTCATTGTTGACCCTCAATACAGCTTACTATTTACTTTAAATTAGCATTTTAGAATTGGTATTGTGCTTTTAAGGCTTAATTCAATAAGTTCTTCACTTACAATAGCGTCATCAGGATAAATAGCAATTCCTAAGGTTAAGTTAGATTGATTACTTTCACACATATCTTTCGAAAATTGCTTCTTGATTCTTTTTACTACGTTTTTTGCAGCAAATTTATCAGTATTTGAAAGAACTATTTTGATTATATTATCTTCGATTAAAAACTTTGATTTATCATCTTTTCTAAAAATATTTACAATTTTATTTGAAACTTCTTCCATAACGTCTTTGGAGTATTCATTATTGTTTTTTATAGAAATTAAAGCAAGGCAGGAGTGGTTTTGCTTGGATTGCTGGAGTTTACTATCAAGTTCTAATAAGAAAATACTTTCCTGTCTTGCTGTAGGTAATATTAAGCAGAATTTACTGCCCTTATTTAACTCACTTTCAACCCATATTTCTCCTCTATGAGCATCTACGAGCTGTTTGGTTATGGCCAGGCCTAGGCCTGTTCCACCTACTTCACGGCTAAGGGAGCTTTCAATCTGTTGGAACTTGTCGAATACTTTATGAATATCTTCTTTTGCTATGCCTACACCCGTATCTTCTATTGCTATCTTAAGATACTCACCTTTAATTTTCTGACCTGCTTTGATGTTTATAGAAGCTGGATCTTTATAGAAAAGTGTGTCATCCAGATTGGATGCGTCAACTAACTCAAGTGTTACTTTAATCTTTCCTCCACTGTGGGTGAATTTTATTGCGTTTGAAACAAGATTGGCAAAAATTTGTTCTAACTTAGTGCAGTCTCCATAGATTTTTGGGAAGTTATTCTCTGGAATATTTGTTTCAATAAAGATATTTTTAGGATCTGCTACTGGTTTAAAAGTTGATATAACCATATTTAGTGGCTCGGCAATATCCAGTTCTGCAAATTTATAATCCATTTTGCCAGCTTCAATTTTAGAAAGGTCAAGTAAGTCATTTATAATACTTGATAACCTATCAACGTTTCTTTTGGCATTAGAGAGAAATTTTTCCTGTATAGATGTTATATCTCCGCCTTTTTTTGTTAAGATAATATCTATAGAGCTTTTGATTGCTGTAAGTGGTGTTCTAAGTTCATGAGAGACTATTGAAATGAATTCAGATTTTAATTTTTCTAGTTTCTCCAGTTTTATATTTTTTTCTTTGATTTCTTCGTAAAGAATAGCACTCTCTAAAGGTAAAGAAACCTGTTTAACAACGGTCTGAAAGCAGGTTATATCTTCGCCGGTAAATTCTGTTTCTCTAATAATTTCAACGGCTCCAAATGGGTTATCTGCAACGTTTATAGATGAGAACAGGTAGTCTTTATCTAATATGTCAAGAGTTAACGTTTCATCTGATTTTCTTATGTTTATTTCAACTTCTAAATCCTCGGGTGTTAAATCGTCTCGATCTTCTCCTGTGTTTTCAAGATAGTTTGTGAGAATTCTTTCTTTAAGTTTTTCAAGTAATTCTTCAGTAATACTTTTTGAAGAATTTATAATAAGAAGAGGTTTTCCTTCATCAAGCACTAGTGTGCAGCATAAAGAGTGCTTAAGGCTTTTTTCAAGTCCAGTGTTCATTATTTTTAGGAGTTTATTTTTATCTAATGTGCCGGCAAACTGTGAAGAAGTATTGTATAATACATTTAGCTGGTATAAACTCTTAGCTAATTCACTATTGTTGGTATATAGAATATCTAATAATTTTTTAATACGCAGATGTGCATTGATTGTAGCAATCAAAATACTATCACTAAAAGGCTTGGTTATGTAACCATCTGCACCGGCTAATATCTCATCAGGAGAGGAGTCTTTATCTGTAAGTAATAATATTTGTATGTCATTAGTTTGAGTATAGAATTTCAAGTTTTTGCATATATTTGATAGGTTATCCTTGACTACTGTGGCGTCTATTAGCACTATATCAGGTAAATTTTCGTTAGTTAGTGCAATTGCTTCATCGCCGTTTTTGGCTAATAGCACTTCGTAGCCAAACTCAGCCAGGAGATTATGAATTTTATCAGCTCTTTTTAAGTTGTTATCTACTAAAATAATTTTTGACATATTGATATTTTACCAGTTTTGATAAGTATTTTTTTAGAAATTTTTGTTATATCATTATCCTTTAATAAAGGGAGTAAAATCAATGGAAAGATGTCCTTCTTGTAATGCACCTGTAAGCTCAAATAGTAAGTTTTGTAATGAGTGTGGATATGGTTTAATACAGAGTTCAACTTCTAATGTGCCATCTGATACAACTAAAAGGTCATACAAGTTACGTTCCCCTATATTAGAATCAGCTATATTGTATGACGATACAACCGAAAAAAAGCATGGTATGCTTGTTATCCTTTCATATAGTTTTTGGTTTTTTGCTGTTATATTTATAATTTATGGTATTATGCTTATCTATAAAAACTATACTATAGATATTTTTAAGTCAGTAGTAGATGCCTCAATGCTATTTGCGCTTTCATTTGTGTGCTTTATACTTCCTGGTATTATAAATATACTTGTAGATATAGAAGAAAATCTTAAAGTTTTAGTAAAGGAGAGCAGGAAAGATAAAATAGACTGAATCATATAATTGAGTATCTTGCTTTTTAACTAAAACTGATCTACTATAAAAAATGAAGTTAGTATAAAAAGAGTGGTAATTGGAAATTGAACAATAGTACTACGACTTTAGAAAACGTTAAACTTTCTCCAGATATAGAAAAACTTTCACTAATAGAATGCCCTATAGAAAGGGCAATGGAATTAATAGGGGACAAATACTCTGTTTTAATAGTTTTAAATCTTGCACAGTATGGTAAGCAAAGATTCATAGAACTAGAGCAGTCAATTAAAGGAATTTCACCAAGAACGCTATCTGCAAGACTGAAACACCTGGAGAAGTATGACATTATTACAAGAAAACAATTCTCAACTATACCACCCAAAGTGGAATATTCTTTAACTGAAAAAGGCGAGCGGTTTAAAGTTGTTATTGAGCATATGAGTGACTGGGTAAATCAATGGTACCCATATACTGCTCAAAAATAAATACTGATAAATATTTAGTCTTCAAAACGATATTTAAATAAAGTCCATATAGCCTGAAGTCCATCTTTCCAGGTTATCTTTTTACCTTCTTCATAGTCTCTGCCCTTATAAGAGATAGGTATTTCAATTATTTTATATTTTCTTTTCATTATTTTGGCGGAAATTTCAGGCTCAAAGTCAAATTTGTTAGATTTAATGACAAAGCTTTTAATTACATCTGCCCTGAAAACTTTATAACAGGTTTCCATATCAGTTATAGAAGCACCATATAAAAGGTTGGTTAAAAAAGTTAGAAGCTTGTTAGCCATAAAACTTAGAAGTAAAAAGTTCTTTTTACTTTCTTCAGAAGCAAATCGTGAACCGTATACGATATCAGCCGTATTGTTTTTAAATGGTTCTAGTAGTTTATTGTATTCAGATGGGTCATATTCAAGGTCAGCATCCTGAATTAATATTATGTCACCTGTTGTATAGTGCAAACCTGTTCTTAAGGCAGCTCCTTTTCCCATGTTATGGCCATGATAATAGATTTTGTATTTTTCTGTATCTTCTAATTTGTTTAATAAATCTCTAGTTCCATCTGTTGAACCATCGTCAACCAGTACGATTTCTTTTACAATATTACCAATATCTACGCTTTCTACTTTTTTAAGGACTTCTTCTAAGAACTTTATTTCATTGTAGATTGGTATTAAAATACTAAGCTTATTTATATTCATAAAATACCTCTATTAAGTTGTTTCTGATTGACTTTCTTCTGGTAGTTCCTTTAAAGAAAGATGGCTGTGCCATGATAGAATTAAACCAATCAATACTACAGGGCCAATCATAATGAATTGAGTTGCAATAGCTATTGCTAAAGCGGTATCTTTCGGAACAGCTGACAAATCTAAGGCTAATATAAAAGCGTATTGATAGGGTCCTATAAAAGCAGGTCCTGATGGTATCATTGTACTGAATGCTACAAGTACAATTAAGAAGGCTACAGTTAAAGGTGTAACTTTTGTTGGGATGTCAAACCCACTTATAATACAAAATATTGTAGTCCACTCTAGAAACCAGGCACATATGCTGGTGAATACAATAAATAATAAACTCCTGAAAGATGTTATGACACCTAAGCCAACAATGAATGATTTTAGTATTTTTTCAATTTTATTTTGTAAAAATTCAGGTAAAGCCTTTAAAATGCCAGTTATAAAACTATAATTTAGGTTTTCAGATCTTGATATGAAAACAATAACTGCCAGGCCTGTCAAGAATATCAGGCTGGTAACAATACATATGTGTACCAATAGCGGAGATTTATAAAAGAACATGATAAGTATAATCATTAGACTAACCAGTGTTAATCCATCAAAGATTCTCTCGGCAACAATAGAACCTAAAGCCCCACTACGAGTTATCTTTTGCTCAGTGCCTATAATATGGGCTCTATATAACTCCCCCATTCTGGCTGGTAAAAGGGTATTTGCCATATATCCTATGTATAAAGCTTTAAGTACTCCGAGAAAACTTATTTTCTTTGAGACAGAAAGTAGTTGTCTCCACCTGAAAGTTCTAATAATATATGATAATGCATATATTATTATTGCAGGTAAGGCATATTTAATATTGAAAGATTTTATTGAAGATATAAACTGGTTAATATTTATATTGTAAAAGATAAGTATCAAGAATAATATACTAATAAATATTCCGAAAGTTTTATGATTAATCCATTTTGGAAACGTTAGTTCTTTTTGCATACTCAATATACCAGTTTATAGACTTTAACAGCCCTTCTTCTAGCCCTACAACAGGTTCCCAATTTAAATGTTGTTTGGCAAAAGAAATATCAGGTCTCCGGACTTTAGGATCATCTTCAGGCAGTGGTTTGAAAATGATATCACTTTTACTATTACTTAATTTTATAATTAATTTGGCTAAATCCAAAATAGAAATTTCTTGTGGGTTACCAATGTTGACAGGAGTATTGATATCAGAGTTCATCAGGGCAAATATGCCTTCTATAAGATCTGAAACATATTGTATACTTCTGGTTTGAGAACCATCGCCAAAAACTGATAGAGGCTCATTTTTAAGTGCTTGATTAATAAATGTTGAAACGACCCGCCCATCATCTGGTCTCATTCTTTCGCCATGAGTATTAAAGATTCTTGCAATTCTGGTATTGAGCCCGTGTTCATTGTGATATGCAGTAGTTAATGCTTCACCGAATCGTTTGGATTCATCATAACAGCCTCTTGGGCCAATAGGGTTAACATTGCCCCAGTAGCTTTCTGGCTGTGGATTAATTAGTGGATCTCCATAAACTTCTGATGTTGATGCAAATAAAAATTTAGAATGCTTATTCATTGCTAGCCCAAGTGCATTGTGAGTTCCTAGTGATCCAACCTTAAGTGTTTGTATCGGGTAATTAAGATAATCAATAGGGCTTGCCGGGGAAGCAAAATGTATAACCCAATCTAGCTTTTGAGAAACATAAATATACCTGCTTACATCATGGTAGATAAATTCAAAATTTCTATTTGATCTATGAATTTCCAGGTTTTCAATCATACCTGTAATAAGATTATCTAAAACATACACTTTATGACCTTCTTCTATTAGTTTGTCACATAAGTGTGAGCCTAAGAATCCTGCTCCGCCTGTTATTAATATATTCATTTTAAAATCCTATTCCTGCTCCAATTCTTTCCATTTCGGTACTTCTGCCTACGGTATAATGTAAAATACCTTTTTCTTTTGCTGTCTTAGGGTCAATAATATTTCTAGCATCTATTATTATTGGTATAGCCATCACTTCTTTGACTTCAATCAAGTTCATATACTTGAACTCATCCCATTCAGTAACGATTATGATAGCTTCACAATCTTTCGCAAGATCCATTATGTTATTTTCATATGTTAATTCAAGTTCGGGATTTTGTTCTTTACAGTTAGGCATTGCAATTGGATCATAAGCCTTTACCCGGGCACCCATTTTTATCAGTTGTCGTATTATTGTCAAGCTAGGTGCATCCCTTAGGTCGTCAGTGTTAGGCTTGAACGATAGGCCTAAAACCCCTATGGTTCTGCCTTTAATTATTTTTAGAGCTTGTTGTAGCTTTTTAACAATGGTTTGTCTTTGTTTCATGTTGACGTTGATAGTGGATTGAAGCAGTTCTGGGTGAAAATCATATTCTTTTGCAATGCTTATAATAGCGTTAAGGTCTTTGCCAAAACAGCTACCTCCCCATCCAATACCTGCTTTAAGAAATTTACCGCCTATTCTGGAGTCCAGTCCAATGCCTTTTGCTACCTGTTCTATATCTGCTCCTACGCTTTCACAAATATTTGCAACTTCATTAATGAAGCTAATTTTTGTTGCTAGAAAAGCATTAGAGGCATATTTTATCATTTCTGCGCTTGTGATGTCTGTAACAACAAGTGGTACAGCGTTAATGCCAGCTGGAGCAACAAGTTCTTTTATAGGTGGTGTAAAATTCTGCTGTAATATTGGTTCATATAGTTTATTTAGAATAATTACAGCTCTTTCATCACTGGTGCCAATTACAACTCTATCTGGATAAAGTGTGTCATATATAGCACTACCTTCTCTCAAGAACTCGGGATTACTCGCTACAAGAAAACCAGGATTGCAACAGCTATTTATATTGTTTTCTTTGCTGCACTTTTCATGAGCTTTTCTCACCCCTTCGTTTACAAGCATTTCAACCCAGTTCCCTGAGCCTATTGGAACAGTTGATTTGTTAATAATTATTCTTACTCTATCAGTATCTAAAGCCTCGCCAATAGCATATGAAACATTTTTAACGTATTCTAGATTAGGTTCACCATCTTCTAATGGTGGTGTGCCAACAGCTATAAATACTACTTCAGATTTTTTAACGGCACTTATAGTATCTGTAGTAAACTTAATGTTGCCACTTTTAATACATATTTTTAGAAGTTCTTCTAGGCCTGGTTCATAAAAAGTAGGTATTCCTTGTTGTAATTTCTCTACTTTCTTTGCATCTATATCAACACAATTAACATTATTGCCTAAATAAGCAAGGCATACGCCTGTTACCAATCCCACATAACCTGTACCAGTTACACAAACTTCCATTTATTTATCCTCATTGTTTAGTATTTTCCAGCAAGAATAATATACCAAAGATATAAAAGCCATGGGCATTTTTATTAAGTAATCATATCAGTTTAATTTAGAATTTATACTTTTGGTTTTGTTTTCAATTATAATAACTCTTAAGCTTAACTAACATTAATAGTTAATCAGTTATAAATCTTGTTATGGAAATCAAATATTGATTAATAATCACAAAATAGCGGTTGTTATACCTGCTTATAATGAAGGGTTATTAATAACTTCTACAATTGAGGGTATACCTGCTTATGTTGATTATATTATAGTTGTTGATGATTCATCTGAAGACAATACGTCTACTAATGTTAGGGAAATAGATAGATCAGGTTTGATATTATTAACACATAATAAAAATTATGGAGCTGGAAGAGCTATAGTATCTGGATATAAAGAAGCATTATTATTAAATTGCGATATTGTTGCTGTCATGGCAGGAGATGGGCAAATGTGTCCTGGTGACCTTTTAAATATATTAGCACCTATTATTGAAGGCAAAGCCAATTATTCTAAAGGAAACAGGTTTATCTCTAAGGATTGTATTCTGATAATGCCAAAATTGCGTGTATTTGGTAATTTTTGTTTTTCAATAATTTCCTGTATTGCTTCAGGATATTATCATATTTTTGATACACAATGTGGTTATACAGCAATTGATAAAGATACATTGTTGAAACTTGATTTAAATAATCTGTATTTTGGCTATGGTTATCCTACAGACTTTTTAGCGCGGCTTGGAATGATTTATGCCAGGGTTGTAGATGTACCAGTAAAAGCAATCTATAATACAGAAACATCTGGTATAAGACCTTTACCTTATACTTTGACAATTATTCAATTGGCTATAAAGCTTTTTATAGAAAGACAAATTCAGAGAACGAAACGAAAACTTGCTTTAATTCAGAATTATTAATTACTCTGGCAAGTTGCGTGTTAAAACACTTTCAGGAGTAAGTCAATGAGATTAATAATGCCAGAAATAGATGATAAAGAGTTGAATCTTATTAAAGAAGTTTTGGATTATGGTATACTTACTAACGATTTGAAGGTAAAAGAATTTGAAGATAAAATAGCAAGTTATATCGGTAAAAAACATGCTATAGCGGTTTCAACGGGTTCTGCCGCACTTCATCTGGCTGTTCTGGCTGCAGGCATTGGAGAAGATGATGAGGTGATAGTTCCTGCAATGGCTTTTCCTGCTACTGTTAATGCTTTATTGTTTGTTAAAGCTAAACCGGTTCTTGTTGATATTAATATTAATACACTTAACCTTGATCCTATTGGTATTGAGCAAAAGATAACCTCTAAAACAAAAGCTATTATACCTGTTGATCTTTTTGGTTTGCCCTGCGATATTGATAAAATAACTCAAATTGCATCAAAGTATAACCTTGTTGTTATACAGGATGCTTCGTATGCTTTTGGCTCTACTTATAAAGGCCAGCCTTGTGGAGCAAAATCAGAAATAGCGGTCTTTAGTTTTAATGAGCGAAGGGTTATAACCTGTGGAGAGGGTGGTATAGTTGCTACGGATAACCAGGGAATAGCTGATAGAATTAGACTTTTTAGAAACCATGCCATGCATAAAGAAGGAAAAGATCAGCCAGCTATTTTTATGGGAGTTGGATATAATTACCGAATGAGTGAAATACATGCCGCTGTTGGCCTTGCACAGCTAGATAAGCTTAATGGTATTCTGGAAAAAAGGCGCAAGCTTGGCCTTGAATATAATAGAATTATTGAAGAAATGCCAAATGTTACTCCACCAAGAGAACCAAAGGATTATACTCAGAACTTTGGAAATTATGTGATTAAACTAGATGTTACACTTGATACAGAGCACATAAAACGTAAGCTTGGTGAACGGGAAATCCCTACGACTATTGGTACATACTGTATACATCAACAACCAATGTATTGCAGTATTGAAGGGATAGGGCATAACTATCCTGTTGCTGAGTATACTTACAAATATGGTATTAGTTTACCTATAAATACTAAGATGAATCTGGATACTATATATTATATTTGTGAGATGCTTGAGCGTTTTGTAGTATAAGCTATTAGTAAATTAAGTCTTTAAAGTCTTTAAAGTCTTTAATATTATCAAAATCGGAGTCTGTTTTTGCGTAATTCTTGAACTCTGGCTCTAATTCAATAGCTTTTTTAAGGTCATTTATAGCTTTTTCAAGATCATTCATTCTTGCATATGTGCATGCTCTATTATAATAAGGATAAGCATCTGTGGGGTTCATAGAATTTGCTTTGTTAAAATAATCTAATGCTCTATCAAGATTGTTTAATGATAAAAATGTGTTGCCACAGTTATCATAAAGAGTTGGATTTCCAGGACTAATTTCAATAGCTCTTTCATATGCTTTTAAAGATTGTTCAGGCTTCCCTGTCTTATCTAGAGATACCGCTAGATTAACCCAGGCAGCCGAATGTTTAGGGTTTATACTTATGCATATGTTATAACATTCAATAGCTTCACTGTGCTTTTCAATTTCAGATAGTACAGTTCCTTTATGATAATAAGCATCTGCATCATCCGGGTTAATCTTTATAAAACATTCATAACAATCCAGGGCTTTATCAGCGTTATTTATTTTGGAATATGCTATACCCATATTGAAATGAGCTAAAACCAAACTTTTGTCATATTCTATGACTTTTTTATAGTGGTTTATAGCTGATTCAAATTTGCCAAGATCAAGTAAATAATTGCCATAATTATAGTGAATGGCACCATTATGAGGTTCAATTTCCAGTGCTTTAGAATACGACTTTATAGCATCTTCTTTTAATCCAAGTTTAGCCTGTGTTTCTGCTATCCTTGTCCAGGCTAGAGAGTTGAATGGGAATGTTTTAACAATACAAAAGTAGTCAGACAGGGCATTTTGATAGTCTCCCTGGCTGGAGTACAGGTCTCCCCTATCTAATAAATAGCTATATGAGTCTTCGTTATTCATTTTTAGTGGAAGCTTAAACTGAAATCTTTTCCTAAAACACTTTCTCTTAGTTTAATCAGGTTTTCTCCGAATATATCGGTCATTTCTTTTCCAAGATGTTTTTCAACTTCAAGTAGATAAATATCGTGCACTACTACTTCTTTAATGATCAAGACAATTCCTGGGTGCCTTGTGCAAACAGCTTGAGGTACTGTTTTGTTATCAGAAACAGTTCCAGCTATGCCATGAGAGTTGTCTACTGCCATTATAATCCATCGTCCGCCCAGCTCATCTTCAATCTTTTTTCCGAGTGCGTGCTGATAAACGGTTCCAAAATCGAGTTCAATATTATCATAAGCTACTATTTTTATTTCTACTCCATTGGAGTTAGCCTCAGCAAGGTGAGGTTTTAGCATTTCTATGTCTTCTCTCCATAGTTCAAGGAAGATTTCTTTGTGTGCTGAGTTAATTATGTCAATGGCATACTCAAAAATTCCTTTAGATCCTCTTATGTTAAGAACTGGTTCGACAAAATCTGGTGCTATATTTGGCAGGTTTGTTCTTAAAAAATCAAGAGATGATAAGTAAGATTTTTCGCATCTATCAAGTAGTTCATCAGGATTGATAGGAATATATGTTACCGGTTTATTTCCTGTTGGTACTACTACTTTTCTGCTTTCAAGAACCTTAAGGGTATCATACGCCCTTGCTTGAGGAACGCCAGACTCTTTGCTTACCTCGTATCCTGTTGCAGGGTGGTGTCTTAAAAGTGACAGATATACTTTTGCCTCATAGGTATTGAATCCTAAATCCTTTAATTTGTTTAATAAATCATCCATAGTAAGATACCCCAAAATACTACCTTATGTTAGTAGTATACTATTTACAAAATTTTTAACAAGTTAAGAATACCTAACAATGTTAGAATGTTTAACATTAATACAGTCAGTGAAAGAATTAATTAATTCTCTGGAACATGTATCCTATGCCACGTGCAGTTAAAATAAGTTCAGGATTAGAAGGATCAACTTCAAGTTTTGATCTTAATCTACTAATGTGAACATCAACAACCCTGGTGTCTATTCTATGATCTGGTGGATAAGACCAAACATGTTGTAATATTTCACTACGAGAGAATGGTTGCCCGGAATTGCTTACTAATAACTCAAGTAAACTGAACTCCATTCCGGTAAGCCTAATTCTTTCATTCTTACGATAAACTTGTCTGCGGTTGATATCGATTCTAAGAGTACCTGTGGTTATAATATTTTTTGTAACTTTTCCACCACCGGTAGTTTCTCTGCTAGTAGTTCTCCTGAGAACAGCTTTAACTCTTGCCTCTAGCTCTTTAGGGCTGAAAGGTTTAATAACATAATCATCAGCTCCTAGTTCGAGACCTGTAATTCTCTCGGATACATCACCGAGTGCAGTTAAAATGATTATCGGGGTATCTGATGTTCTTCTAATCTCTCTTGTAACGCCATAACCATCTAATTTAGGCATCATTACATCAAGAATAATTAAGTCAGGGTTAAATTTGCTGAATAACTCTAAAGCTTCTTCTCCATCAGCAGCAGTAGCAACCTCATATCCAACCATTTTAAGTCTGGTTTCAAGGATTCTCCGAATACTAGCTTCGTCATCAACAACTAATATTTTTTCGTGCTCAACGTTTTCGTTTTGTATATCTGCATTTTGTACCATATTTTCTATACCCTTAATATCAAACCTTCATAATGCCCTTTTTGGTCTACATAACTGAAAAAAGTTTACTTTAACCTGTTTCTATTAAACCGAGTCAAAATTCACTTTTTGTTAAGAATGTTTAAGTTTCGTTAACTTACAGTTTATCATACTATTATATTTTTTTTACTACAAGTTTTATTTTGAAAATTAATTCAGTTGTTTTGCCATGATAAGTAGCTTGTCTGAAGAAAATTTTTTTAATTTACTTTTATGCTAATCTATTTCATTGAAAACACTCTATTAATGCACTAAAAAATGCTTTTAGACTATATTTTAGAATCTAAATTGAGTGTCAGAAAAATCTTGTTGGTTAGTTATTCATTTGAAATAAAGATTTAGCATGTTTATCTATATAAATTTTTATTACTAAATTTTCTCTTTTGCCATGTAGTGAGTAAAGTTTCCTGAACTCTCTACCGATATAAACAAAAGAGGTTAGAGTACTCGATTATTTATGATGTGATATGAGATTGGAGAGTTTCGTGAAAAATAATTATAGAAGATTTAAAGGTCAAAACCTGGTTGAATTAGTTGTAGTTTTGCCGTTATTGGTAGTATTAATATTAGGTATAATGCAGTTAGGCTTGTACTGGAGAACTTTTCAGACGATTGAATCAGTAGCACTTGAGGGATCTAACGTTGCTGCAAGTACAGTTGACAACTATGGAACTCCAGTTAATGAGCCTGTAACAGCTTCTATTGATGCTATTAATAATAGGCTTGCAATGGCTGGTCTTCCTACCGTTACATCAGGCAACGTTACAGTTCAGGATGGTACTGCTCCATACGCTTTATACCAGTCTCCAGCAGCTAATAACCCTGGAGATATGCAGATAACAATTGACTATAGAAATCCTACGGCAAATGGAGTAGTGGTTCAGGTAGTATATGGTTACAGGCCTATTCTTGCCGGAACACGTATACCAGTGCCAGGTGGGACTGATATAACTATAATACCTGATTTTATTAAAGTTAGTTCCAGCCAAATTCAACAGTATAATACATATTAAGCTTTTTTAAGAAACTTTTAAAATACTTATAAATATCAACTTAAGTGAGTTTAAGCTGGTATAATTTTTATATGAATAAATGGGAGAAATATTTAGGAATAAAATTTCCGGAATGTAATATGACAGGTCAATGTTGTCGAATGGCATCGCCTTCTGAGCCGGCTATTGAACTATTAAAAAGGGCTGCAAAAGGAGACTCCTTTGCAAGAGATTTTTTATGTTTATTTCAACCCTATGAATCTTTAGAACATGCTAAAGAGGTGAATCCTGAGCTTGTTGAAAGGGTTTTGTCTGTCGCTTCCAGGTCAAAAAAATATAAAAGCACTACTCAGGTTGTTTTTTATAAGTGCAGGTATCTTGAGGGTAAAAACAGGTGTTTGGTTTATGAAGATAGGCCTTTGCTATGTAGAACCTATCCAGATACTCCTTTTCTTGCTATTGCTCCAGGTTGTGCCTATGAAGAGTGGTCTAAAGAGTGCAAGAAAAAATATAAAGAACTAAGAGAAAGGTTAAAAGAATTAATTAAGCTTCAAAAGATGTTATTAAGGGCTCAGGGGGTATATTTGCCTTCGAAAAAAACTTATTATAATGAATTATTTATAATTTCTCCTTCATATTCTTGGCTTAGATAGTTAACCAGTTATAAAAATTTGTTAATATTATAACTATTGTTTATAATGATATTTTGATTTAAAAGCCTGTTGATTTTAGGGTATTTTATTGGGTTGTTTCTAGATTAATGCACTTTATACCAATCCAAGGAAGTAAGCGATATATGGCTTTAAATTATTATAGGGTATTTTTGCCTGCTGCGAAGGCAAAAACACCCTGCCTCTATAATCTGGAATCTATAGATTACTTTCAAGGATAAGTATAAAAAACCTGAAGTAAATTCGAAAAAGAGTTAACTACTTTATGATAGCTAAATGCGGATGTGATATTAATTGAGAATAACTATTAATCTTATTTTTCTAGAAATATTATACTAAAGTTGAAGATTTTTCATACCTACTTATAATTAAATATTGTTCAAAATTAAATTATCATTAAGAGTACAAGGAGAATTAGTTATCGTTTTCTAATATTTTTTCCCTTATGTGTACCCTTAATCTTTCCCAAATAACCGACTTTTGATGTGTGCTTGCGATTGGGCGTTAGCCCACTTTTTTTTAGCTTATAAACATGCAGTCTCCGTAGCTGTAGAACCTGTAATTATTTATAATTGCTTCGTTATAAGCATGAAAAATAAAATCTTTGCCTGCTAGTGCACTTACAAGCATTATAAGAGTTGATTTTGGAAGATGAAAATTTGTTATACACGCATCAGTAATCTTAAAATCAAACCCGGGATATATAAAAAGATTACTCCATCCTGAGCAAGCTTTAATATTACCATTATTTAATTGTGCAACAGATTCTAGTGTTCTTATTGTGGTAGTTCCTACAGATATAACCCTTTTTCTTTCAGCTTTGTATTCATTTATAAGCTCTGCAGTATCTTCAGTTATGCTATAAAGCTCTTTATGCATTATATGATCCTCTATATTTTCTGTTTTAACAGGTTTAAACGTTCCTAACCCTACATGTAGTGTTATTTCGGCTATTTTTGATCCATTGCTTTTCAACCGGTCAATTATTTCAGGTGTAAAGTGTAGTCCGGCAGTAGGGGCAGCTATAGCTCCGGGAATTTTTGCATATATTGTCTGGTATCTTTCTCTGTCAGATGACTCAAAAACGTTATCCTGTTCTCGTTTTATATATGGGGGTAGGGGCATATTTCCTACAGAATTTATATTTATTTCAAAGTTGTCAGCTACTTTTATTATCCATTTATCATTTGCACTTTTGTCCAGAACTTTTATATTGCTATTATCTTTCAATATGATATTTATACCTGCTTTAACTCTTTTTTGCGGTCTTAATAGGCATTCCCATATGTTTTTTTCAATTTGATGTATTAAAAAAATCTCAATATTTGCACCAGTTTCTTTTTTGCCAAATATTCTGGCGGGTATTACTTTTGTATTGTTAATAACTATTAGATCATCGGGTGTTATTAAATCTTCAATATTATGGAAGTTTTTGTGTTCTATTTCATTACTATGTCGGTGTAATACCATCATTTTAGAGGCTTCTCTCTTATTAGAAGGATGCTGAGCTATTAATTCAGGAGGTAAATAGTAATCAAATTCTTCAACTCTCATTTTTACACCATAAAAAATACTTATAATTTAAAAAAAATACTATTTGAAATCGTGAAAACATTCAATTAATTATTTTTGAGAACTTCAAAATTTAGTTTAAAATTTACATAATAAATTTTTTAATTGAAAATATACCGATTGATGAAAACACAAAAATGTCCTGATTGTAAAAATGAAATACCTGATTACAGGTTAGAAGACCCATATTGTGATTGTGGTTGGCAATTAAATAGGGGCTCCTCTTCTCATGATGAACTTAACTGGATTATAGCGGTAGTAGCGGCTGTAATAGTTTGTGCCGTTCAAATAGTTATTTTATTTATTTTGCATTTTGCCAGTAGCTATGCATTGAGCTTTTTAGCAAACATTTTTGCTCAGTATGTTACTTATGAAACCATAACTTTATTGCACTGGTTTATTATTCTTTCTATAGATTTCATAGTTCTTGCAGGGTTATATTTTTCAATATGTTACTGGTTAGCAAAGAAAAGTTCTTATCCCATTTTATTGACAATGGTTTTTGGTTTTATTGTAGTTCCATTTAAGCTTTTTGTAATTGATCCAAGAAGTAATATAGTCTATCCGATGTTTGCATATATTATGGACATAATGTTAATTATGGTTACAATTTCAGCAGGTGTTTTAGCCAGATACAAAAGCCAGATAAAAAAAGAGCTTTCATCTATAGAGAAAAATGAAAGCCCTGAGAATGTTTATGAATAAGTTTTTAACTTTCTATAGGTGCCAGCTTTGCAGTAAAATGTCTGAGTATATCAGCTTCATAGATAAGTTTTAAGCCTTTAATTTTTTCTTTGTTGTTATATACGTCTATTATAGTTTGAGCAACAAATTCTATATGTGCTGTGGTATATACCCTTCTTGGTATTGCTAAACGTAAAAGCTCCAGATTTGGGTATACATCTTCACCTGTTTCTTTATCTTTATACCCAAACATTAGACTACCTATTTCAACTGATCTGATTCCGCCAGCTAAATAAAGTTCACATACTAAAGCCTGTGCAGGGAATTCACTTTGAGGAATTTCTGGCAGGAACTTTTTTACATCAATGTAAATAGCATGGCCACCTGTTGGTTTCACATATGGAACATTAGCTTCATCTAAAAGGTCTCCAAGATATTTTATTTGACCAATTCTAAAACTAAGGTAGTTTTCATCTAATACTTCCTTAAGTCCTCTTGCTACAGCTTCTAAATCTCTACCGGCTAACCCACCATAAGTAGGAAAACCTTCAACAAGAATTAATAAGTTTTTAACTTTGTCTGCCATTTGCTCATTATCAAGGCAAAGGAAGCCGCCAATATTAACAAGACCATCTTTTTTAGCACTCATAGTACAGCCATTTCCATATTTAAACATTTCTTTGGCTATTTCTTTGATGCTCCAATCTTCGTAAGCTTTTTCTCTTGTTTTGATGAAGTAAGCATTTTCAGCGAATCTACAGGCATCAAATAACAAAGGTAAGTTATATTTATCAACAAGGGCTTTAGTTTGTTTTATATTTTCAAGTGATACAGGTTGGCCACCTCCGCTATTATTTGTTATTGTAATCATACAGAATGGAATATTTTCAGGTCCAACTTCATTAATAACTTTTTCAAGCTTGTTTAAATCCATGTTACCTTTAAAAGGGTGTTCTATACCTGTATCATAGGCTTCATCTATAACACAATTAACTGCTTTAGCACCAGCATGCTCTATATTTGCTCTTGTAGTATCAAAGTGAATATTATTAGGTATACAATGACCTTTTTTAACTTTGATTGAGCATAGAATATTTTCTGCTACTCTTCCCTGGTGGGTAGGTATAACATATTTATATCCAAAAATATCCTGTATAGTTTCTTCAAAGTGATAATAGTTTCTGCTTCCTGCGTATGATTCATCACCCATCATTAACCCTGCCCATTGATTGTCACTCATGGCAGAAGTGCCGCTATCAGTGAGTAGGTCTATCATCACCTTGTCAGCAGGGACGCTGAATAAATTATAACCAGCTTTTTCTAAAATTAATTCTCTTTCTTTTCTACCAATCTGGCTAATTGGTTCTACTACTTTAATTTTGAAGGGTTCAATATATTTTGACTTCATAAAAATCTCCTATTTCCCTGATATTAAAACAGTTTATTTCAGTAACTCAAATCGAGCCTGGAAGAACCTTAGTGATTCTGGTTCATATACAAATTTTAGACCTTTTATTTTATTTCTTTCTTCAAGCACTGCTTCAATAGACTCAGCCGTTACATCCATGTGAGCCTGTGTATAAACTCTTCTAGGTATTGTTAATCTGACTAGTTCAAGTTTAGGATAATGGTGATCATTTGTTTCTTTATTTCTTCCAGCTGATACAATACCTCTTTCCATGGACCTTACACCTGAATCAATATAAATGGCAGCAGCAAGTGCCTGAGCCGGAAAATGTTCTTGTGGTATGTGTGGTAAAAACTTTTTGGCATCAAGATAAATAGCATGGCCACCGATCGGCTTCACAATTGGAATCTCTGCTTCCATTAATTTATTACCCAGATATTCAACCTGGCCAATTCTTGCTCTAATATGATCAAATTGAGCAGCTTCTTCAATACCTCTGGCCATAGCTTCCATATCTCTTCCTGAAATACCGCCATAAGTATGAAGGCCTTCGTATATTACTACCATTTCTCTTGCTTTTTGAGCAACATTATCGTCATTTACGGCTAAATAACCACCTATATTTACAAGATGATCTTTTTTACTGCTCATTGTTGCTCCATCACAGTAAGAACAAATTTCTTTAACAATTTCTTCAATTGATTTATCTTCGTAGCCTTTTTCTCTAGTTTTAACAAAATAAGCATTTTCAATTACTCTAGTAGCATCAAGCATTATTGGTATGCCATGTTTACTACATAATTCATAGAGTTCTTTTATATTTTGCATTGAGAATGGTTGACCACCAGCCATATTCACTGTGCCCTCAAGGCTTATATAGGCAACTCTTTTTTCTCCTACTTCGTCAATGATCTTTTTAAGTTTTTCTATATCTACATTACCTTTAAATGCAAACTCACTATCAGGATTATGTGCATCATCTATTATAATGTCGACAAATTTACCACCAGCTAATTCCTGATGGTGCCTTGTTGTAGTGAAATACATATTGCCAGGAACTATATCTCCTGGTTTAATCATAATTTGTGAAAGTATATGTTCTGCACCACGTCCCTGGTGAGTAGGTATTAGATGTTTAAAACCGTAAAATTTTCTAACAGCTGCTTCCAGGTTATAGAAATTTTTGCTACCAGCATAAGCTTCGTCTCCTATCATCATGCCAGCCCATTGATAATCACTCATTGCTGATGTACCACTGTCAGTAAGCAGGTCAATATAAACATCTTCAGATTTTAGTAGGAACGTATTATATCCGGCCTCTTCAATGACTCTTTCTCTATATTCTCTTGTGGTCATTTTAATTGGCTCAACAACTTTAATTTTGAATGGTTCAGCCCAAGAACGTTTTTTTAGTTTTCCCATGGCTCTGTTCTCCCTCAGCTTTAAATGTCTATCTACAAAAATCTTTAAAATTAAAGAATTTATTCAATTATATAGCAAACAATTAAAAATATTCCTAACTACAGTTAGGAGGCTAAAGCAATTGTTAAATTAATGTTAATAGCGGATTTATGCACCTAAAAATATGCTAAATTAAGATTATAGGAGACAACAACAATTCTGAATATTAGCTAAATTTAGGTTTGTTGATAATTAAAAAGTATTGTCAACCCAAAAATGATTGTTTTTAAAACCTTAGAAAGTATTAAAGGTAGGCGCTTTTGGCCCTAAAGTTTTTTTAAAATTTGCCGATAAAAATTATGTGAGGATAAATAAGCTTGTGGACAAACTAATATAGGAGGTTTATTATGAGTTACTACAAAGATAATCAAGATGTTTTAGCAGAAGTTCGTTCTATTAAGCATGTTTTTGAGTATTTAACATTATTATTCACTGATGGAGTTACTGGTAAGTCAAGAAGACTGCTTAGAGAAGAGTGGACTCCACTGGTAAGCTATGAGAAATAAGTTTAGAGCACCCTGTAGGGTGCTTTTAACTAGTTAACATTGTTATATACCATAAAATACGTTAATATACAATTAAATGAATGGTTCTGAGCTTTTTATTGTTTTCTATTTAAAAGATTAATAAAGGAGAATCTTTAATAAGTTAACTATTTTTGCTGATTGATATTGCGAAAATATTCTGGTGAGATTTTTAATGGAAATAAAATTTGTGTTGCTTTTTTACACTAAGCAATTCAGGATAATTTAAGGAACTCATATAAAACCTTTAAACACAGGCTTAATAATTCTTAACAAAAACCTTTTTGGGGTAAAAGGATAGCAGAGAGGCATTCTTCAGTAATACTTGTTTTTATAACCTTAAAACCCTTTGAGGATGGGCATTTTTTGCCCTAAAGATTTTTTTTCTTTGCCGATAAAGAAAGTGTGAGGATAAATTAAACAAGAACATAAGTTAGAAGATTATATAGGAGGTTAAGGTATGGATTACAATAGACAGAATCAAGATGTATTAGCAGAAGCTCGTTCAATAAAACATGTTTTTGAATATTTAACACTCTTATTTACAGATAGTGTCACAGGTAAATCAAGGAGAATGCTCAGAGAAGAGTGGACTCCATTGGTAAGTCACGATAGTTAATTTAAAGCACCCGTAAGGGTGCTTTTTTTAATCATTTATTTAGCTGTAAAAAACCCAGGTGAGTAAATAGTCTGCGATAATAACAGCAGATGCGCTCCATATGGCAGCCTTGGTGGTTGAGCGACCTACTTCTTTTGCCCCTCCTTCGGTTAAAAGCCCTATTGTTGAGCAAATTAGAGTTATTAATATTCCGAATACACAGGCCTTGGCCAGGCTTGTTTTTATGTCATAAATGTCAGTATAAAGCCATACTGATGTAATATATCTTACAAAATGAAGATTTACAGTAATCTTTGCAACTATCATGCCGCCAATGGTGCCGATAAACATAGCGAGAACAGTAACTAATGGTATCATCAGTCCGCCAGCTATGATTCTTGGTAGTACAAGATAATATACAGGGTCAACTCGAAGCAATTTTAGAGCATCAATTTGTTCAGTGACTTTCATATTAGCTATTTCAGCTGTGATGGCTGTACCTGCTCTTGCCCCTATAGCCAGGCTTGCGAATAATGGTGCTACTTCACGTATAACTGTAACAGCTACAAGGCCTCCAATGTAAGCATCTGCACCATTTTGAATAAATTGCTTTGAAATTTGTAATGTTATTACTGCACCGCTGACTAAAGATATTATTATTGCTATTGGTGCAGAATCAAAGCCGATAATAGCTGCCTGCATTAAAGTATTTTTAAGACTTATATGCCCTTTTAATAAAAATTTTAAAGAGCTAATAAGATTTGATGTACAATATCCTATTGTGCTTAAAGCCATTTTACTCTATATCAACCGGTGTACACCAGTGCTTGTATTTTTCTACTTTACCTCTGACTATTTCAAAATAGAGATCTTGAAGTTTTTTACTAATTGGCCCTATGTTACCATCAGCTATAGGTCTATGATCAACCATAGTAACAGGGCTAACCTGTGCTCCTGTGCCGCAGAAGAATGCTTCTTCGCAAATATAAAGTTCAGATCGATCAATTCTTCTTGTTTCTACAGGAATATTAAGTTCATTGGCCATGTGAATAATGGTATCTCTTGTAATGCCTTCTAGAATATCGTCTGTGACTGTTGAAGTTACCAGCTTACCATTTCTGACAATAAATAAATTCATGGCACTGCCTTCGCCAATTTTTTCGTCATTTGTTAGTGTTATAGCTTCATCAAAACCAGATTTTTTGGCTTCTGAAACAATCAATGCGGCATTACAATAGCTACCCCCGATTTTGCCTCTAGGTGGTATAACGTTGTCTGTAAGCCTTTTCCAGCTAGAGACGCATACATGTAGACCTTTATGGATATCGACATATTGCCCTAATGGTGCAGTAAAAATTGTTGTGCCATCAGGGTTGTTTAATAATGCCGGGCTGATGTTGTAGCTACTTTTATAAACAATAGGGCGTATATAGGTATCAGTTTTTGGGTTATTCATTTTTATAAGCTTGATAGTTAAGTCACAATATTCATCAGGGGAATGTGGCATGTTCATGAACATAATTCTACAGCTTCTGCCCATTCTTTCGTAATGTTCTTTCATTCTAAATATATAAACACGACTCTCGCTTTCATTCCAGTAGCCTCTAATACCCTCAAAAACGGAAGTACCATAGTTTAAAGCATGGGTTCTTACACTAATGACAGCATCTTTATCTGGTACAAAATTTCCGTTTAAGTAGACATATGTTTCACTTTCAGCCACTTTAATCCTCCAGTTCTTTCCTTATCAGTGCTTATTAATAATGACAAGAGTGATAATAACATAAAAATTTATTATGAAATGTGAATTTTAGGTGTTAAAAATTAACAATTTTTGTTTTGAGGAGTGTTTAAAAAAATAAGTAGTCTTTTCCGCATAAAAAGTAGTATACACATATAAATAAAACTTTTTGTATGTGTTTAACAAAATAAAGCATAGATTATTGAAGGAGAGAAGATATATATGTTAATGTCTACAAGAAAAATTATCTTAAGTGCAGTTTTAATTTCTTCGATTATATCAGGATTATACTTTTCTCCTCAGTCAAAAGCAGAACATATCTGGCATAGAGGAATGAGAATACCTGTAAATAACCATAATGTAGCTAATACAGCAGTGGCATCTGGCAGCAATGCATATAGTCAGCCTCGTAGTAATTATTATCCTGTTGTTCGTACTTATTATTATGCTCCACCATATAACAATGAAGCTTCCAGTAGTACTTCAACAAGAACAAAGAGCAATGCAAATCCGTATTTTGATAGAAGTAGTGCAAATCCTTACTTTAAACGTTAGTTAATTTAATATTGCGTGTATATCTACTAAATGTAATTACTTTAACAATGAAATACTGGCCAACTGGTTAATTTTTAAAACTGATCTTTTGGCCGATTTTGTATTACCTATTGTCGTAGATAATAATAGTAAGAAAAAACTATTAACTAACAGTGTGTCTTGACTTGGTGTTGTTGTGGGGTGAGAAAACCTAAAAGGTGTTGATTAGGCAGGAGTAATTCTGCCTTTTTCGTTTACCATAGTGCATTTGGCATAAATCTTTCTATTTCCCATATTTCTGTTTCTTTAAAATTAGTTTTATTAAACTCATTGATAAGTGATTTATGAACATTCAATGCTCTTATTGGAATATTAGCTTTTATGCTGGCTTTCTTTACTATTTCATATCCTTTAAATATATCTTGAATTTCAGTTTGATCACTAAAATGTGGGTTACATATAAAACCTGTCAATTTCCATTTGATTTTTTGCCCTTCAGTAGACCAATTAACATGTTCAATGATATTTTCTGGTGTAGAGGTTTCAAATTTATTAGGGTTAATTACCATGTAGATACTTAAATTGGGTTCATCGTGTATTTCTTCAAGAATTGTTAAAGTATCTATGCCCCCTGAGCCATATCCAACATCAATAATAAGATTTTCTTTCCTGTGCAAACACATTTTCTGTTCAGGTGTAATGTAGGTACCAGCTTCCCCTAATCCAAAAGAATTATCTCTGTCGTGTGCAACAACTGTAAGTCCCAGTTTCTCCAGTTCTTTTTTTATAGGTCTGAGTGTATAGGCTGGTTCAACTGTGTCTAGGTCAACTAATACAATGGGGTCTCCTTTTCTGTATAATGATAAAGCCCTGTTAATTGCTGTTTCGGATTTGCCACTGGCGTAAGCGCCTGTAAAGACTTCTACCCACCTGCTCATAATTAGCCTTTCGCTTATTTGTGTTTTTAAATAGTTATGTTTTGAACGCTAATATTTTAATTCAAAAATAAGTTTTATTTATTAAATTAATTAATACACTTCAAAAGCACCTGAAATAGTAGATTCTATTGAAAATAGTTTTATTAAAAATTAATTGCTAAAGATTTAATGAAGATAATTTACGAAAAAAATATTTTAAATAATACAAAAAACAAAGTAAAATTCTAAACCCTTTTAATAAATGCTTTTTTGCCCGGTAAAACATGGATTTATTAGTGGTTTAATTGTTTCAAAAGTTCTTAATAGCATTTAATGTTTTGCCTGCAAAGAGTTGACATTGTGTTTGCCTTGTTGTTTTATATTGTCACAGTGGAATCTACTGTGCCATTAACTTGTTTGCAGTAATGTAAAAATAAAATCCGGAAAAATAATATAAAGGAGGGTTTTGTGCCTACAATCAGTCAATTAGTCAGAAAAGAAAGAAAAAGTCTTATAGAAAAAACTAAATCTCCTGCGTTGACAAACTGTCCTCAGAGAAGAGGCGTTTGTACTCGTGTTTACACAACAACACCTAAAAAGCCTAATTCTGCATTAAGAAAAGTAGCAAGGGTAAGGCTTACTAATGGCTATGAAGTAACAAGCTATATACCTGGTATTGGGCATAACCTCCAAGAGCACTCTGTGGTGTTAATTAGAGGCGGAAGGGTTAAAGACCTTCCTGGTGTAAGATATCATATTATACGTGGGGCTCTAGATACTGCAGGTGTTAAAGATAGAATGCAGGGAAGAAGTAAGTACGGTGCTAAGAGACCTAAAAAATAATATAGTAGAACGAATAGTAATTAAAGTTTAAGGAAAATATAAGTATGTCAAGAAGAAATAAACCTCCAAAACGACTTCCACCTCCAGATCCAATCTATAATGATCAGGAAATAGCCAAGTTTATTAACCGTCTGATGACCCGTGGTAAGAAAAGTGTTGCAGAGAGAATCTTCTATAGTGCAATGAATGCAGTTGGTGAAAAGACTAAAAAAGAACCTATGGAAGTATTTCATAAAGCTCTTCAGAATGTAACACCTTTAGTAGAAGTAAAGGCTCGTCGTATTGGCGGTTCGACCTATCAGGTTCCTGTTGAAGTTAGACCAGATAGAGGTGCGGCTTTAGGATCTGTATGGTTAATAAAAAATGCTAGAACTCGTGGTGGCAAAAGTATGATTGATAAGCTTGCCAATGAAATTCTTGATGCGTACAATGGCGTTGGTTCATCTGTTAAAAAGAAAGAAGATACGCATAAGATGGCTGAAGCTAACAAAGCTTTTGCTCACTATAGATACTAATATTTATCTAACTGTTTTGATCTAAAACAAGTTCTATCTTTATTTAAGATAAGCTTGTTTTTTATTTTTATAAGATAAAATAGAAATAACTACAATTTATTGAGCCATATTACAAAAGTAAAGGAATAAATTTAAGTGTCGAAGAAGTATCCTCTAAGTAAGATAAGAAATATAGGAATTGTTGCTCACATTGACGCTGGTAAAACTACAACAACGGAACGAATTTTGTTTTACACCGGATTCCTACATAAAATGGGAGAAGTTCATGAGGGTACCTCTTTCACCGATTGGATGGTTCAAGAAAAAGAACGTGGTATTACTATTACATCTGCAGCTGTATCATGTTTTTGGAATGATAACCAGATAAATATAATTGATACCCCAGGCCATGTTGATTTTACAGCAGAAGTAGAAAGATCATTAAGGGTTCTTGATGGTATGGTTGGTGTTTTTTGTGGTGTAGCAGGGGTACAGTCACAATCTGAAACAGTATGGCGTCAATCTAATAGGTATAAAGTTCCGCGTATCATATTTGTAAATAAGCTTGATAGAGTTGGTGCAAACTTTTATAGGGTTCTAAATAATATTAAAGATCGCTTAAAAACGAATGTTCATCCTATTTATTTGCCTATTGGTTTAGAAAGTGATCTTAAAGGTGTTATAGATGTTATAAAGCAGAAAGCTTATTACTATATGGCTGAAGAAGGTGATAAGTTTGAAGAAAAAGAAATACCGAATGATCAACTTGAAGAAGCTCAAGAGGCAAAGGAATATTTGATTGAAGCTGTTTCAGAAGTTGATGACGAATTGATGATGAAATATGTTGAAGGTGAAGAAATTACTGATGAAGAATTAAAAGCAGGAATCCGCAGGGCTACAATATCAAATCAATTTGTACCTCTTTGTTGTGGCGCATCTTTAAGAAACAAAGGTATTCAGATGTTGCTGGATTCAATTATTGATTATTTGCCTTCCCCTGAAGATGTTCCTGTGGTTGATGCGCTGGATATTAATGAAGACCCTATTAAAATTAAATGTTCTGACGAAGATCCATTTTGTGGTTTAGTATTTAAGATACAGACAGATCCATATGTTGGCAAACTAAGTTATTTTAGAGTTTATAGTGGTAAATGTATCTCTAATTCAGCTATTCACAACTCCTCCAAATCTAAAAAAGAGAGAATAAATCGAATACTTCAAATGCAAGCAGATACAAGAACTGATGTAGAGAGTATGTCAACAGGAGACATTGTAGCACTGGTTGGTTTAAAATTTGCTACTACCGGAGATACGCTTTGTGAAGCTGAAAAACCAATATTACTTGAATCTATAACTTTCCCGGATCCTGTAATATCTGTAGCAATTGAACCAAGGACACAGGCCGATTCAGATAAATTGCTTCAGGCTTTAGAACGTCTTTCAGAAGAAGACCCTACTTTTAAATCAAAGGTTGATTCTGAAACGGGTCAAATGATTATTTCAGGCATGGGAGAGTTGCATCTTGATGTGCTTGTAACTAGAATAACGGATGATTTTAAGGTTAATGTTAAAGTTGGTAAGCAACAAGTAGCTTATCGTGAATCTATTACAGCCAGTTCTCGTATTGAGGCTAAGTTTATACGACAAACAGGTAGCAAAAATAATTATGGTCATGTTGTATTAGCTCTAGAGCCTAAAGAACATGGCACAGGCTTTGAGTTTGAAAGTCGATTATCAGAAACCAACCCTGTAAAAATGTTTATAGATCCTATAGAAGAAGGTATTAGAGAAGCTATGCAGGGTGGTGCTTTTGCTGGTTACGAAATTATAGATATTAAGGTTAAGCTGATTGATGGATCCTATCATGAAACAGATAGTACTGAAGTGGCTTATAAGATAGCTGCGGCTCAAGCATTGCGAGATGGGGTGTTGAAAGCAAAGCCAGTTCTGATGGAACCTGTTATGAAAGTTGAAGTCGAAGTACCAGACCACTATTTAGGTGAAGTTATTGGTGACCTTAATTCAAGAAGAGGAAGGGTTGAGGGTATTAATGCGATAGAAGATCTTGGAATTCAGAAAGTAAGATCAATGACACCTTTATCAGAAATGTTTGGTTATGCTACTACTTTGAGGAGTTTAACTCAGGGGAGAGGAGAATTTACAATGGAATTTGCATTATTTGAGCCTGTTCCCGATAATATAACAAAAGGTATGGGATTTTATCAGGTTTCATTGTAAGTTTATCTTGTATTAAATATAAAAATATCGTTAAAAGTTTACAAAATTGATCTATTTCAAATACGTGATTATCATAATAATAATCACAGATGAAAAAGCTATTTTTTACATACACTATATTTGCATTAATTTGTTTATTAACTAGCGGTTGTGCAGCTAGTATGAAATCTAACAAGGTAGGTATTGGACAAAACTTACCCTGCAATATTAACAATAACCAAAATAAAATCGTACAACAATCAAATAAACCGATCTCTCCACAACTTGGCGATTTAGCAAATTTTATAAATACATATAACAAGATGCTTTCTAATAATGATGCCATGTTAATAGCTGATGTAATCATGCGAGTAAGTAATTATCATAGAGTTGATTATAGAGTTGTAACAGCGTTAGTAGCAATTGAATCAGGTTTTAATCCCTGTGCAAAATCACCAAGTGGAGCTATGGGATTAGGACAACTTATGCCAACAACAGCAAGAGGGCTAAATGTAAATAATCCATTTGATCCTAATGATAATTTAAATGGAGCTGTTAAATTACTCAGATCACATCTTGAAAGTTATCAGGGTGATATTAATTTTGCATTAGCTGCTTATAAAATGGGTAGCGGAACAGTATCTAGGCGTGGAATCAATCAGTCAACAACAATAGGGTATATAAAAAAGATTAGAAGTATTTACGATAGAGTTCCATAAAAATTAGAATTATATCTGCTGAAAAATTATGTATGTGATAACTATCACATGCTTGTGGTGTGTTTCATCACTGAATCATTGACAAAAAATTTGTATTATATAGACAGTTGATAAATTCAATATTTGGAGCTACTAATGATAATCTCAAGTTTACTTCCAGAATTCATAACAAATATAAATGCACAAACAGCTATGCTTTTATTCCAACTGGGCTTGTTGTTAGTGTTTGCAAAGTTTATAGATAAAACAATATAAATTATCCTGCACCAACTCCTTATACTAACTTGAAACCTCTCCCCAAAAAACGAGAGGATTTTTTTTGTTTATAGCAATCCACGGAAGAAAACAATATATGGCTTTAATTTATTCTAGAGTGTTTTTGTGCGTAGCAGGCAAAAACACCCGGCCTCTATAATCTAGAATCTATAGATTCCTTTCAAGGATCAGTATAAATATAGAGAAGTTATAAGATTCACAAGTAATTACAACTGTTTTAATCTTTCTTTTGCATATTTTACAAATGCGTCATCTTTATTTCCTGAGAGCTGTACGAATTTTTGAAAAGATTGTTTTGCTCCTACTTTATCGTTAGCTTTATCTTGAGCTACAGCCAAGGCATAAAAAGCACTATCTAGTTGAGGGTCTATTTCTGTTGCCTTTTTATAATTTGCAATAGCAGAAGTTAAGCTATTTTGGCCTTCTAAAATTAGCCCAAGATAATAAAATGCCAGTGCATTATTTGGGTCTAATTTTAATGCTTCATCAATTTTGACTCTGGCTTTATCATAAGCCTTACCGTTATAACTGTTTAAAGCATCAGATAAAATAGAATCAACCTGGCCTTCTTGAGCAGATTTTAAAGCTTCTTTTGCATCATTGTTATTGTTATCAAGTTCTATAGCTTTCTTATAATTTAATATTGCCTCATTCATCTGGTTTTTAGCATGATAGGTAGCCCCTAGATAATAGTAAGCTAAAGAAGAATTAGGATCAATGGTTATAGCTTTATTATAGCTATTGATTGCAGAGCTATAGTTTCTGTTAGCTTGATGAGCAGCTCCTAAATTTACTAATATTTCTACATTATTTGTATCAGCTTTTAGAGCTTCTTCATAAAGTGGTATGGCTTCAGCTATTTTACCCTGTTGATGAAGAGCCAAAGCCTCATCATATTTACTGGCTGTTTGAATATTTTCAAGCTCTGAAAGTAACTTTTCTATTTCTTGGTTATCAGGATCAAACTCTTTAGCTTTTTTAAGAACTTTAGTGGCTTCAATATAGTCTTTATTCGCCATTAAAGCTGCCCCAAGGTTAGCGTATGCGTCTTTAAAGTTAGGATTTATAGTAATTGTTTTTCTATAATAAGAAATAGCTAAGTTAAGATCTCCTTTTGAGTGAGCTTCAAAAGCCGCATCGTATTGAGCACTAGCATTATTAGGATCTTTATCGGCTATATCTTTTAAAACCTCAGCTAGCTGTTCTGAACCACCTGCTTTTTCTTTTGCTATCGCTGCTAATTCTTTTTTGGCCAGGGCATTATTAGAATCCAGCTGTAACACGTTATTTAGTTCTTTAATTGCGTTATCAAAATCTTTAACTTGTTTAAGTGCGGTTGCTTTATAATAATGTGCTAAAACATTTTTTGGGTCTATAGTTAGAATTGTGTCATAAGCTTTTATAGCAGTTGGGATATCTCCTTTTGCTTGATAGAGTGTTCCAAGGTTTAATCTGACCAGAACGTTATTTGGATCAATTAATTCTGCGGCATTATATTCTTGCATTGCACCGTCAAAGTCACCTTTTTTTTGTAGTATAGTTCCTAAATTAGCATGTGCGGCTGCGTTTCTTGGGTTAAGCTTAATTTGATCTCTCCAGATTTTTTCAAGAGAGTTGTTGGCATCCATATTTCCAGGATCCAAAGCAGAAGCCTGGTTAAAGGCATTTATTGCTGAGTTTAATTTACCAGTTTTTTCGTAAGCTAAGCCAGTTTTTACATATAATGCGGTATCATCTTTTTTAATATTTAAGGCCTTTTGATAATTAGTAACAGCTCTATCATTATTTTGAAGAACTCTATACATATCTCCTATTGCTTCATAAGCTTCAGCATTTGGAGGAGATTTATCAAGAGCAAGGAAATATTCTACAATGGCACCTTTAAATTGGCCTTTTGCCCTTAATTCCTTTGCTTTTTTGAAATGATAAGAAGTCTCACCTGTTATTCCTAAATTTAAAAGGGCATTAGTAAGGTTTTTTTCGGCTATATCTAGATTGCCCTGAGCGTTTGGAGAGTCTTGGACTCCATCTGGTGTGTCATATTTTAAGTAATAAATTGCATCTCTGTAGTTGTCTGCAGCAGTTTCGTAGTTGCTCACCTTATTATGAAAATAGGTTCCTCTTGAGATATATGAAACAGCTAAGTTATTCCTTACGGCTGAGTTATTAGGTGCTAATTTAAGTGCTTGCTCAAACTGTTCTATCGCTTTTGAATATTCGTTATTATTATAGTATTGTATACCCTGATCATAATATTTAGCATAATTAGCTTCCATATTATATTCATATTGACTAAAAGCCTCAGGGGCACTGATTAAAATGTTTGTTGATATTCCTAAAGCTAAAGCTATTGGTATATACTTCTTCATTTATATCTAAAACCTCCTCGAGAGACAAAATAGATTCTTTTTTTAATGACGAATAATAATTAAATTTGTTTTAAGTTACATATTGAATAATATTAGCTATTAACAGTTTGCTCCTCATTTTGTGATCGTTCTCTAATAATAAAGCTTATAATTACATTAATAACGCTAGCTACAGGTATTGCAAAAAGTATACCAAAAAATCCTGCTACCTGGAAGCCTATCCATAAAGCGAATATAACAGTTACAGGGTGCAAGCCAATTATTTCGCCAACAATTTTTGGTGCTACAACATTATCTTTTATCATCTGAAATACTAGAAAGATAGGCCATATAATCAATAGCTTAACTGGATCTGTAAATAACATAACTATAATAGCTGGTATGAACCCTAGAGAAGATCCAATTACAGGAATTATTTCTGCTATAGCCAGAAAAAGTGACAGAAATATTGAATATTTGATATCAAAAATAACGTAAAAAATCAGCATAAAACCACCGGTTGCAAAACCAAGGTAAACCTGACCTTTTAGAAATCCCAGTAATGAATTGTGAATACTTGTTTCTAATTCTTTAACTTTGGGCAAAATTGTTTTTGGTATAAGAGCATTACAACCATTAACAAGCTTTTTACCATCTAGTAAGAAATAAAAAGATAAAACCAGTATAGTAATGGTATAACCAATTCCAGTTAATGTACCAGCTGCCAGGTTTAGTAGATTATTAATAGCATTCTGAGCATTATTAGTTATGAAATTAGTTATATCGTTCTGAAATTTAACTGCTGTTGCAGTAAAAATGTCTTTAAGATGTTCTTTTGAAATCTTTTTAACAGGTGTTAGATCACTTTTAATAGTTGTTAATTCTTCTTTTACAACATCTATAAGTTTATTATTTTCAGGTATTTCATGAATTATTACAGGTACAGATTCTTCAATAATGCTTTTAGCATTTTTATTAATAGCTCCTGTTATTCCAGGTATTTCAATTTCCGGAAATTTTGTATTTATATAATTAATGGCATCTTCTGTATAGGTCGGTACATTTTTGGCAAACTCTGTTACCTGATATATAGCTGGTGGAATAATCTGAAGTGCAATGAAAATGACTAATAGAAAAAATGTTATATAAACAATAAAGATTGATAGTATTCGCTTTTGTATAATTGGTAGTAGTTTAAGTATTAATGTAGATGTTTTTGACTTGAAAAAATCAGTATTTTCATTATTTGAAGAACTTAATGTTTTTGCGAGTTTCTTTGTGCAGTACCCAATCAGTTTATCAAGAGAATCAACTGGTCCTAAAAGGACATATGTTAAAACTATAGATATTCCTAAAATGGTTACAAGGGTCATAAAATAAGCCCCTATTTGTAACAGTGTGTATAAAATAATTATTATCAGAGTAATTATTGATAGTATTTTTAGATTTTTAGTCAAACTATCTTGCCCCATATAAATATCCTTATTAAATTTTTAACTTAATCAAGATGTTAACAAAATATGCATAATTGTGAAAGCTTGAAACAGTATAAAGTTTTTTGCCTATCTAAATGAAGTTTCAAGATTTACAGTGTTAATTTTTAGACTGAATATCTAGGATTTGAGCTAATGTTTTAGTATCTCCAGTTAACTTAAAGTATTCATTAAATTTAGTTGTTGTTTTAATCATAAATGATTTACCTTTAGGCTTTTTAGAAATTAGTTCTTTCCCTAACAAATAGTTTATATGGTCATAAACTCCCATACCTATTATGTTAACAAGATCAGACTGAAGTACTGGTTGTTTTATTGCTATGGCCGAAAGAGTTTTTAAAGCATTTTCAGACATTTCTATTGGCATTAAACTCTCAACAATATCAAAATATTCTTCTTTTACTTGTATAACATATCCATCTTCGTCATCAATTTCTAATGCACCATCTCTGGAAGAATAATCCATAATAAGCTCTAATAAAGCTTCTTCTAGATCTTCATTTGGTGCTTTAACTATTTCAGATATTTCCTCAATTGTGAGGGCTTTTCCTGTAGTAAATAGTGTAGCCTCCACTCTTGCTTTTAAACTCATTAGCCTACCTCTTTAATAATGTATAGATCTGAATAAAATTCATCTTGCACAAGATCTATTCTGCTTCTTGATGCAAGGAATAATAGAGCTATATATGCACTTACTCTATCCATACCAGATTTTGTTAGCTCATTAAGTTCTATTATTTCTTCAGATTCAAACAGTTTAGTTAATGTATTTTGTAATTTAATTATTTCATCTTCTATATACTCATCATGAGCCATTTCAAGAATGTCATCAGGTGTAAAATGAGTATATGATCTACGTGTATTTATTTTCTCTTCAGTTCTTTTTACCTTTTGCTTATTTTCTATTTCTTCCAATTTACGCAATTGTTTGATTAAATCTTCTAAAGTAACTTTTCTGGTTCGATTTTTACGTGTGCTTGTACGTCTTGCAAGTGCATTTTCCAGAGATACAATATTAGTATTTCTGATATCCTCGTAGATATCATCTTCATCAAAATCTTCATCAATATCATGCTCATCAATGAAGTCTGAACTAACAGGCACTTCTTTAAAAGGGTCAAGTCCTTCAAGGATATCAGATTTAATTTTTAATAAAACAGCTGCAAAAAACAATGTGCGCCCGGTTAACCTGAGATTATGTTGTTTAATTTCAAAGAGTTTTTCCAGAAACATATCTGTTACTTTAACAATATCAACATCCCAGGGATCAACCTCGCCGGATTTTGCCCAATTAACTAATATTTCTATACCATCTAGCTTATCAATTTCGTTCATTAAGTCTTACCCCGGTTACCTTAGAGATACCATCTCTTCTTTGAGTTACCCCAATGGTTCTATCTGCTCTTTCGAGCATTGGTTTACGTAGAGAAACAACAATAAATTGTGCATTAGATGACTGTGTTTTTATCATTTGGGCCAATTTCTCGGCGTTAACACCATCTAAGAACATGTCAACTTCATCAAAGGCATAGAATGGAGCAGGTAAATATCTTTGAAATGCAAAAACAAAAGCCAGAGCTGTTAATGATTTTTCTCCACCACTCATTGCCTCTAATCGGAGCATTTTCTTGCCTCTTGGCCTGGCTTCTATTGTTAAACCTCCCTTGAATGGTTCTTCAGGATTCTCTAATACTAAAGAGCCTTCTCCATCTGATAAATCTTCAAAAATTACCTGGAAATTTTTATTTACATTCTCAAAAGTCATCATGAAAGATTGTTTTTTCAAATTTTCATAGCCATTAAGTCTGTTATTAATTTCCTCTTTTTCATTTTTAAGAGTACTGATTTTATTAAACAGTTCTTCTTTCCTTTCATAAACCTCATCATAATCTTTAATAGCCTTCATATTGACAGGTTCCATCTCTTCCATTCTTTTGGAAAGCTTATTAATAGATTTATCAATCTCTTCAGTTGTTAAAATAATTTCTGCTGCATTGCTATAATCAATACCTTTTTCTTTGAGTTCTTCTTTTATAGTGTTTAGCTCTGATGCAATTTCTTTTTTACGTGTATTGTATGCTGAAATACTTTCTTCAATTCGTTTAATTTCGTGTCTGGAAGTTTCAATATATTGTTGTTTTTGCATAAGTGCTTTAGCAGCCTTATCTCTTTCAGCTTGTGCTTCTTTGAGTTCATCTGATAACAAGCTAAGTTCTTCATTAAGTTCGGTTACTTTTTCCTTGATAACTGTTATTTCATCTCTACATTTTTTATTATCTTCTTCAAATTGGGTGTTTTCTGCTTTGCACTGCTCTATTTTTTCTTTTTGATAGTTTAATGATTCTTCTTTAAACTTTTTCTCCATAGAAATTTTATTAATATCAGCTTCGATATTTCTTAATTTACTTTCCAGATTTTTAATCTCAAATTCAATATTGCCAGTTAGTTCTTCAATTTCTTCAAGTTTCTCAGCTGGTATATTAGAATCTATTTCCTGAATTTTAGCTTGTAATTCTTTGATTTTATTGGTTACTTCATCCAGTTCTTCTTCTATAGAACTTTTTTCTAATTTAGCGTCTTCGCATTTGGGTTCCAGATCTATTAGTCTTTTAGATCTATTTTCAAGAGTGTTATCAATGTTTTTAAGTGTGTTATCAATATTTTTAAGATCAAGGTCTTTTTTATGTATTTCATTTAAGTAGTTAGAATAGTCCTGCCTATTACGTTCCATTTTCTTTTCAAGTTTTTCAACTTCATCGAGCAGCTCATCTTTTTCTAAGTTGAGTTCTTTGATTTTGTCAGTTACTTCTTTAAGCTCTTCATTATAATTACTGGAGAATTTCAGGTTGCTTTTGCTTACACTACCGCCTGTCATAGCACCTGTTTTTTCAATTAAGCTTCCATCGAGAGTAACCATACGATATTCGCCCATTAAAGGTTTTGCTGATTCAAGGTCTTCAACAATCAATGTTTCTCCTAATGCATAGAAAAATGCATTTTTATATACTGAATCAAAGCTAATAAGGTTAATAGCAAAATCTATAACTCCATTAACATTAGGAAGTTTGCATGTTGGCATATAATATTTAATTTTATTTAAAGGTAAAAAAGTTGCTCTACCTGCTCTTGTTTGTTTTAAAAACTCAATAGCTTCTGAAGCTGCATGTTCATCATCTGTAACAATGCATTTCATTCTGCCACCCATTGCAATTTCAAGTGCAGTGCTATAATCTTTTTCAACGTTACCCAGTTGTGCCAGAGTTTTATGAATACCTGGTATACCTGAATTAAGTATTGCGTCAACTGCTCTGCCAAAATTAACTTCTTCGGCAGCTTTTCTTGTGGCTTCAAGTTGCATTAATTTTCTGTATTCTTTATTTATTCTGTCATCAACTTTATTGACCTCACTTTTTAGATCTTTGATTTTTGATATTGCTTGTTGCAGTTGAATTTCACAGGCATTTTTTTCTTCTATTAAATTGTTAATTTCTTTTATAAGCCGTTCTTTTGCTTCTTTTAGAGAAAGTTTTTCATTATCAGAATTATTAAGAGCGTTGTTAAGTTCTTCTAGCTCATTATTTAGTCTATAAATAGTATCTTCCCATTTTAAATTTTCTCTAGTAAGTCTTCCCTGATCATCTTCAGATTTTTCAAGCTCCCTTTTAAGTTGGTTCCTTTGCTCAATGAAATTTTGGGCTGTTTTACTTAAATTACTGGATTCCTCTATAAGCTTTGTTAATTCATTATTTTCTTTTTGTAATTGAGCTTCAATAATATTATATTGATCTTGTTTATTTTCTATTTTTAATTGAGAGTCATCAATACTTTCATTTAGTTTATCTATTTCACTGTTAGCTTTATTAATAGTGGCTTTATTTTCTTCTACCTTTTTACATGCATACTCAGTAGATTGTTCTTTTCTAAAAATTTCACCTTTCAAAATTTCAATTTGTTTAGTTAGTTTGATTTGTTCATCTTCACCTTTTTGTTTAACTTTTTCATTTAATTCATCTAGATGTTTCTGAGCCTGTAAAATTTCTTGCTCAAATTTAGTAATGTTATTCTCGATTTCAGTTTTGGTTTTTGTTGAATCTGTTAAATTTTCTTGTAACAATCTGAGTGATTTTTTAAGATCGGAGAATTTTACAAGCGATATCTGATCTATAAATTCCTGTCTTTTGTCTTTAAGTTCTTTATATTTTAGAGCATGTTTTCTTTCCTCTGCTAATTGCTCTAATCTAACATCTATTTCTCCTAATATTATGTTTGATCTTTCAATACGGTCTTGAACAGTTTCCAGTTCTTTTGTGGCTTGCTCAATTCTTCTGTCAAATTCTGTAACCCCGGCAAGATCATCAATAATTCTTCTTCTTTCTGTTGGTCCCATATTAATAATACCGGTAACATCACCCTGCATCATAACGTTGTAGCAGCCAGGTGAAACGTTGAAACCACTTAACTTTCTATGTACATCTGACAATGTAGAGACATGGCCATTAATGTAGTATGTACTTGTGTAGCCATTAGAGCCTTCTTTAATTTTTCTTTTTATCTCAAATTGCTCTTCATGATTATCCTCTTCTGCAAAAGCTATTCTAACAGAAGCCTCGCGTCGTTGATTGTTGTTATTTATTAAGTCTGTTAGTTTTTCAGCCCTGAGTGTTCTAGAAGTTGAAAGACCTAAGCCAAAAAGCAGGCAGTCTATTATATTACTCTTGCCTGAGCCGTTGGGTCCTGAAATAGTTGTAAATCCATCTAAGAAAGGTATGGTAGTTTTTGAACGGAAAGACTTAAAGTTATCAATTTCAATCTCTTTTATTCTCATTTGGCCTCAACAAAACTAAATACTACACGCAAACATTGATCTACACATAAATTAATTAAAATATATGTTGTCCCTCATGTCAAAGACATGGTTAAGATCTCTGAAACTGGCTAATATTCTCAAAAAAACGTTACAAATCCTTAATAAAAATCTTTTGATAAGGTTTTTACTAATAAAATAAGAATATTGCAATATAAAGCTTTAGGCAGGGGTATTTGAGAGTTTAGATATCTTTTTTATCCCCATCTTTAATACCTTGCATAACATCTTGAGGTTTAAAGATTTCTATGGCCATTTTTTGAACGAAATCAAGTGCTTCTTGATCTCTGGCAATGGCTTCTCTTAGGGATATAATCTCTTCCTTTGTCATTCTTTTAACATCTTCAATGCCAAAGGAGGGGTCAAAAATTTTTTTAAAATTATTTATTGTTTCTTCTGTATAGCCAGGAAGCTCATTATAGAAAGAAAGCCAGTGATGAATCTGGTGTACCATGTAGCCCATTGGTGGATCTTCGGCTCCGAATACAAACATTGGGGGTGTTTTGTTTGTAGCTGGTCCTTCCCAGGCACCTGTGATTCGCAGGGCAAAAGTTATTAATTTTGCTCTAAATCCTATTATTGGAGGAATAAAGCCTTCTATCTCTCCGAATAGTCTTATTACCTTTAGCGCATTATTATTGCGTATAACCTTTGTGCCTCTGCGCTCTACAAATTCAAGCAGCCCATTAACATCATTAAGATAGCCTTTTATTAAATCTCCAGCATCTTTATTTATTTCATCAAGTTTTTTTTGCTTATTGCCAATTAATTTTAGAGAGTCAAATGATAGTTGTCTGACTTTTCTTGGGTCAAATCCTGCTTTGCCGGGGCCGAATTTTCTGCAAAAATCCAAAAATCCATTTAGGAACTTTTTAAAGGGACTTTTAGAACTCTCTGCTTTCTTTTTATTTTCCACCATAATTATTTAATATTATACAGACTCTTAAATAAGATGGATAGATAGTTACGTTGTGAAACATAAGTTAAAACAGTTTGTGCTTTTTCTCTTTCATTGTTTTTTAAATTGTCTTTAGTTGAGAAAATTAGCCAATTGTAATATCTTAAATAATTAAATAGAGGCTATTTGGTGTTTGTTTTGACCTGTTTTTAAGTAATAGGTAATTTAAGTAAAAGTAATAATTGAGGAATATTATACTATTCGATATTGTTAATGTTAGTGTTTTATTTTATTCTAGTATTGTTTCGTAAAAAGCGATGAATCTGGAGTTAATCCTTTATGGTGGCATGTTATTCTCCAAAAATATGGAAGAAACAGGATACAATTTTGATCAACCTTCCGTATAATGATTTTGATTTAAGTGCTAGTGAGCATTTTAAGCAAATGGTAAATACAATAATATCAAAGCATAACTGTTATTCGATAATTTTAGACTTCTCAAATGTTGTATTGATTGATGGTAATGGATTAGCCGCAATAGTCAACGCTTTTAATGCTTGTTCTAACAAAGATATTAAATTAATATTATGTTCTTTAAAAGATACTATAATTGATGTGGTAGCTAAAAAAGGTATTAATACTATGCTCGATATTTTTGATAGTATTCATGATGCTGTTGATGTTGCTACCAGTTATTCTTATTTAAGGCAAAGGTCTATAGAACAGCTTAAAGGTATGGAGAGCGTTTTTGGTGACCCTTTCGAAGAGAGTATAAGTTACTAATAGATGTTAATTTAGGATCTTGATAATGTATCCGATTAATAGACCTTGAAGCATTTTAATGAATTTGGGGTTGGTTATATAGTAATTGTCTACAAGCTTTATAGATGTTGAGAGTATACCAGGGGTAACTTCTTTTTGTCCTTCCATCATTGCCAGGCTTCTTGCGTACCATATAACAAGCTCAATAATTATTTCTATATATAAACGAAGTGTAAATATAGAACATCCCTGAGATAAGAGTGCTGTTCTGGTTAAAATGTTTATAATATAATCTTCAAGTTCATGTGTAGCACTGAATTTTACTTGAGAATGTTTTTTTAAATCGATGGTTCTGTTTAATATAGAAGAGTAAAAATCCCCCTGGCCTTTGAGTATGCTTAAAAAATCTTTCAAGGAAGCTTCTTTTTTTATAAAAAGTGCCGTAAGTATTTGTCTTTTTATGATTTTAACTTTACTGGGTTTCGTTATAGTTATTTTTGAATCAATTGTTTTGTTAAAAGCCGTTTTTAGCACTTCCTGAAAAATTTCTTTATTTGCAATCGGGTCTGTTATGACTAATGTATGATCTTCTTTAAGTATCCCTTTGTTGATTAATTCCCTCAGAATATGATTAAAGAAAGCGTTACATTGTTTTAGTTTTTCTTCAATACGGATATCTTGTTTAAATAGTTCTGTAAGATAACCTTTAAAGTGTTCCAGCGATGAATAACTTATCTTTAACCTGTCAGGGTAAAAATAAACAGTGTTTTCATTCTCGTTGAAACTGGTATGTGTTATTTTATTTGAAAAGGGCATTTTTTACATCGTGCTTTAGGGTGTGTTACAGGTTTATCTTCAAGATCTCTTAGCGTTACAGTTTTACATATCAGTGGGTTATTACATTTTGGACAATTATGTCCCTCAAGTTTACCTGACATAATGTTGAATTTAATGTTATCTATTATATCTTGATCTGTATATTCTATGTTTGAAACTTTCTTTTCAACCTCTTTTATTGTATTAAGAGAGACTCTTAATGCTTTAGAAAGTTTTTGTCTTACTGTAACAGATAAGAATATATCTCTTCCTTCTTCTATATCGTTAATAATAGATAGCTGTAAGTTGCTGGAAGTAGCTAACTGCTCTTTAGAGAGGTTATTTAATTCTCTAAGATATTGAACTCTTCCTGCTAAAGTATTTGGTAGATCTTTTTTCATAATAAAGCTTATTTTTAATGGCTCTTATTGTGGTAATTTAGTCTTTAACGTTTGCTCTTCTGAAATTTTATAAAATTAAATTATGATAAAAGTTCTCTCTATTGTAAAAAGTAGCACAAATAAATGAAAAGTGTTGTAAAGATTTATTTTGAGTGTTTTTATAAACAAGTAAAATGTTAAGCTTTGTAACGAAGGCGAAAGTTTTTGTTTCAATTGCTTAATGCTTTGTTACTTTTCACTTGAACTTTGATTGTTTATTTGTTAATATGAAATATAATCTAGGTACGGTGCGCATAAATTGTTGTTATAAAACTTTAATAGCTTTTTACCTATCCAGTTATATTTTTATAACTGAGACTTTAACTACTCAGATTATTTTATTCCTCCCACTTTGCAGCTATTAAATTTTTGACGGTGCTATTGGTTATACAGTTGAGGAATATCAAAGGTTACTTTACTAAGGATGAGGAGAAGAAAGTTACCTTAGAAGCGTTGTAGTTGTTATTATATTTAAATAACTTTTAAAAGAGCCCTGATGGTCTGTACGGCGGTGGCTTTGGTATGCTTTCTTTAAATGATCATTAAAGAAACTAAAGGAGGGCAAGTACTTTGGTTACTTTAATTTCGCGTACTCTCGGAAACAAGGCAAACAGGGGCAAGAAAAATGTAGTTAACGGCAAACAAAGAAAGGAATACGAGGAAACAGAATCACTTTCAAACAGCATTCAAGATGAACACTTAACCCCCGGCTTTTTTGATGATTCAGTAAAAATTTATTTAAAAAAACTCTCTCAAATACCTTTATTAACTGCTAAAGAAGAGCTAGCTCTTGCTGAAAGAGTTGCACAAGGTGATCTCAAAGCAAAACGCCATTTGATAAGGTCTAATTTAAGGTTAGTAGTTAGTATTGCTAAAAAATATGTTAATCGTGGTATGACTTTTATGGATCTGATTCAGGAAGGAAACCTTGGACTTATTAAAGCTGCTGAGAAATTTAATTATACTTACGGTTATAAATTTAGCACATATGCAACATGGTGGATAAGGCAATCTATATGCAAGGCAATTGCTGATCAATCTAAAGGCGTTAGGCTTCCTGTGCACGCTTTTGATACTATTAGCAAGATCACACGTATTAAAAGGCAGCTAGAGCTCAACCTTGACAGATCACCAAGTATATCTGAAATTGCTAAAGCCATAAAAATTGAAGCTGATAAAATTGAAGAGCTTTTAAATGTTTCAACATCTCCTATTTCTTTAGAATCACAGGTTACGATGAAAGATGGTAATTCGCTTACTGTAGAAGATTTTATTGAAGATTACACTTCTTCACCTGAAGAGAGGCCGATTAAAGAAAATCTTAAAAATGATATTGATACAGTTTTAAATACTTTAAAAGGGCGTGAAAGTGGTGTTTTGAATATGCGATTTGGTTTAAATGGCCAGCGAAACAAAACCCTGGAAGAAATTGGAAGAATTTATGGTGTTACCAAAGAGTGTATAAGACAAACTGAAATCAGAGCTATAAACAGACTGCGTAATTCTAATAAAGCAGCCCAGCTTTTAAAAGTCTATCTTTAAAATTTTCATATTGTAAATTTAAATTAGCTATCTATTTAAATCATATTTAGTCAATAAGTATTTATGTGCTTTAACATTAATAAAGTTGTTTAGCAGGATTAAGTTTAATTTTTAATTAGCTATCCTGCTTTTTGTATTAAATTTAAAATTTACATTTTAACTATACTATCTGCTTTCATAATACTTTTAGTCTAGTTTTACCCAAAAAATACACTTGTTATAGGATTAACGAAAAAAATTAAAAACATAATAATATGTTAAGAAATTTATGTTTCTTACACCTACTGTTATAATATTAACAGTATAGTGTAGCTTTGCCGGATTGTTTTTCTTGGAGGTTAAATTTTAATGAAACCCGGAACCGGAGGGACAATATGGGACTCAAACAAACCTGAAGAAGAACTAAGTGAATTTGAACTCTTACTTAGAAAATATGACTACAATTTCAATCGTGGGGATGTTATTAAGGGTATTGTAGTTGGTTATGAATCAAATGGTCTTTTAATTGATGTTGGAGCTAAAACAAATGCCTTTGTACCTCCAAGAGAAGTGGCTCCGGAAAAAGTTGATAAACTACAAGATTACATAGAAATAGGCGAAGAGAGAGATTTTTATATACTTAAAGAAGAAGATGACGATGGGCAAATAACACTTTCTCTTAAGCGTGTTGCTCTTGCGTACAGCTGGTCTAAACTTGAAGAACTTAAGAATGAAGATGCTGTTGTTGAGTGTGAAGTAATGTCTGTCGTTAAAGGTGGAATTCTGGTTGATGTTATGGGCCTAAGAGGCTTTGTTCCAGCAAGTCACCTGAGAGTTAGATCATCTGATGCTATGGTCGGACAGGTATTGCCATTAAAGATTTTATCTATAGAACCAAAGAAAAACAACCTTATAATGTCTCATAGAAAAGTAGTTTCAGAGCAACAGGCAGAGCAAAGAAAAGATACTTTTGAAAAACTTGAAGTCGGTGAATCTGTAATGGGTGAAGTGGTTAGATTAGCTGATTTCGGAGCCTTTATAGATATAGGTGGAATAGATGGGTTGCTTCCTCTTTCACAAATGTCCTGGCGATGGGTTGATCACCCTTCGGACATATTAAGCGTGGGTGATCGTATAAAAGTTGAAGTCATTGGTATAGATTATGAGAAACAACGAGTAAGCCTTAGCTTAAAGAGCCAGCAACCAGATCCATGGGAAGAAATTTCAAAAATGTATAGTGTCGGGCAGAAACTTCCAGGAAAAGTCACCAGAATAAAACATTTTGGGGCATTCGTTGAGGTTTATCCCGGTGTTGAGGCTTTATTGCCTAGCAAAGAAGTTATTGAGTATGAGAAAGATAACAATACAAAACTTTCTTTAGGGCAAGAAATTACTACTACTATAATCAGGTTTGTTCCGGAAGATAGAAGAATGAGCCTCAGTTATACTGGCCAGCTTGATGAAGATGAAGAATTACCTCCACCACCAATGGATTAAATAATTTAATTGCCTTGTTTAGAGGCATTATAAAGTATATTAATTCCAAATGGCTTTAAAGCTTCAGATAGTTTATATATTGGTAGCCCTACAATGTTATTATAGCAACCGTTTATACCTGTTATAAAAGTGCTTGCGTAGCCCTGTATTGCATAAGCTCCGGCTTTATCCATTGGCTCGCCAGTTTTTATGTAATTGATAATTTCTTCATCACTTAATTCTTTAAAGATTACCCGGGATGAAACACTATCTACATAAGTTCTTTTGAGTTCCCTGTCAATTATTGCTATACCTGATATTACACTATGTGATCGACCACTTAAAATAGAAAGCATTCTATGGGCGTCATTATCATCTTCGGGTTTTCCTAAAATCATATTATCTATTGTAACAGTAGTATCAGAGCCAATAACTATTGCAGGATAATCAAGCTTTTTAGCTATATCTTCAGCTTTTTTTAATGCCAGTAACCTTACTATTTCATCTGGTGTAAGTTCATTATTCTCTATTGTTTCATCAATATCTGATGGTATAATTTTAAAGGATAGGCCCAGTTTCTCTAATAGCTCTTTTCTTCTTGGTGAAGCTGATGCTAGAACCAGTATCTTAGAATTTATTTCTGACATTTCCTTCCCTTTAAATTTATCAGCTTTGCAGATTATTTAAATATTTCTATATCATAGTATACATTATTATTGCTGTCATAAGCTGTTATATCATTGGAATATTCATCTTCAAGCTCTAATATCAGATTGTTTTCATTGGATAATTCAATAGTTACAGTGCCACTATCTATGTCAACTTCAGCACTATAGCAGTCACCTGTGTCATGGTTACAGGCTTCGGCATCATAATCTTGAGCTGAGGCCGGATTAAAGCTTATTAACAGTATAAATAGTAAATAAATAAAGAGTTTATTCATATTATTTTACCATCGTTTTAACAGATTCTTCGTAGATTCTTTTAACATCAGCTTTATTTACAGATGCTGCATTTATATCAACACAGAATTGCATAGTTTTAAATGTATCTTCAGTCAGACGATCTAAGTCTTGAACGGATGCACCTAGTTCTGTTATATCACGATTTAGTTCTAATGGTTCATAAAAATCTTTTAAAGTTGTAAGAACTTTTTCTAAGGCATTAGGATCGTCTTTAGCTATATTTGATCCCATTAAATTAGCCATATTAATATATTTATCTTTTTCTGAATTGAAGTTGTGTCTGACAATAGCTATTGATATGCTGGCAAGAGCCTCTCCATGTGCGCAATCATAGTGACCACTTAATGGGTGTGCCATTGCATGAATTAGTCCTGTGCCAGCCAGTTGAATTGCCATGCCTCCAAGTGTATTGGCAATTGCCATATTCTCTCTGGCTTCTTTATCCTTGCCGTTTTTATAAGCTCTATGTAGATATTTAGCCACAAGTTCTATAGCTTTTTCACAATAAAGATCTGATATAGGATTAGCTATCCTTGATGTATAAGCTTCTATGGCATGAAAAAATACGTCAATACCTACAGAAGCAGTTGGCCTTGGCGGCATTGGTTCTGTAAGATCAGTATCTATAATTGATTCAACAGGAAACATACATTCAAAACCGATCCCTGGTTTTTCATTTGTTTCAGGGTTTGTTATTACAGCATATGTATTGGCTTCACTGCCTGTGCCTGATGTGGTTGTAATGCAAATAACCGGCAAAGCTTTTTTAGGAGGGTTTGTGGTGCCAATATAGTCCCAAGCATTTCTTCCATCTTTAGCGATAAGAGCTATTACTTTGCTTGAATCCATTGGGCTTCCGCCACCAAGGCCAATAACAACATCGCATTTTTCTTTTTTAGCAAGCTCTCCACCTTCATCTATTGTTGTTGATCTTGGGTTAGGTTCAATGTTATCGTACACAATATAATTAAGCCCTTCTGCTTTTAAAGAATTTATTACTTTGTCAAGGGCTCCTATTTTTTTTGAACTACCTTTTCCGGTAACAATAATTGCTTTCTTGCCATATTTCTTTGCTATTTTACCTGTGTCATTAATTTTACCAGCGCCAAAATGTAGTTTTGTAGGTATAAAATGTTGAAAATTGCCTGTCATATAAACTTCCTTCTTTCATAGTTAATGTCTAAAACTAATATAAATACTAAAACAATATATATTGCGTAAAATCATATCACAAAGATGAATCCAAAACATTAGAAACTTCTTACATAGATGGGGTGTTTTAAATAACAGAGGGTTTAAAAGTGTTTCTATTCGTATTAAGAAGATTTTTGCTTTTCTGTTTCATTTACTATTCCTAAAATGGCTCCACAGGAACTGCAATAAACTATTATAGCCGAGGTTTTATAAAACTTTTTTTGTTGTGTGGAAAAATTCTTACCTTCACATTTAGGGCACATTGGAAAAACCCTGGGCGTTGGAATAGCCATATATAACTCCTTTAAATTTATGCATAATACATAAGACTTCTTTCAGAGCTAAATTCAATATAAAATTTTGCATATAAGCTTAAAAATTAATTATATTCAGAAATAATTGGTAAAAATATTATAAAAAAGTGAACGTAGCTATTTAATTGGAGTTAACGCTTTCTTCCTCTTCTTCTTGAATTACATCAATCTGGATAATATCTTCACCTAATTGAATATCTGGTGCTTCGTCATCGTGTTCTTCAGGTAGACGAGCCTCTCTGATTGTTGAGGCCCCTGTCCTCGACTTTGCTCTGTTGACAAGTTTTGTTTTATGTTTTCTGATCTGGCGTTCTACTTTGTCAGCTAACAAATCTATACTTGCATACATGCTTTCAGAAGCTTCCTTGGCCTGAATTCTTCCTTTTTTTAATACTACACTAACTTCTGCTACCTGATTGTTAGTGATACTGGGATTTCTTTCTACGCTTAAAATAGCGGTAATCTCCATTATCTGGTCAAATAATTTATTTATTTTACCTAGCTTTTCAGCTGCATATTGTTTTAGAGCTGGTGTCAATTCTATATTACGACCTTTTATGCTAAGGCGCATTTAGATTCCTCCTTAAGCGTTATATTAAGAGCTTTGATGATTATAACCAATTATATTTTTTTCCTCAACGAAAAATTTAAAAATTTTTAAGTGAGAGGTTTTGAGGTTTTAAAAAAAATATTTGTGTTTTAGTTCCTGAATTCTTTGATAATAAGATCATTTTTGTGCTTTAAAGTTCCTGCAATTTAACAAAAAAATATTTTAAAAAAGATAATTAGTATTAATTTGTATTCAATTTAGCTCTTTAGTAACTGAAAACGGTATTCTTGCAAAGCTTTATGAGACAAGAGAGATGATCCATATGAGAAAAATTCTCATGTAGATCATCTAAATGGAGTATTAAGAAATATTAATTTTTCCCGATATCTATTATGTAATCCAAAACACACGCATCCTCCTCCCAACCCAACCAAACCAAACCAACGTACATTGTCCTCCTCCTAATCATCGTCCTCCTAACACACACTTAGTATGTCGAAGATATTTTACTACCGAACCTGAATGGATCGGTTTTTTTTTGCTTTAATAAACAGGCAGTTAATTAAACTTCAAGGACTGTTTTTCTAGTTGTGTATTTAACTTTAGCTTTTTGGTGTTTTGTAAGCATCCACGGCTGAATACAAACTAATTACTCCAGTTGCAAAAAATGCTTTTCTGGCGGCAATTATGTTACCTGTTAATGCAAACTTTGCTGCTATTAAAGCTGTTGCCATGGATCCTGTAAATAAACCAAGACCTTTTAAAACCTGGCCGTTAAGCATTTGACCGATACCGGGTAGTATATATGAAGCAATAGATTCTCCAGTGTTTCTTGGATTCTTGGAATCTTTGTCGTTATATTTGAAAGCATTAATTACTGAATATAAAGTGAGCCCGATGAAACCAGCTAGAGCTGTAAACCCTGCTAAACTTTTTGATTTTAGAGCTAGTTTCTCAGTTTTTAATAATATTTTAGGATCTGCTTTATCTAGAATAGAGCTAATATGGCAGGATTTTAATAATTTATTTGCCATATATTCAAGCCCGAGAGCACTGGCAAATATTTTTATGCCTTTTGAGCTTTCACCATTTAACATTTGGCCGCTCCCCGGAATAAATAATGATGATATTGCAGGGTAATAATTTTTCTTCTCTGTTTTATTTTGCCCTGAAAAAGACAAGTTCCTTTTTTTTGTGAATGTTGCAGGAGGAAGAGTATGAATAGATTCAATCATGAGAGCCTTATTCCTTTCATCATAAGTCTGAGATATTGCTTATATAAAGCTTATCAATATTTATAAATGTTAGTAATAATTACCTAAACTTTTACAAAAATTACCTATACTGATCCTTGAAAGTAATTTATAGATTCTAGATCTATTGTGCTCTGTAAGAATCGATTCATTATTTATGTGGAATAGATTCTATTGAACTGAATTTTGTTGAGGCTTCTTTAAACAATTTTCATTTTTGTCTGTAGAGTCATTTTTATATATATACATGTAAATCATGTCATGAGGCCTCAATAGATCTCATTGGATAATTAATTCTGGTGAAAAAAAATCCTTTTTTGTAGTATTTTAGCAATATAGAGTTTTAAAAAATTTGTTTTTAAATTAAGGGTTTTGTTTATTTGATAGAGTTGAGAGGTTAAAAACATGTATAAGATAGCCAGTGCAAAGAATTTAACAGGCGACCTTTATGAATTTAAGATAGAAGCTCCTCATATTACAAGACATGGTAAGCCGGGTCAATTTATAATACTAAGAGTTGATGCAAAAGGCGAAAGAATACCATTGACTATTGCGGACATAGATAAGAAAAACGGCCTTTTAACTATTGTTTTTATGGCAGTTGGCTTTACAACTAAAAAACTTGCTGCTCTGAAAACAGGTGAATCAATACAGGATATCGTTGGCCCATTAGGTGTTGCTACTGAAACAACAGAAAACTTTGGAACAGTTGCTGTTGTGGCAGGCGGGTACGGAGCGGCCCCGGCATATTTAATTGCTCAATCATATAAAGAAAATGGTAATAAAGTTTATATGATATTTGGTGCAAGAAATGAAGAACTGCTTTTCTGGCAGGATAAAATGAAAAATGCCTGTGATGAACTCTATATAACTACTGATGATGGCTCTTTTGGTATTAAGGGGCTTGTTACTGATCCATTAAAGATGATTATTGAAAGAGAAAAAGTAGATCACGTAATGTGCATTGGCCCTATTCCTATGATGAGAGCTGTGGCCAGGCTTACTAAAGAGTATGATATTTATACTATTGCCAGTATGAACCCATTAATGGTTGATGGTACTGGCATGTGTGGCGGATGCAGGGTTAGTGTTGATGGTGAAATCAAGTTTGCCTGTGTTGATGGGCCTGATTTTGATGCCCATAAGGTTGACTTTGATGAGCTTATTAATAGAAACAAAGTTTATGATCACTATACCTGTAAGCTGGAATCAAAGGTTAATGAACTGGAAGCTCAAAAGTTTTAAAATGTTAGTGTAATCTTGTCAGAGTTTTTTCTTGCAAATTGAAGATTATTAAGTAACATTTTTTCCAGTTCTTCAAATAATATAACTTCATCAAATAATTGATAATGTTTAGCAAAGCATTTCAAAGGGTAAATAAGAGCATTTTCTGCATCGGGAATACCCTCAGGAATGCTTTTAGCTTTAATCATATTCTTGAAACATTGCAAGCTACTACTTATGTGCTCACTATCATGTTTTAAAATCTGTTCTTTGCGTGGATACCATACTTTTTCAAAGGTGTCAGATTCTGTGAACCCACCGGCTTTCTGGCCTATTTTAAATATTGCTTTTTGTATGTCTTTTACAAAAGCAGCTTGAATAACGTCAGATGGGTCAAGAGCTTCTTTTATAGTCATTGCCTTTAGTAGTGCATTTTGACGGTCCAGTGCAAAAATCATCGCAATACTATTTGTTGCTATATTAACCATTGCTTTCTCGAATTCAACCCTGTGAGGGTTGGTGTGTATTGAAAAAACGTAGTTCTTAGATGTTAGTAGTTCAACAGCCTGGCCAAATAAAGAGAATTTTGGTAGAGCCAGTTTTATTAACCCTTTTTTATGCGGGTAATAAAGGTTGTTTTCTCTATAGGCACCCTGCATAATGCTCGCTCTGACTACTTTGCTGCAAATATTATTTATTATTTGCTCTGATAAATCTAACTCAACAAGATTCTTGTTAAGATTATAGATTATTTCATCGTATATTATACCGTTAGATGCCAGAATAATTGCAGGAAAATAAAACCTGCTCAAATTAGTATATCCTATAAGCAGCTTTTTAGAGTTTAAATATGACACAAGATTTGTTAACTCATTTACCATATCATTAATAAAGCAATATGGTGGAGTGCATAATATTGCAGAAGGTAGGATCTTTTTATGAGCTGCATCTAAAATGCCATTTACAAAACAATCTGCAATACCTATTTCTTTTGTATTTCCATCTATTTTAATATTTAATGTAGGGTTTTTAGAGAAAATACCCGCTGTAACACCGTCTTTTCTGCAAATCAGAAGATCAACAGTGCAATGATAATAAAATGAAACCCCAAGTGATGTTACAGGGTAGATTCCTATAGTTGGCTGTATTATATCTTTAACGCCTGAAACGTTTGTTTGAGGTTTAGTTTCCATATGATCCTATGATAAGCAGGGCGCCAATATGTTCTTTAAAGAAAATTAGTTCTTCTACAGTGTTGTAACCCCACTTTGGTTCAAATGTATTTTTGTCTACAGGCCTGGGGTCAAAGATTCTTTTTGTTTTAATATGGCTAAAACCTGCTTCAATGAATAGTTCTTTATATTCTGATTCAGATAAATAATGCATTTTTAGGGGTATATAATCAGCCCATACCGCGCTATTTGTGTGTTCTTTGTAGAAATAAGTTATACAATAAAATTTCCCATAGGGTTTTAGAACACGTTTGACTTCCTTTAGAGCATTTAGCAGGTTTTCAGCATAATAAATAGACTCAACAGAAGTTATAATATCAAAAAAATCATTATCAAATGACAGGTTTGAAAAATTGCCAGTTTTAAAATGAACATTATTAAACTCTTTGCTAAGTGTTTTAGCCCTGTTAAGCATTTTTTCAGATATATCAATGCCATAAGCATTACCATCAGGGGTAATGTGTTCAGCCATGATACGAACAGTGTAGCCATTACCACAACCAATATCAAGTGTGTTAATACCAGGAGTTAATTGCATTTCTTTTAAGGCTGCTTCAACAGCTATAATATGTTCATTTTGCATTGAATCAGCCCTGCCCAAGTCATGCCAGTTGTCAAATTCTTTTGATACAATTAATTGATGTTCTTTATTGATCATTTTAGTTCTTTCTTTGTTTTAAAAGTTCAATTTCTTGTTTGATTTTTTCTCTATCAGAAGCCTCCGGAAATGTTTTTAAGTAGCTTTTCAATACTAAAATAACATTTACGTAATTGTTAGTTTTCTTTAGTGTGTTTGCGAGAGCTTTATAGCTATCAGGGTTTTTGGTATTATAACTAATAGAGCCATTAAAAGCATTTATGGCTTCTGGATAATTGTTTAAAGCTTGATAAGTAAGACCTGTATTGAATAAAATTTCCGATTTTAGCTTATTTTCAGTATTCTGTTTCAGTGCCATGTTAAGATTATCTAATGCTGAACTATAGTTTTGAGACAGAAAATAGGCAAATCCTAGCCGGTTAAGAGTAATGGCAGAGTTTGGATTAATAGATTTTGATTTTTCCAGAGCGTTAATAGCTTCAGGATAATTTTGTTGTTTTATATAAGCCAGGCCAAGATTGTTATAAGCACTAAAAAAATTGGGATCAATGTTAAGAGCGATATTTAAATGTTCAAAAGCTTCAGGAAATCGGGCTGCTTTGATGTATGTATGGCCAAGATTATTATGTACCAGTGCACTGTTTGATTTAAATGAGATAGCTTTTTTGTATGTTTCTATAGCTCGGTCATATTCTCCTATTTCGTCATATGCACCGGCCAGGTTGTTATAGGCAGTAGGATAGTTTGAATTTAATTCTATAGCTTTTTTATATTCTTCAATTGCCAGTTGAAACCTTTTCTGAGCATAGTAGGTAAACCCAAGTTCATTATGATAAAGAGCGTTTGCAGGGTCTAATTTTACTGCTTCTTTAAATTTTTCTTCAGCATCAGAAAGATTACCAGATTCAAGTGATTTTGAACCAAAAGTATAGAGCCCAAATGCCTCTTTATTGCTTGTATCTGGGTTGTCATAGTTGCAATAAGCGGGTCTAATACCAGATGTAATTAATATTATTGAGATAATAAAAATAAAAAAATTTTTCATTGTATTTATATTGTTTTACGTATTAAATTCTACATTAGTAAGTTTAAAACAAATTATATTAACTAAACAAAACAAAAAAAGATATCAGGTAATTTTTGTGTTCTATAATAAGAACTGAAATTCTTTTTTTAAAAAAAATTTGTAATTCAAGCATATATAGGTTTTTTATAGTGAAAATAGTTATATTATGTGCTGGTAGAGGTTCAAGGCTTGGGGATATGACAGATTATATACCTAAATCAATGATAACTATCAATAGAAAACCTATTATATCTTTTATACTAGATCACATTTATACAGGGTGCTCTTTTAAATGCAGAGTAGAAGTTGGTGTTGCAGTTGGATATAGAGCTGAGATACTTCAGAACTATATAGAAGGTTTTTATCCTGATAAAGATATAAAGTGTATAAAGGTAGACAAGTATCAGGGGAGTGGTGCAGGGCCTGGGTATTCTTTATTGCAAATGAAAAAATTTGTTGCAGGTGAACCGTTTATACTTATTTTGGGTGATACATTATGTTTTGATGATCTGGCTACAATCGTGCAAGAGGAGAATGTTGTAGGAGTTTATGGGGTAGATAACCCGGCAAGATTTACAACCTGTGAGATTGATAATGATTATCATATTCAAAAGTTCTATGATAAGGAAGTGAATGCCCCATCAAATCTGGCTATAATTGGTGTATATTATATAAAAGAATCAGAATTGTATTTTGAGGGCCTTGAAAAAACTAAAGAACTTCTCATACAGAATGAGTTACAGATAAGTAACGGGTTGAATTATCTATTAGAAAAAGGTAAGCAAATAAGAGCATTAGTTTGTGATTGGTATGATGCAGGAATTGAAGAAACCCTTCAGTCAACCAGGTTTTGTCTGGGAGACCATGATACAGTTTTCAAGAATAATACATTAACTATTATTCAGGATGAAAAAGTAAGAAAGTTCGGGTTTGATGAGTCGTTTGATGAACTAATAAAATATTATAAAGAAATACAGAATCTGCCAGCTAGAGAACTCTACGATGAGGTTCTTTGTGTTTCTGAAGAGCATCCTAAATATTTTGATTTTAAATATAATAAAAACCAGAAACTGGCGGCTATATTTTTAAATAAGCAAGTAGGTATAGAAAAAGCTTATAACATGATTAGGAATGTTATAGTAAAACTTAAAGAATGCATGTATACACCTGTAAAAAATATTGCTAATTCAGAAGATGTTTTATATGAATATAAAACAAGTATTCTTGAATTGTTAAAGGCTGATAGTGTGATAAAAGAGTATATTGAGCAGGAGAGGGTAATAATCAATGGAATCGAACAGGAAAACCCTGTAAGGCTTTTAAAATCTATGGATACAGGGTGTTTAGCACCTGATTTTTATGTGCCTATTCATGGCAAGCTTTATCTTGGAAACATACTTTATAACGTTGATACAGAAGACTTTAAGCTTATTTATCCTGATATGAGATTTGGAAAGACATTTATATATGGAGATTATGCCTGTGATTTAGCAATGCTAAAGCAGTGTTTTAACGGTAAATATAATATGATCAAAGCAGATAAATTTGATTTAAAAATAAATTCAGCTAGTAGTTTTGAATATAAATTATTTAATAATGAGCTTTTAGAAGAAATTAATAATAGATTTGAAAGCCTTGTGAGGGAAGTTTTTGGAGATGATTCTTTGATAAATAAGATAAATTTATTAGAAGGAATATTGTTTCTTAAAAATATTAGTCAGGTAAGTAAAAAAGAGCAGAAAATAGGTTTTTTATTAACAGCTACCAATATAATTAATAAATATGTTTAGATTAAATATTTATCAAAAATTAAGTATAAATAATTAACACTGGGCTTTACAAAGAAAATGAGCGTTGCTATAATTCTTATAGACAAAAAATAGTATTAAAATTGTTCCTCAGTAGCTCAATGGTAGAGCATGCGGCTGTTAACCGCAGGGTTGTAAGTTCGAATCTTACCTGAGGAGCTTTTTAATTGACAGGCTGTAAACACTTGTTATAAAGACTTTTAAGGCACTTGGGTTATTATATAAAAATATGTATGAATTCAGGTGTGTATAAAAATAACAGCTTTTTTTAACATTAACGTAAGATTTTAATAGAGAAAAAATAAGTTGATTTATAAATAATAATTTGGGTTTTCTTGTTCGAATTGTTCCATTCTATTTTCATTCAAAATGATTGCTAAAAGTGAATAGAAATAACTCCGATGGTTATATTACTCACTATAAAATGAACAATCAAAATGAACATCTAATAAAGCAAAAGAAAACAATTTTTTTACTGATTCAATAAAGGTAATAAATATTCGAACAATTTTTCTGTTTAAAAGTATAGTAAGCTGTAAAGAAAAAAAAATTTTTCGATATTTTCCATAGGGCTTAGATCGTTAATTTACATATAATTAGAAAAAAGTATTTTTCTGGAGCCAAGAATTTATAACTAAATCAGGTAAAATATAAATTTAAAAAATTTACATATTGTTGCATTTGGCCAAAAGGAGTTTCTCGTAAGTATTATGCTTAAATTGATCCGAATGCTAGTGATGTAGCATCTTCACTATTCTTAACTTTTAAGCAAAATAGGTTCCGTGAAATGTAGACGTGTAAACAATGTTAGCTTGCTAGTAGGTTAAAAAAAACCAAATCTTTTTTTTGGTGTAACAGTTGTTGTTAAAGTAGATCAGTGGCCCACCCGCCCGCCCAAAGCTTTGCCAGTTAGAAAAACAATGAAAAAAATCTGTTAACATAAAATAAAAGAGGAACACCTTGGCATGGTTCCTCTCAAACTTTGGATTTTTGGTTAAAGAATTATCTCCCTTTACCGGAGCTCTTCTAATAGTAATTGAGCTTTTTTCATAAGTTCTGGTTTATCCAGATCGGGTTTGAGTTCCAGATATTTATCCAGAGCTTTTAAGGGAGATTTGTAGAACGTAGCATTTAGCTCAGGGAGGTTAGTTCTTGACGGATTTTGAACTACAACCGGAGTTATGCTACAAAAGGAGGTTCTAGTAAGTTTTTCCTTAAGTTTTCCTACGTTTATAGAATGAACCTGTTCGGGAGAGACAGAGTATATTATTTTTATGACACAGTCTTCTATTTCGTGGTTTTCAATAGTAGAAATAATTTTTTGTTGTGGGTCAGAGTCATTAACAGCATCAATAACGATAGTTTTAAACTTGCTAGGTTTAAATAGTACAGTATTTCCTTTGAATCGATCTTTATGAAAGCTTGCCACGTTAAGTCCTTTAACCCAAAAATATGTCTAAACCCACACCAAGTGTGGTGGCAGAAAATCTAGCCACTATTAATGTGTTTGTTGTATAAATACCTTTAGTGTCGTCCTGTGTAATACATGATTAAAAAAAACCGCTTAACTGTCAAGTTTTGACCTTCAAATATTTTTTTAAAAAATCTTCATTAAGTCTAAATTTTCTTTCGTGATCTAGGTATATGTTGAGTATTATTCATAAAAAAATTTACATTTTAACCTTAATATTTCTTGAATTAATTTTTTAATAGTATTTAAGGTTTAAGCGTAAAAAGTTTATTTGAGATAGATTTTAGAGTCTTCTCATATCTTTATCAGCTATTATAAAAAGATTTATAAGGTCATCCAGCTCTTTAGCTCTTCTCTGATAATAACTTATATCATCTTCTAATTGTCTGATAAGTTGTTTCTGTTCTTCAATTTTATTAATATTATCTTTCATATATTTTTGCAGTTTAGCTTGTGCGCCCTGAGCATCTGAAAGAACTTCAGACATTGAAATGCCCATTGCTTCCATAGTTTGCCTGATTATTTGAGCTCCGGTTTGTCTTGTAACACCTGGAGGCAAAGTAGAAACCAGTTTTATAAGAGTTTCAACATTTGAATTAAATAATTCTACCCTTCTACGAGTGGCCCTTTCATCTCTTCTAGGATCAAAATCTCTATCTCTTGACATATCATTGTACGACCTGTCATCATATCTGTGATAATCTCTTGATGAATCGTGATAAAGCCTATCATCATATCTGTGATAGTCGCGAGATGATTCCTGATAAGATCTATCATCATACCTGAGAGAATCTCTATGTGGTTCATGGTAAGATCTGTCATCGTGCTTGTTGTAACCTCTATCATCAGGTCTATAAGGTTCAGGATGTGTTTCACGATAGCCTCTATCATCAGGTCTATAAGGTTCAGAATGTGTTTCACGATAGCCTCTATCATCAGGTCTATAAGGTTCAGGGTGTGTTTCACGATAGCCCCTATCATCAGGTCTATAAGGTTCAGGGTGTGTTTCACGAGGCCTGTAGTGATCAGACTGATCTTGCGCATAATGTTTACGAGGTTCAGGTTGAGGTTCGTGATAGCTTCTATTGTCAGGTTTGTAAGGTTCAGGTTTAACAGGTGGAGATGTTATATGAGGATCCCTCTCTTGTGATACATTATAGTCTTTAGGCTGATATTGATCAAGATCTAAAGGAGACTTTGAAGGTTCTTGAGGTTTAGCATACTGTGGCTCAACTCCCGGGTGAATAGAGTCAAGATCAATAGTTCTTTGAGGTTCCTGTCTCCTAGGAATCTCTTCCCATTGCTGATTTTGATTCATTTGTTGTTGTGGGTATCCTATTTGAACTTCTTGTGGTTCATAACTATCGTAAGTCGACATTTCTTGCTTATGCGGTTGATATGGCTCAGGTTCATACTGCTCTGGTTCTAATTGTTGATTGTAATCATCCTCCTGATAGGAGTATTGATTATAACCAATATTTGCTTGAGCATGAGAAGCATGGGCAGGTTGTGGAGTATATTCCTGGTATTCCTGAGTCTCGTAAGGTTGATATTCTGTAAACTCCTGGGGATAATCTTCTGTTTCAGGAGGATCCACCTCTTCAAGTGCTGGCTGTTGTTGCATCTCTTGATAAGCTCTCCCCTGAGAATATCCTAATTGAGGGGGCTGATATTCTGGTACATCAGAATCATCTTCAAATTGTTGAATATCATCACTAAAGTCATCATAAGATTGTTGATTGTAATTAAAATCATCTTGAGCCTGTTGCTCATATCTTTGAGGGTCAAAGCTTTGTGGATCATAAGATTGCTGATCATATGACGGCTGATCATATGATTGTTCATTGTAATCAATAGACATAGGGGTTTCTTCTGACATCATTTGTTCTTCAATTGGTGCAAAACTTCCGTATTGGGGAGTATCCGTAGTAGTAGTCATACCGTCTAGGTCAGGTAATTCTGAAGTCATTTCGGGCTGAAATTCAGTGGGTTCAAGAGGACCAGGTTCTTCATCATAGTGCATTTCTTGAGATCCAAAATCCATATGTGAAATAGTTTCCAGACCATGATTAGCATCAGGTTGATGAGCAGCATAAGGATCAACAGGTACTTCTTGATAAGTTGATTGAGCAGCTGCTTGACCTGTTTGAACTTCAGGGTCTTGGGTTTTTAAAGCCTGAATGATTTTCTTACCTAATCCATCTGGAAGTTTACTTTGTCTTTTAGAATCCACTAATATGCTCTCCAAAACCTCACTATTTAAACAATATTATATTTCAATAAACGACAAACATAAAATTCTATAATAAAATATAAAATATCTTTAACTATACAATTTCTAGTAATATTGGATTTGTTGCACATAATTATTATTTATCTGTTGTGAAGATATAGTTACAAAAAATGAAATTTATTGCAAATAAATAATTGATTTCATATAGCTGGTTGGCCTAAAATAAACTGTTTCTATGTTATACTTTTTGAGATATTGCTTTAGGAGAGAAAGTAATTATGCAAAAATCCCCAAACCAAAATATATATCCTATTACGATGAATGTTAACTCCAGAGCCCATCTAGAAATAGGTGGATGTAGTGCCATTGAACTGTCTTCTAAGTTTGGTACGCCTCTATATATTATAGATGAAGATACTTTAAGAAAAACTATACAGGATTATAAATTGCAATTTTCTTCAAAATATGAAGATAGCCTTGTTTTATATGCAGCTAAATCTTTTGTTTGTGAGTCAATATGCCATATATTGCACGAAGAAGGTATAGGTATAGATGTTGTGTCAGGTGGTGAATTATATCTTGCTCTTAAAGCAGGGATTCCATCATCTAAAATATATTTTAATGGTAATAATAAATCAAAAGAAGAGATTGTATTGGCTATTGATAATGAAATAGGGGCTATCATTGTAGATAATTTTTATGAACTTCAGATTTTAAATAAAATTGCAACATCAAAATCTAAATCCTGTCCTATAATGTTACGTATTACTCCTGGAATTGAGTGTCATACCCATGAATATATTAAAACAGGTCAGATAGATAGTAAATTTGGCTTTGATTTAACTCAAATAGAAGAAGCAGTCAGACAAATTACCTCTAAATATAAAAAATTGGATCTTCAGGGGTTGCATGCTCATATAGGTTCACAAATATTTGAACTGGATTCTTATGCAGATCTAGTTAGTATCTTACTTGAGCAATATGCAAAAATTAAAAATGATTATGGCCTCGAATTGACAAAAATAAACGTTGGAGGAGGCCTTGGAATAAAATATACCGAAGAAGATCAACCTCCTCATATCTCACAGGTAGCCAGTATTATATCCCGGTCTATTAATGAAAATGCTTCAAAGCTTTCTTTAGAAAAACCGATGTTGTTGTTAGAGCCTGGCAGAAGCATAATAGGCCCATCGGGCGTTACTTTGTATGAAATAGGAAGTATTAAAGAGGTGCCTGGTATCAGAAAATATGTTTCTGTGGATGGAGGTATGGCGGATAACCCCAGACCTGCTATGTATCAATCAGTTTATACCGCATGTGTAGCTAATAAAATGTTAGAAAAAAATAAGGAAGTTGTTACTGTAGCTGGTAGATTTTGTGAATCTGGTGATATACTTATAAAAGATATTGAACTAGCGAAAACTGTTAGTGGAGATATATTAGCTGTATTTGCAACTGGAGCCTATAATTATTCAATGTCAAGCAATTATAATATGGTGCCAAGGCCAGCTTGTGTCATAGTAAAAGATGGTAATGCCGATATAATAATAGAAAGAGAATCTTATCAAGATTTAATTGCCCATGATAAGGTTCCTTCTAGATTGCTGAAGTATAAAAATATGCCTGTAGTTTAGAGGATACATATTGTGCCTTTTAACATTCCTGAATATTTAAATGTTTTTGACTTTATCTACAAACCTTTTGAGGGGTTCGTTGATCAGATATGGATGAAGCCTATTAATATTTTCCAAATAGCTCTTCTGGCGTTTATAGTTTGGAAAATATACACACGTATTAAAGGCACTCAGGCTGAACAGCTTTTAAAAGGTATACTGGTTATTGTTTTTGCTCTAATATTGAGCCAGGCCTTTCAGCTTGAAATTATAAGTAAGGTATTAGAGAATCTTGTAAGCGTTGTATTGGTAGGTCTTGTTGTTATATTTCAACCTGAACTCAGACGAATATTAGGCTACCTTGGCCAAACAGGTGTTTTCTCAAAAAATATTTTTGGTTTTGGAACCGAAAGTGATATTAAAAGGCTCATTGGTTTAGTATGTGAAGCAATAAAGCATCTTAGCAAAAAACATATTGGAGCTTTAATTGTACTAGAAGATACTGCTTCTCCTGAAACTTTTCTTGAAGTGGGGACACCACTAAATGCAGATATAAGTACAGAGCTTATATTAACAATATTTCACCCTAATACTCCCCTGCATGATGGGGCTATTGTTGTTAATGGAAATAAAATAGTTGCAGCTGGAGTATTGCTACCTCTGACAGAAGACCCTAAACTTAGCTGGCAATATGGAACAAGACATAGAGCTGCTATCGGAATGAGTGAAATTTCTACTGCCATGTGTATTGTTGTTTCAGAAGAAACCGGCGAAGTCTCACTGGCAAAAGAAGGTGTTTTGAAAAAATATTCAGATATAGAAGAAATGAAAAGAGTTCTTGAGGAAACTTATACTAAAGCCTATTCTTCTAAGCAAAAAGGCGATCCATCAAATACTTTTCAGGATATATTATCATCAGATATTACAAAACTATCGAATATATTACCCGGCAAAAAGAAATAAAATCAATCACACCACCTCTAATGGGTGGTGTGCTATTAAAAACGTGTTATTAATTTGTTTAACTTTTTAAATGGTTAAATTATCACGCACCTTTCGTGTCTTTACCAAGATATTACTAATATGCCCTGCTTGTTAAATTTTTAAACTTATTATATTAATGTTTGTTACAAAAAAGAATTTAGTCTGCATGTTTGTAGAATACTCTTAGATTTTCGCCTTAACAAATTGTTGAACAATTGTCTTAATCTGTGTCATGCTTGACCAAAATTTGAAAACGCTTAATTGACCATATTGGTTGAATTTCTAAAGTTAGTTCAAATTAGAAATCAAATATAATGTCATGTTTGACTTTTATAGTAAGTAACATTATTTATATTTAAGAAAAACAGGCGAAAAATTCCCCATAATCGGTACTTCAATGAGTTAAGAAGAAATATAAAGTAAATTTTATGAAACATTTTAGCAAAAATTTTTTTGCCTTGAACTTCTTATAAAATAAGAGTTTTAGTTCGTGAAATAAAAATTTTCAAAAAAACTTGTTTCATGTTTTTCTACTCCTGTTATAATTATTCTACTAAGAGTTTCACTACGAAGATTGTTGTGCTCATAGGATAATAGTATACAAACAAATGTGTAATCAATAAACAAGTTACTAGTCACCTTACAGGGTAACTAGGAGTGGATAAATACGTTTTTTTGATGATGTGGATAACGTAAAAGCAAAAAAAGTTGGAGGGATCTATTTGTTAAAGAATGGTTATGTACAGATCTATACCGGTGATGGTAAAGGCAAAACCACAGCATCCTTAGGGTTGGCACTGAGAGCAATAGGTCATGGCTGGAAAGTTTTAATTATACAGTTTACAAAAGGTGAAAAAGAAGAAAACGGAGAAAACTTTTACGGAGAATTGAAAGCTGCATCTAAATTCATGGCAAACCTTGAAGTTATGCAGTTTGGGCTTGATAGGGTTGTTTATTCCTCCAACATTAGTATTGAAGATTACAAAGAAACCCGTAAAGGTTGGGAACGAGCCAAAGAAGCCGTTGCCAGTGGAGAATATGGTTTAATTATTCTTGACGAAATTAATGTTTGCATTGATCTTAATATGATTAAACTCTCTGAGGTTAAAGAACTTCTTATAAATAGACCCAAGCATCTTGAAGTTGTTCTTACCGGAAGAAGAGCTCATCCTGAATTAATTTCAATGGCCCATCTGGTTACAGAAATGAAACCAATCAAACATTATTTCGATGTAGGAGTAAAGGCAAGAAGAGGAATTGAATACTAAAGCGTAACTCCCCGGCATTTAGTCGGGGTTTTTTTATTTCTGTTGGTCTCTTTGAACCGTTTGTAATTCACAAAATTCTTCTACCTGTATTTATTCTTTATGATTGTTTGTATGAGAAATAATTAAAAATTTATTTGTACCGTAATTACATTAAAAAATTCATAAAAAAACTTCTCTTTTCATGTATTTTCGCTTTGTTTGATATACACTTGGAAAAATATGCGAAAACAAAATGTTGATAAGAGAAATAATTTTTTATGACTACTAAACAAACATCTTTATTTGAAACAGCAAAAGAAATAGTAATAGAAACCCCCATAAGACACGTTGCTGTTATTATGGATGGTAATAGACGTTGGGCGAAAAAACATAATTTCATAAAAACAGTTGGACACGATAATGGTAGAAAAACTTTTAAAAATATAGTTAAACATTCAGCAAAATTAAAACTACACTGTCTTACTACGTATGCTTTTTCAACTGAAAATTGGGGAAGAGACCCGGATGAAGTTAAATTTTTAATGGGCTTGTTGGTGGAATCTCTTAAAAACGAAATTAAAGAGCTTTGCGAGAATAATATAAGGCTTAGATTTATTGGTAGAAGAGATAGGCTAAATAAAGATGTGGTTAAAAAAATGGAAAATGCTGAAAATAGCACAGCTGAAAATACTGGCCTGATTCTTCAAATTGCCATTGATTACGGTAGCAGGTATGAAATTACATATGCTTTAAGACAAATAACTCAAAAAGTCCAGAATGGTGAACTGTCTATTAATGATATAGATGAAAATCTTATTGGTTCTTGCCTGTATACTAGTACTGTTCCGGATCCAGACCTTATTATAAGAACTGGTGGGGAATACAGATTGAGTAATTACCTTCTATGGCAGGCTGCCTATAGTGAGTTATATATAACAGACACTTTCTGGCCTGACTTTTTAGAGAATGAATTTGACATGGCTATAATAGATTTCAGTAAAAGACATAGAAGATGGGGAAAAGACTAAAAAATGCTGGATAAAATAGTATTTGCTTCTAAAAATAAGGGCAAAATACGCGAAGTTAAACAGCTTTTTTCTAATATAAATGTAGAAGTTTTACAGGTGCCCGAAGATTTTGATGTAATTGAGAATGGAGAAACTTTTCTTGATAATGCATTGATTAAAGCAAAAAAGGCAGTAGGCCTTACCAGACAGGTCTCACTAGCAGATGATTCAGGATTAATGGTCGATGCTCTTAATGGTGAACCAGGTGTGCATTCTTCTCGTTATGCTGATACTGATATTGCTAGAATTAGTAAGTTGCTTAAAGCTTTAGAAGGAATACCATGCGATAAAAGAACTGCAAGATTTGTATGCTCTCTGGTTCTGGTTTCAACAAAAGGGGAAGTATTACATTCAACATCTGGTGTTTGTGAAGGTACAATCATTTTTGAACCAAGAGGTTCTGATGGCTTTGGCTTTGATCCTGTGTTTCTTGTGCCTGAATTGAATCTTACTATGGCTCAAATTCCCCTGGAACAAAAGAATACCCTGAGTCATAGAGCCAGGGCTTTTAACCAAATGCTCAAATGGATTTCTGTAAATAATTAGTATATAGATATATAGAGAGGTTAGATTATGGTTAGCATCTTTTTAAAATGGTTTAAATCTTTATTCATTTTATGTTTATTAGTAATGACTGCAAATAATTTTACTTATGCTTATGACAACCTTTCTAAAGAAGAAAAAACGATTTTTTACTCTTCTAATATTCTTGGAGAATGCTCTTTTTTAATCTCAGATGTATTGTCTAATAGCCAGATCATGGGCGTTGCAAATTTAGATGCTAAACTGGAGTATGTTAAAAAGCAACTTACACTTGAACCTCCTCTTGTTGAAGATTTAAAAGTTTCTAAAAAAACATTACAAACACTAAAAAAATTTATTGAAGAAGTTAATGAATCCTATAATGAAAAGACATTTAAACTAAAAAAACTAGAACAGGCTAATAAAACTTTTGGCGATTATTCTGTAGAGCTAAGAGAAGACATTAATAAGTTGTATGGCCCTAAGTATACCTGGCTGTTTGATACAGGTTTCCTTGTTTCTTTTACCAAAGCTTCAATGATATCAGATTATAAGAATAAACTTGTATTGTTAGAGTACAAATTTCTGCTTGATTATGTGCCCTATAATATGCCTACCAGTGTAATAAGCTCGTTATCATCTATTGCTACTGTTAAAGATGAGGAATTAACACAAAATCAGGTAGAGATACTAAAAGAAGCATCTGATAATATGATATCTTACTTTACAAGCCCCGAGACATATTCGCCACCGGCTACTTTAAGAGATCTTGTGGGGAAATGGGAAGGAAGACTGGCCCCTCCTAATGGAGATTATCATAAAGCAAATATTTCAATTACCCCAGATATGAGTGCTATATTAAATGTTGAAGGCATGTTTAAAGATATGCCAGTGAATGACTTAACAGTAACTCAGAGTTTGGTTAGCTTTAATATTAAACCCTTTGCTGATGAACAGCTTATAATAAGATTTTCTGGAAGAATAGTCGATGATGTATTATCGGGCGAAGCTATTGATGTATCTGGTAAAAAAGGTTTATGGCAATTTTTGAAAACCCCACAGGTTGATCTAAGTGAATTAGTTAATGCTGAAATAAAAACAGAACCAACAGCCCTTGATAAATTATCAGGTGTTTGGAAAGGTAAAATACTCGAACAAGATGGAGCAATATCTAATTTAACCCTTCGATTCAATATAGTTGATGATAGTGTGATGTTTGTTGAAAATCCTAACCATAAAAAGACTCTTAAGCTTAATTCTGTAGCTGCTAATGATAAGGCAGTCAGGTTTAGCATTTCTCCTGATAATGGTGATATCAATATTACATTTATGGGTGAAATTAAGGGTAGAATATTAGAAGGGAATGCAATAGGAACAGATGGCAATAAGGCCTATTGGAAAATTATTAAAGTTGAAGATAAACTTACTAAGCCTCAATTAAAGAGTGATGCTGGTTTTTTTTTCTTGGATCATTTATGTGATCCTATTGTAGACAATTCCTTTATTGAAGGCTTCACGTTAGTTTCTAAAAATATAATTGTGCCGCCACCTAAAATTAATGAAGGCAAATATAAAGGCCATCTTATTTTTGAAGATGGCTCTAGGGCAGGGCTTGTTCTTGTTTTGTCTAATAAGCAGTCCAAGATGTACCTTTTTAGCAAGGAGGATAACTCAAAAATATCTTTAGATATTGATTTAATGAATATTACAGATAGAGAAATAACAATAGATACAACAATAGATGGCAATAAAGATACTCTGGTTAAGTTTAAAGGCAAAGTTTTTGGAGGATATATTTATGGCGATGCTGTAAATATTGCTGGTGAAAATCTTAAATGGGAACTTATGGCTGTTGATAAAGCAGATACATTTTTAAGCAATGTTAATTCTTCAAATGTAAAAAGAATAAAAGGCTTATGGAATGGAATGGTGACCTTCTCTAACTTGTTTGAGGTGCCTGTAAAACTTGTTATTTCAGATGATGAAACAAAAATGTACTTCGATGACGCAAAAATCTTACTAATATCAGATATTATTCTTGATGGGACATCGGTTAGCTTCGTTGCAAAGAATGAAGCTGATCCCATGCAAACCATAACCTTTAATGGCAACCTAGAAGAACAGAGTATAACTGGAAAAATAACTACAGTTAATGGTCTGGGGCTTGATGTGGTGCTTTCTATGTCTGAAAAATATCAAGAAGATCCATTGAAAGGTATCTGGGCAGGGAGAATTATGCTAGATAATGCTTCTGCTGATATTGTATTTGACTTTGTAGAAGATAAAAAGAAAGTTTATATTGATGACTCTAGAGCAGAATCAGGTAGAGTAGAACTATTAATAAGTAATTTAGTTAAAGATTCTAAAGGAATTAAATTTACAGCTAATACATCTAAAAGCCCTTCAAAAATTGAATTTGTTGGTACTTTTGATAGAGAACTTCTCAAAGGATCTGCAAAAAATCAGATACAGGGATCTAATAAACTTAATTGGGAAACTTCTAAATCTAATCTAAGTAAGTATGATCCCGAAAGTATTGAGATAGTATTACATTCTGAACCTGAAAATGCAGGGTATAAAAAAACGTTTTCTTTTCTTGATGAAATGGATAACCTTAATGACAGCAAAATAGATAATGAAACTAATGATAAAGTTACTGAAAAAGAAGATAAAACAACTTCAACTATAGATAAAAAACCAGATGAAACTGAAATAAAAGAAAATAAAACAGATGAAATCCTTTCTCAAAAAGTGATAAATGCAGATGAGATAGATAAAACCAAACAAGATAAAAAAGATAAAGATGTTGATATTGATGAAAGTTCTTCAGAAAAAGAGATTACGAAAAAAAATGATAAAGAAAGTAAGATAGATAAAAAGATAAAAAAAGATAAATCTAAAAAATCAAGTGAAAATATCAATAAAGAGGAAAATAACAGATCTTCAGATAAGAAATCAAAGAAAACTAAAAAAACTAAATCTAAAAAAGAAAAACCTGACAAAGTAAAATCAGAAAAAGATACTAAAACAAAGGATAAAAGTAAATCTGAAAAAGAAGATAAGTCTAAACAGTCTGAAGAAGAGAAAATGTCTGATAATAAAAAACCTTCGGATAAGAAATCAAAGAAAACTAAGAAAACTGAATCTAAAAAAGAAAAACCTGACGAAATAAAGTCAGAAAAAGATACTAAAACAAAAGATAAAAATAAATCGGTAAAGGATGATCAATCTAAACAGCCTAAAGAAGAGAAAATATCTGATGAAGATCTGTTTGAAAAATCTAAAATTAAAAAGGCCAGAGAAAATTTAAATTCTGAAACACCTAAAACAGATAAATTAAAAGAAAAGAAAAAGGATAAGAAAAAAAGAAGATGGCCTTTTGGACGCAAGGACAAAGATAAAACACAAAAAAATAAGCAAAAAGAAGTCGATGTAATACAAGAAAATCCTGTTAAAGTTGAAGATAATACTGAAGTAATACAGGAAGAGACCTCTGATAAAGATGATAATAAAGAGGAAAATATAAAAAACCCTGAAGAAGATAAAAGCATTGAATCCAAAGATTTACAGATAAATACTGAAGATAAGCAAATAGAAGAATCTGATGAGATACAAGAATCTAAACAAGAAGATATGCAAGTAGCTATTGGAGATGAGCTTATTGGTAAATGGGTAGGAGAATTATTTAATCCTCAGGGTGATAAAGGGGAGATATTAATAGATCTTAAGAAATCTGATAGCTATATCTATGTTAATAAAGAAGGTGAAAAAGTTCCGTTTAAATTACTTGACTTAAAAATAAATGGTAAGAATATATATTTTAAAATAAAGCCATCACCTGATTCAGACTATGGCATAATATTTGATGGGTCTTTAATACAGGGAGTATTGTCCGGAACAGCAACTGACCCCACAGGCAACAAAGGCAAATGGCATGCGCAAAAGCCCTGATGGTTACTGTTAGGGTGTTTAGGTCTTTGTAATGGTTTTATTTGCGTTTGTGCTTTTTAGACTTGGTTTTTTTAACACTTTTAGTTTGAATGGCAGTACCAACTTGCTGTCGTTTAACATTTACAACATCACTAATGTCATATAATGATTTAATTATTGAATCAAAATGCTGTTTACCGCTTACTTCCACAGACATTTCTATAACAGCAGTATTATCCTGCCTTGTTTTTACTCCTGCGTAAGTAACGTTAGTATTTAAATCCGCTATCTTTCCTAAAATGTCTTTAAATACTCCAATCCTGTCTATTACTTCAACAATAAAGCTTACAGGGTAATTTTTTGCTTCTGAAATCTGGCTTTTTTCTGACCATGTAATATTCATAACTCTTTCAGGAGCTACTTTAGATAAAGATTTACAATCTTCTCTATGAACACTTATACCTCTTGATCTTGTTATAACACCTACTATATTCTCGCCTGGCAAAGGGAAACAGCATTTAGAAATATGATAAAGCATGCCTTGTAGTCCATCTATGTTTTTTTCGGATTTAGAGGCTTTGCCAGATGCATATCTTGGTTTGTTTCTTAGAACTTCCAGCGATTCTTTGTCTTCTTTTTTAATTTTATTAGTAACTTTAGGGGTATTGATTTCACCATATCCTATAGCCGCATAAAGATCATCCAGGGCGTTGTAATTCAGTTGATTAGCAATTTCAAGTAATTTCCCTGATTTACTGACATCTTCGAGTTTCTGCTTGCTTAGTTCTGCTTCAAGAAGCATTTTACCCTGTGAGATATGCTCTTCACGACGATTTTTCTTGAACCAGCTTCTTATTCTGCCTTTGGCACTGTTAGTAGCGACAAGGTTTAACCAATCTAGCCTGGGGTGCGAATTTTTACTTGTTAATATTGAGACAATATCCCCACTCTGAAGTGGAGTATCTATTGGTACCATTTTGTTATTAACAAGAGCTCCTACGCAGGTATGGCCTACTTCCGTATGAACTCTGTAGGCAAAGTCTAAAGGGATAGCGCCTTTAGGTAAATCGTATACATCTCCTTTAGGGCTGAATACAAATACCTCATCTCTGAAAAGGTCTAGCTTTACGGAATCAACGTATTCTTGTGCATCTTTTACATCTTGTTGAAATTCAACCAGCTTTCGTAGCCATACAAATTTTTTATCCAGCTCATTATTAGCTGCAATACTACCCTTCTCTTTGTATTTCCAGTGAGCAGCAATACCGTATTCGGCAATTTGATGCATTTCTTGTGTTCTTATTTGTACTTCTAGTGGTTTGCCATTTGATCCCATAACTGTTGTATGTAGTGATCTATATAGATTACTTTTGGGCATGGCTATGTAGTCTTTAAATCTTCCAGGTATTGGTTTGAATGCTGAGTGGATTACTCCTAAAACTTCATAGCATTCTTTTTCGCTGTCTACAATAACTCTTACTGCACTAATATCATATAACTCCTGGAATGTTTTATTTTGAAATGTAATTTTATTATAAATACTAAAATAATTTTTCGCTCTACCATATACAGTGGCATTAATGCTATGTTTTATAAGTAGCTCCTGAAGTTTATCTAGAGAGTTCTTAATAGCCTCTTCACGGTCTTTCTTGCTTTGAGAAACAAGTTGTGCAATTTCAAGATATTCTTTAGGGTGAAGATAGTTCAGGCACAGGTCATCCATTTCTGATTTAAGTTTCCACATACCTAACCTGTTTGCAAGAGGAGAGAATATTTCCATTGTTTCTTTTGCGATTCTTTTTTGTTTGTCTGGTGTCATGTGATTAAGAGTTCTTATATTGTGAAGTCTATCGGCTAGCTTTAGCAATATAACTCTTATATCACTCGCCATAGCAAGAAACATTTTCCTGAAATTTTCTGCCTGTCTTTGTTCTTTAGATCTAAATTCGAATTTACTAAGTTTTGTTACCCCATTAACGAGGTTTGCGATTGTTTCACCAAACTCTTTTTCAAGAATTTCAGGTGTTACATCGGTGTCTTCTACGGTATCATGTAGCAAAGCAGCTGCAATAGTTTCTGTATCTGATTGAAACTCTGTTAATATACAAGCAACTTCGACTGGATGAGTTATATATGGTTCTTCACTGGCCCTGTATTGACCATCATGATGTTTGGCAGCAAAATCAAAAGCTCTTTTAATTGTGTCTATATCTTCTGTTAATCTATTTTGTTCTGCTAGAATATTTTCTAAACTTTTAAATAAAGTACTGTTTTCCATATAAATTATTTATTCTATTATTATTTATGTAATTTATTCATAAATTGTACATTATTTCTTCAGGTAAAAGAAGTTGTCTGCAAAAATTACTAAAACTTTAAAGGGTATAAAATTTAGTATTAGAGTTGTACCTAAATCTTCAAAGAATCAACTTTCTTTGAATGAAGATGGTACGATAAAACTAAAAATAAATGCTCCTCCAGTAGATGGGAAGGCTAATGATGCATGTATTAAGTTTTTATCTAACATTTTAGAAGTGAACAAATCTGATATTTCTATTACTTCAGGTTTAAAGTCAAAAACAAAAATCTTAGAAGTGTTAGGAGATTCTAACGTTCTTTATGATAAGATTCTTACTTCCCTGGAAAAAGAGTAATAAAGCCTTAAGGCATAATAGTTGATCTATCCATTAGAGCACTAAGAAGATTATCAGCAAGATTTATGCTTGAACCAGAAAGGTTAGCACTTCTTAAGTCAGTTTGTTCAACATTTGCTCTGTCCAGTTCAGCATTTTTAAGGTTGGCATGTTTCAGGTCAGCTTTAAGAAGATTTGCTTCTTTTAGATTAGCGTTTTCAAGGTTGCAATTTCTCATAATAGTCTTTTCAAGGTTACTTTTGTTGAGGTTAGCATTACTTAAATTGCCTTCAGATAAATCGCACCAGAATAAGGTAGCGCTTTCTAGATTGCACTTAGATAAATTAGAAAACCTTAGATCGGCTTTTTCAAGATTTACCCCTTGTAAATTTGCACCGGATAAATCTGCATTGCTAATATCTGTCCAGTAAAGGTTTGACTCAGTCAAGATTGAATCTTTTAGTATGGAATTTGTAAGGAAAGCCTTGTTTAGAGTGCTATTAGTTAATTCTACAGATGTTAAATTGCTATTTTCAAGATTTGTTCTTGTTAGTTTTACTGAATTAAGCTTACTTCCAGTTAGGTCAGAGTTAATTATTTCTGCCCAATCTAGATCAGAACCACTTAAATCAGCATTGCAGATCTTAGCATTGTTAATCATACAACCTTTAAGGTTGGCATTAGTTAAATTGGCTTCATTTAATATAGCACTGACAAGCTTTGTATTTACCATTGTGATATTTGATAGATTAGCTTTGCTAAAATCAATTCCAGGTAAAGCCATACCTGTTAAATCTGTTCCACTTAGATCTATTTCATCTTCCGGATTATCTTTTCGATATTCGTTAAACTTTTCAGGGTCAGCGGTTAATAAATCTATTAGCTCTGTTTTTGTTAAACTCATATATGACTCCTTATGCAGGTATAGAATTTTCTTCAAATACCTCATCCAAGTATTTTATAGCATCTGTAGCAGCTATTGCACCATCAGAAGCAGATACTACTAATTGTCTGAGATTGGTTTTACGAACGTCCCCAGCCGCATAGACTCCAGCAACATTTGTTTTCATCGTTTCATCTGTTAAAATATAACCTGTTTCATCAAGATTTATTTGACCTTTGAATAAACCAGTATTAGGATTAGCACCAATATAAGGGAATACACCATCTGTTTTATATTCTTCTATTTTTCCAGTTTTAACGTTTTTAACCATTATGTCTGTTACTGCTCTATCGTTACCTTTGATTTCTTCGATAACAGAGTTCCAGATAAATTTAATTTTAGGATGATTAAGAACTTTTTCCTGATATGCTTTACTGGCTCTGAGTTCATCTCTCCTGTGTACTATAGTTACAGAGCTGGCATATCGTGTTAAATATAAGCTTTCTTCAATAGCAGAATTCCCTCCTCCTGCTACAGTGATATTTTTTTCTTTGAAAAAAGCCCCATCGCATACTGCACAATAGCTAACACCTCTTCCAATAAATTCTTTTTCTCCGGGTACGCCAAGCTTTCTTGGATTAGCACCGGTAGCGATAAGTATAGATTTTGCTCTATAAGTACCTTCTAATGTTTCTATAATCTTTACTTGTTTGGTTAAGTCTACTTTTTGTATTTCCTGAAATTGTTTAATTTCAACATTTAAGTTTTCAAGCTGTTCTCTGAATTTCTCTATAAGTTCAAATCCAGATATTTTTAGGTATCCAGGGTAGTTCTCTATTGTTTCTGTCCAGTTTAATTGTCCACCAAGTGTTGCAGTATCGAGAATAAAGCAGTCAATCATGCCTCTAGCTGCATAAATAGCCGCAGATACACCTGCTGGTCCGCCACCTAGTATTATAAAATCTCTAATTCTTGACTCTTCCATGTTATATCCTCTATTTATTATTCATTTGAGTATACTACCAAGTTGCATGTATTTAAATAACTATTTTCTTTAGTGGTTAGATTTTGAAGGTGATGTGTTAAATATTGATGGGGTAGGACCAGAAATTTTTGTTGCGTTTAAATTGAAAAATGCCTGCTCAACACGAATTAATGTTTTTTTAAGAAAAAACTGAATCTCCATTACACTTACTCCGCTGAAATTATCACCATCTACAGTAATTGTAATCTTTTCAAATTGAGAAAACTTTCTATCAGGTGTTGTGTTAACAGTAAAAGTTGCCATATTATCTTTAACTTCGTTGACAGTAATAAATGTTTCAGTCTGAGTATCTGGATTGGCTAACCGGATTTTTTTCTCTACTTGTTGGAGAATCCATATGTCACTGGTTTTTCTTTTAAATCTATAAGGAGCATTAGTGCTTAATAATGTACCTGATACTTGCCATGTGCCATACAATGCTGGAGGTAAATATTGAGCTTCAACAACATGGGCTTGAAAAGTAGGCTTATTAGGGTTGGAATACTCTGGCTTTGAATTTTCTTCGACCTCAGGTGGGTCATAAATTTTGGGGTTTGTATCTAATGCTGGTTCTTGGGCTAAAACCACAGGAATAACTATCAATAATAAAATTGATAAAAAGACGTTAACCAGTAACCGTAAAATCATCAAAATTGCCACTATATTGCTTTTTAAAAGTTTCAACTTGTGTAACATATGCCATAGGAGGCCCCTGGTGACACCATGATAACATTTGATCTACTAATTCTGCTTCACCTTCAAAGAGGGCTTCTACCCTGCCATCATAAAGATTTTTAACCCAGCCTTTTAGCCCGAGTTTTTTGGCTTGTATAACAGTGCTATAACGATAATTTACGCCCTGAACCCTTCCTGATACATAAACATGTAGACCAACTAGAGCCACGGATATTCCTCCTGACATGAATTATTGTTTAATTGTCTTCTAACTCACCATCAAACAACTTTTCTTCGAAGTCATCATCTTCATAATTAAGATGATTACTATAGTCAGTATCGAAATCTTCCGGTAAATTGTGACTATCTGGCCATACAGTAAATTTATCAAACTTAGCCTGTGAAAGATTAAAGCTGGAAGATAATTCGGCATCGCTTAAATCAGCTTCTCTTAGATCAGCTCCATTAAGATTAGCTTCTGTAAAATCTGACTCAGTAAGGATTGCGCCGGTTAAGAGTATGCCACTCAGGTTAGCATTGTTGAAACAACAGAACTGCATTGAAGTGCTTGTTAGATTGGCAGCACTTAAATTAGCTTCTGTAAAATCCGCATTATCTAAATTACAGTCTCTAAGATCAGAACCGTTTAGATCAGTATAGCTTAAATCAATGCCGTTTAAGTTTAGACCGCTTAAATCCATTTCAGATAAATCTAAGTCTGTTATATTATTTTCTTCCTTTAGCTGATTAAAGGCTTCAACTTCTTCTGTAAGTAATAAATTTGTTAGTTCATCGTTTAAACTCATAAGGTAACTCCTAAAACATATTGTTAGTCTAACAAGTTCATTTGAATGGCAGATAGAACGGCTTGTGTTCTATTTGAAACATTTAATTTTTTAAAGATACTATTAAGATGTGTTTTAACAGTAACTTCTCTAACAACTAGTTTTTCTGCAATTTCTTGGTTGTTAGCACCCTGAGCAACGAGTTTCAAAACTTCTTTCTCTCTAGAAGTCAGAGGTGCTACAGGCTCTTCAGCGGAAAAAGGAATATTTACAGTGCTTGCTTGCTGGTTTTTTTCTCTCCACTTTGAACGTCTTAGCAGAGCTTCTATTCTGGCGAGCAGATTTGGTAAGACAAAAGGCTTAACTATATAGTCATCTGCTCCAAATTTTAAACCATATACTTGTTTTTGGTCACTATCTAATGCCGTTATCATTATTATTGGTATATATTCGTAATGAGAGTCTTTTCTGATGGCTTTTAATACTTCCCAGCCATCCATATTAGGCATCATTACATCTAGCAATATTAAATCAAACTTTTGTTCCTTATCGCTTAGAACTCTTAAACCCTGTAAACCATCGTTGGCTACAACTACTTCGTAGCCATACATAGGGAGAACATCTCTTAAATATTTAGGGTTATCATCTACAAGTAAAATTTTAGCTATTGAAGACATGAGCTAATTTCATTTCCCTCACTACCATGAATTATAATATCAGATTTATTAGGTTTTTGTATGATTAAATTTTTGGAATTTTCTATATTATTATGTAAAAGTAGTTTTTAATTTAGATTTAATTTCATAGGTTCTTGTGATGAAGAAATTTAAGGTTGATAAGATTATATTAAATTGGTTTCGTAATACGTTGATTTTAATCTTTATAATGATTATTCTTTCTCCTGCTGCTTTTGCTGATAAGAATGTTCTGGCTGCTGGTATTGTTTTTTACAATCAAGGCAAATATGATCAAGCATTATCATATTTGTCAAGAGCTGTTAAAGATGACCCTAATGATATTAAATCAATGTATTACTTTGCTAATACACTTGTAAAGACATATAACCTTGGATATGCAGAAAAATATTATAGAAAGATAATTGAAATACAGCCTTATTCAGAAATAGCAGAATTGTCAAAACAGGCTCTTGTGGATATATCAGATTATAAAGCCAATATAAGAACACCTCATGAGAGCTTGCTTGTTAAAGACAAGCAGTTGTATAGTTCTGTCAATTCTTATATTCAGGAAATCATAGATAATGGAGTAATAGTTCACTGGCAAAAAGATAAAATGCCCCTTAATGTCTATATTTCTCCTTCAACGTATAAAGAATACGAAGCTTTTGCCTGGGATGCTTTTGAAGACTGGGAAACTTCTTTAGGTGGTTTAATATCTTTTAATAAGGTTGATAAAGAGGAAAATGCACACCTGAAAATAATATGGGATAAAAACTTTTCAAATGAAATTGAATATGATTTAAATGGTTATACATATCCTGTGATTGATGGAAATGAACTAACAAAATATAATATATGTATTGTAGAACGTGGTATGGATGGGAAAATATTATTACCAACTACTTTATATACCTATGTCTTGCATCAGATAGGGCATGCTCTTGGTGTAAGTTCTCATAGTAAGAATGAAAAAGATATAATGTTTGTTAGTGGTAATGAAGGTAAGCTAACTAGAAGAGATGTATCTACTCTTCATGTTCTTTATAGCTTAAAACCTGATATTTCAAACTTTAATGACACCAGAGTTGAAACAGTACAACAACAGCCTCAAAACACTGAAAGCCAGGTTGTGCCTGAAGAAAATAATAAATCAGAGGCCGGGAATCAGTAGATTTAAATGGAACCTAAAAATTCTTCGATCTCTTCTAATGAGTTTACAATAGGGCTTTTAGGCAGACTGTTTAATATAATCTGACCGTATGCTTTGGTAAGCAAACGTGGGTCTAGGATACTGACCATGCCTGTATCATTTTTGGATCGTATTAATCTGCCAAATCCCTGCTTGAGTTTTAATGTGGCTTCAGGTAACATATATTCCATAAACCAACTTTTATTTGCGGATTTCATATAGTCTACTGTAGCACTTATAATTGGGTCATCTGGAGCGCTAAAAGGTATTTTGTCTATTATTACGCAAATAAGGTCTTCTCCTGGTATGTCAATCCCCTCCCAGTAGGTGGAAGTAGCAAACAGAACACTATTATCGATTTCTTTAAACCATTCAATAAGTTTTTTCCTTGGCAAATCACCTTGCACTTTGGTCGGGAATTCTAATCTTTCTATTACTGCTGAGCTAACATCTTTCATGGCACTTATACTGGTGAATAATACAAGGCTTCTTCCTTTAGTTATATTTAATATTTCTATTATTAGATTTGATATTGCCGAGTTATATTCTTGCGAGTTTGGTAAGGTCTTAAGTCTAGGTAAATGAAGTCTTGATTGGTTGGCGTAGCTAAAAGGGCTATCAAGAATTAATTCATCGGCGTTCAGCCCTAGTTGATTTTTAGTGTAATTACAATTTTTATCTACAGCCAGTGTAGCACTTGTTAGTATTGAAGGTTTTTTGTTCCAGAGATGCTCTTTTAGTATATTTGATACAAATATTGGTGCCGAATTAATCTCAAAACTGAGCTTATGTTTATTAGTTTCTGCCCAATTAACTCTTAAATCTTCATCTTCAATTATGTCTTGCTCAAGAAAATATTCCCATCTGCTTATTAGATTAGATGCTTGAGATGTTAATCGGTCTTTGTGACTCATTTTGAGCGTTTTATTGTCTGTGTCAAACAGTTCTATGTGGTCAATTTCAAGTTCATTTAACCAGTTTCGCAGTCTTTTTAATTCATCTATTTCATTGGCAACAAGCGAATAAAAGTTGCTATCAGGGAATATTCTAAATGAGTCCTTTCCTTTAGAAAGTAACCAGCTTAGAATATCTGATTCAATGTTTGTTAAATTAGATGTTATAGTATGTGGTACAGGTGATATGCGTTTTTGTATCTTTTGTAAAAGTTTTGTTGAAGCCCATTTGCCAATAGTAATGGTAAAAGCTCTAGTAGCAACACTTTTTATGTGATGAGCTTCATCAAAAATTACGTAATCATGGGGAGGTAAAATAGTACCTCCGCCTGCAAGATCAGTAAAATATAGCGCATGATTGGCTACAATTATATCAGCATCAGACAGTTCAGCTCTGGCTAGCCTGAAGGGGCATTCACTAAAATGCTGGCATTTATGGTTTATGCAATCATCTTTATCTGAATTAATTTCTTGCCAGATAAGATTTTGAACTATAAAATCAAGTTCTGCCTGGTCTCCTTTCCAGCCTTTTAAATATTGTTTTTCTATCTTTTGAATAATGCTTCCTTCTTTAGATTTTGGAGGTATAGCTCGTTGAGTTTCAAAGAACTTCATCAGGCAAAGATAGTTACCTCTCCCTTTAGCAAGGGCATATTTAAGATTAGTGTTATAGTTATCTACAACAAATGGCACATCCTTGTGAAGTAATTGTTCTTGTAATGCTATAGTACCGGTTGAAACAACAACCTTGTATTCTGAAGTAGCAATAGGTACTAAATAACCAAATGATTTACCAGAACCAGTACCAGCTTCTATTATTAAACTTTTATTTTTATCGAATGATTTTACTATGGCTTCTGCCATTTCAAACTGTTGTGGTCTGGGTTCATAGTTGTCTAAAGTTTTTACAACTTTTTCAAGTACTTCTTTAATATTTAATTTGTCTGTTATATTCATATGAAAATCTACTATTTAACTTTCTACCTTTGTAATTTTGGTTTTATTAATTAAATAACTACCTATAACAGCTGTTATAGGAATACATAGAACTAAACCAATGCTACCTGCAAGAGCAGCTGTAATTTCACTTACTATAGAATCTAGATTAAGTAATTTTATTAATGATACATTATTATTTACCAATAATAAAAGAAACATAGCACTACCAGTATAAGCAAGAAGTAAGGTATTAGTCATTGTGCCCATTATATCTTTCCCTACATTCATTCCGGACTTAATTAAATCTTTTATAGAGATCTCAGGGCTAACTTGTTTTACTTCCATGATACAACTGGCTACTGATATAGCTACGTCCATGGCAGCACCAAGAGCTCCAATAATCATGGCAGAAGCTAATATGCCTTTAAAATCAAGATCTGGAAACTCTGTCCACAAACCTACAGCTTCATGATTTGGAATTCCAGAAAGGGTGGCAACTTTTATGGTAAATAATGATACTATGGCAGCAGCGACTACACCTCCAATAGTGCCAATGACAGCACTTAAGCTTTTCATATTGATACCAGAAATGATAAAAATAGTAACACATGTTGCCAGAAAGCAAATTATTACTGTGAGAAATAGGGGGTTATACCCTTTTAAAAGACCAGGTATTAGGAAATAAAAGATCATTAAATATGTTAAAACCAAACATATAATTGCTTTAAGTCCTTTTAGTCCTCCAAAAATTAGTATTAATAATGCAAAAACACAAACAAGAATTGTCAAGGCATGAGTTCGATATAGATTTGAAATGTTAGCTATAAGCACTCCATTTGTGTCTTCTTCAATATCTAATACGACTTTATCACCTTTTTTAACAGGTATATCGTAAGCAGGATTTCCGGAAAGAATATTTTCTGTGGTGAATTCTTTACCTTCTAACTCTCCACTCAGTACCTTAACTTTAACAGTTTGTATAGTATGTCCTTCACCAAATACGTCAAGGCTTTTATCTTGGTTATCGTTGATTATATTAATTACCTGACCTACTTCTTCTATGTAATTATCAGAGATATTATCTTCTGCTAGAAGGTTAAGGTTGCTAAATAGTAGTATTAATAATGTAAAAATTAGTGAAAAAACGAATCTCATAGTGAAACCTTGTTTAAAATAATGATTGTTGATAACCATGTGATTTAAAATTCAAGTGTTTATAGGCAAAATGAGTTGCCATTCTGCCTCTTGGCGTTCTATTAAGAAACCCGGCTTGAAGCAAATAGGGTTCATAGACGTCTTCAATGGTTTTAGAATCTTCTCCAAGTGCTGCGGCAAGTGTATCGATGCCAACAGGCCCACCATTATGTTTTTCAATGATTAGCTTTAGTAGTTCTCTGTCTGTTGTTTCTAGCCCATAGGAATCAACTTTAAGCATATCAAGAGCATTATTGGCAATATCACTATTAATAAGTTCTTCATTATGGACCTGAGCGAAATCACGAACTCTTTTTAGTAGTCTATTGGCAATTCTAGGTGTTCCTCTTGCTCTTGAAGCGATAGCCATGGAACCGTCTTCTGAAATAGTTACTTCGAGAATTTTAGCAGATCTTTTAATAATGGTTGATAAATCTTCTATGGTATAAAACTCTAGTCGATGCACGATTCCAAAACGATCCCGTAACGGTCCAGAAAGTGCACCAGCTCTTGTGGTAGCGCCTATTAGTGTAAATTTTGGTATTGGAATTCTAATTGTTTTTGCACTATGACCTTTGCCTGTGGTTCTATCAAGTTTATAGTCTTCCATCGCCGGGTATAATATTTCTTCAGTAACTTTATTTAATCTGTGAATTTCATCAATAAAAAGAACTTCGCCATCTTTCATTCCCATTAAAATACCAACAATATCTCTAGGCCTTTCAAGTGCAGGAGCAGAGCTAATACGAATATTTACATCCATTTCATTGGCTATAATGGTAGCCAGAGTGGTTTTGCCCAGCCCAGGTGGCCCATATAAAAGTAAATGATCAATGGATTCTTGGCGTTGTGTTGCGGCGTTAATGCTTATTAAAAGGTTATTTTTAAGGTGTGTTTGGCCAATGTATTCTGACAAGATTTTAGGCCGAAGTGATTTATCCAAAGTTCTGTCAATACTGGTTTCTTTGGTTACTATGTTTCTGTTTCTTTTCTTTTTATCATTATCTTTATTATTTTCGCTATTGTCTGCAGATATGATAGTCAATATTTAATTCCTTCAAATAAAAAATTGTTTTTGATATCAACATTATAAAACACTCAAAAATAAAAAATTTTTTTCCTTGTCGGCTTATTAAAAAATGTGCTTTACTATTATTGAGCTTTAACAAAGTAGGAAGAATAAATGAAAAAAGTTTTGTTGATAATTATTCCGTTGTTGTTAATTATTATAATTTACTTTTCTTATATTTTATTGAATAATACCCCCAAAAAATCTGAAGTAAACCTTGGTGAATACGTATACGCTGAAGACAACTCAGTTAATGATGTCAATGAAATGCTAAAAACATCAATTAATGGAGATAGACCAGTAATATTAATGTTTTATTCTCAGTGGTGTGGCTCATGCAGAAAAATAAGACCAGCATATGAAACGGTTAGAGATGAATATTCAGATAAAGCTGTTTTTATAGATGTTGATGTAGATGAAAATCCTGATTTAGCGGGCCAATTTAAAGTATTTTTTGTACCATCTTTATTTGCATTAAATACTGACACTAAAGAAGTATATGGCTTGCCTGCACATAAAATGGCTACTGTAACGTCATTCAAATCAGTTTTAGATGACCTTTTTGATACTTTTACTACAATAAAAACTGGCAAGCAAAAAGATAAAGAGCCAGAGGCAGAACCTGAAAAAAATTCAGAGAACTAAAGCAATTCTCCTCTTAAAGACCAGGCTGTGATATCAGTGATTCTAACTGTTATTAATTGTCCAATTAGTTTTGTATTACCTTCAAAGTGCGTTATTTTATTGTTTCTTGTTCTTCCGCTGAGAATAGTTTTGCCTTCTTTCTCTGAAGAATTTTCAACCATTATTTCTTGAATTGTCCCCAGATATTTCTTATTTGCTTTTAATGCAGACTTTTTAACGTGTTTATTAAGTAAATTAATTCTTTCCTTTTTAATGTGTTTATTTAGTTGAAGGTCTTTCCAGGTAGCAGCGGGCGTTTGTTTTCTTGGCGAATACATGGCAGTATTGCATTGATCAAATACAAGATAATCTACAGCCTTAACAGTATCTAGAAATTGATCTTCAGTTTCTCCCGGAAATGCTACTATAAAATCAGAAGTGATGCCTACATCCTGAACTTTTTCTCTTATTTTTTTTACCAGATTATAGTATTCTTCAGCAGAGTAGTCTCGTTTCATTTTTTTGAGTATCTCAGTATTTCCGCTTTGCATTGGAATATGGAAATATTCACATACTTTGTCGAGTGTTGCTACTGTATCTATTAATTCATCAGTAATATCATTAGGGTGTGAAGTTACAAACCTTATTCTATAAATATTATCAATTTGGTTCAATCTTTTGAGCAGGTTAGTCAAGTTTATATTAATATCATCAATGTCATTGCCGTAAGAATCAACGGTTTGTCCCAGCAATGTAATTTCTTTAAAGCCTTGATCTGCAAGGGATTGAACTTCCTTAACTATTTCATCGAAATCCCTGCTGCGTTGTCTTCCTCTGACATACGGTACAACGCAATATGTGCAAAAGTAGTCACATCCTTCTATAATATTAATCCATGCTGTTAGAGCACTGTCTCTAAATGATTTAAAGTTTATTTTATCTCCCTGATAAGGTTGATTTAGTATAGAGCATTGATGTTCTTTAGTAGTTTTAAACTTGTTTATTAGTACTGGAAGCTCATCAATGTTTTGTGTTCCGAATATTATATCAACGTAAGGTGCCTGTTTAAAAATGGTTTCTTTTTTTTGCTGTGCTACACAACCACATATGGCTATAATTAGTTCTGGTTTAGATTTTTTCATTTTTCCCCAGACCCCCAGATAGCTGAAAGCTTTGTCTTCCGCAGATCCTCTTATTGTACATGTGTTTATAATAAGCAGATTAGCTTCTTTGGGGTTAGTGGTGTTTTTATATCCTATTGAATCTAGTATGCCTAAAATCTTTTCGCTGTCGGATTTGTTCATCTGGCAGCCTAATGTTTCTATATAAACCTTTTTGTGGTTTGTTTGCAATGTTTGCACTCGATTTGTCTTAAATACAGATTAAAGTATATCACAACTGATTCTTGCTATACTTATCCTTGAAAGTAATCTATAGATTCTAGATTATAGAGGCAGGGTGTTTTTGTCTGCTGCGTAGGCAAAAACACCCTATAATAATTTAAAGCCATATATCGTTTACTTGCGTGGATTGGTATAAATAATCAGGTTATAAATTATAAAAAAACTGTAATAAAAGAAAACTTAAATATTTATAGCGTATTTTTTAAATATGCTTTTGGCTTTTGGCGAAGAAAGGAATTGATTGAACTTATATATAGCTGAATTACTATCTGCTTCTATGTTAATACCGCTTGAATAAATAATAGGCTTATGCAATGTAGGGTTTAAATAGTCTGATATTTGTATGAAAGATCTTTTTGCAAAGCTACAATACATAATGCCTCCATCATAATTTCCTCTAGAAACTGTAGAGGCTATGTCATTATTATTTTCAAAAAAAATAATCTTTTTAGCTGCTTTTTCCCAGAGGTTTAAATTACTTAATGCTTCTTTAGTATGTCTCCCTAGTGAGGTTATAGAAGGGTTACTTACAATTAAGCCTTTCATTACACTTGTTTTAGGGTACAGCATAAATGCTCTCATCTCTATACTTTTTTTTACAACAACACAGAGTTGATCTTTTCCAAGTTCTTTAATGCTTTTTTTATTTATAAAATTCTGTTTTGAGAGCTCTTCCAGTGTATATTTATTATCAAGAAAGATCATATCAATAAAGGTATCAGGGCTTTGGAATATTTCAACAAGTTCACTTTCTTTACCTGTAATAAAGTTGATTATTATATTAGGGTTATCTTCTTCAAAAGAGCTTTTGAGGTCTTGTGCCAGGGGTTTTAAGTCTTTTATTGTGCCTATGATGATTTCTTCAGATCTACAGGCTGAAATAAAAATCATTGAAGATATAATAAGGCTTGCTATATATGTAATTATAGTTTTATACATAGTTAGTTTAGTAAATTTACCAGGCCTCTTTTAGATAATGCGGGTTTTTTTCCGATGTTATAAAAGGTTGATAAACCAAACCAGATTACGTTTTGAGAATAATAGTCTTTAGGATTAGCCCAAAAACCTTTGATATATTCAGCAGCTATTTTTTTATGGTAAATTTCTTTTCCAACCTTTTTGTTTACTAAGGCAATGGCAGGTAGTGCACAACCGTATATTGCGTATGAATCATGAGGTTCCCTTATAATGCCATCAATTGTTACAGCTGTTGGGAGGTTGTCATTGATTTCCCAGTATTTTATTAGGCTTTTAGTGGATTTATTTAGATAATTGAGAGCTGATTTGTCATTATTTAATATGTAATCCAGTGCTATCCTCCAGTGAACTCTAATTGCATCATATGAATAATCGCTTTCTTTCGGGTTTATTTGCTTGTCAATTGTTATGTTGCCTGTTTTTTTGTTTATATAACACCAGTCAGGTGGCAGGTAAAACGCTGATTGTTGAGAAGCCTTGTTTAATACATCATAAGAACTACTGACAAGACTTAACCAGTCATGTTTGTTGTCATACTTAGCAAAAATTCTATATGCATAAGGCGAAAAGTAAGAAGGGTTTAATTTTATATTTTCATCTTTAGTTGCCCAGTCACCCGCAGTAAGATAATTATTGCCTTTAATGTTAACTACAGTTTTATTCCAGATGTCTTTTAGAGTATTTTTCGCTTGCGCTAGATATTTTTTATCGTTCCATTTTTCATAAGCAAGAATAAGAGCCAGTGCAATGTCTTCATCAGCATCTGTAGCATTAGAACGATCGATTATAGTCCATTCACCATTTTTATTTTCTCCCCATTTCCAGCTATATAAATTATCTCCTCTAGCTTTTAAGTTGCTATTTGTCCAATTGAGAACATTATCGAATGTATTTTTATCATTAAGCCATACAGACCTCAAAAGAGCATATGATTGCCCTTCGGAAGTCGTTATACTATTGGAATAGAAGTCCATAACTCTTCCATCATTTTGTATGAAATAGCTTTTATAAATTTGCCATGATTGTTTGAGCTGTTCGTAACTGCTTAATTCTGAAGAATATGATTTGCTTGCATAAATAACTAACAAAAATAACAGCAGCAATAGGAGTATTTGCTTCATATTGTTTCCTCATATACGACCTGGAATTACACTATACCATCTTTTAATGCTTTTATAGCAGCCTGGGTTCTGTCGTCTACGGATAACTTTTGGAGAATGCTGCATACATGGGCTTTAGCGGTATGTATGCTTACCACTAATTTTTTGGCGATTTCAGCATTTGAATTACCATCAACCAGTAACTTCAGAACTTCTAGCTCTCTTTCAGTTAGCAGAGACTTCTCAATATGAGACTCAATAGATACAGTGCTCCCAACTTTTTTACTGGACTGGTTGGAAATAGATTTAAGAACTATGTTAGCTATTGAAGGATCTAGCCATGCTGCACCCTCATGTATTGACTCTACAACATGTATTAGTCTATCAGGTTCAATGTCTTTTAAACAATAAGCATTAGCACCAGCGCCAAGAGCTGCCCATACTTCTTCTTCGTTATTGTGGGAGGTCAAGATTACAATTTTAATATCTTCATTTAAAGATTTAATTTTTTGGGTAGCGTCAATACCGTTCATTCCAGGTAAACCCAAATCCATTAATACAACATCAGGATTAAGCTGTGATACCATTGAAATACCTTCTTCTCCTGTCTCAGCTTCTCCTATGACTTGTATTGTTGGTGCCTCTTCGAACGCTGTTTTTAAACCAAACCTGGTTAAAGTATGATCTTCAACCAGTATAATCTTTATTTTATCAATGGGTGATTTATTCATTTTCTCAACCTCTATTGTTTTAGAAAGTTAAAAAACATTATTTGCATTTTAATTTAAGGTTTTTGTTTATCTATAGTTTTAATGATTTAATTTGTCAGGTTTTGTTCCTATTTCATTTAAATAATACCACTCTTCTGTTTTTAAGTCTTAGTAATTTGAATAAAACTTAAAGAGGCGCTTTCTAGCTGCTACCTAATTATATGAATTAGCTGTAAGTATTTTATTGTTTTTGAATATAGTTATTAAATTGGATTATTAATTCATATATGAGTTACTTTATATTGTTATTAGTGCTAATAAACTTATAAAATAACGCACTTAAAGATAATTGCTTTAATTTTACATAAGAAAAACTTCATTATTAGTTAAATCAAGAAATGAACTTATGTTATTCTTGAATGAAATGCTAATAAGAGAAAAAAAATAAAATTAATTTAACCATGGATTTAGTTTTTTCTATCTTTTTATTTGTAGTAGGTACAGTTGTAGGCTTGTTTTCAGGTCTTTTGGGTATAGGAGGAGCACTTTTAATGCTTCCCATACTTCTTTATGTTCCTGGTTTATTTGGCCATGATAAAATACCTGTACATATGATAACAGGAATGGTTTCTATGCAATCACTTTTCGGTACTGCAACATCTTCTTTTTTTCACCATAAAACTGGAAATGTAAACTATTACCTTGTTTTAAATATAGGTATAGGCATGGCAATAGGAGCCTTTACTGGTGCAGTATTTTCTAAGTATCTTCATGGCAATATAATAATATGGATTTATATATTTGTTTTAGCATTTTCAGCTATTTCAATGATATTTCATAAAGAAAAAGAACCTGAAGAACTACCAGAGAAGAAAATATCCAGATATAAATATATAATATTTGGATTGTTGGTAGGCCTTCCTGCTGGAGCTATAGGTTTTGCAGGTTCGGTTGTGGTTATACCGCTTTTGAATACACTATTTGATGTACCTATAAAAATATGTATAAGCTCTAGTACGCATATTGCTTTTATTGCCTCGCTTCTAACGTTTATTGGCAAATCTGCTACCGGCCAGATTGAGTTTTTAAGTGCCCTTATAATATCTGTTTCGGCAATGATAGGAGCTTTTATAGGTACCAAATTGAATAAAAAAGCTGATCCCAGACTATTAAAAAACATACTATTAACCTTGATAGTTCTGGTATTTTTAAGATTACTTGTAGATATGCTCTGGAATTAGCTAGTCTTGAATAATAGATTCAATCATTGATACTATTCTCTCGTGGCTATTGTCTATTTCTTCAGCAGGTATTTCTTCTTCAATTTTGCTGACTAGTAAATCTACATTAATGTATTCAATATTTTTAAGCTTTTGAGTGGTATCTTTGAGTTGATTTTGATAATAAGCACGGAGAACTTTAATTATAGACTGAACAATTATATAATTTGGCTGGTTCATCGTGCCTCCTGGCTTGTTTTACCTGATTCTTAGGTGAAATAAATTCTTGTTCTACTTTAATAATAAAGTACTTTTTCCCTACTTTGAATACAACTTTAGTTTAAAAAACATGGTACTTTTGCTCTAACTTTTAGGAATTATTCCTAAAAATACCAAAGCATTATTGAAAAGTAGTAGTATGTTTATATACTACTTAGCCTGTATTTATAAGTAATAAAGAGAATAATTAGAATAATTCTTTAGACGAATTAGAAAATAATAAGTTCTTTTTAGTCTTCTATCATTATATAATTTGATTTTTGTTGCGCTGTAATAGCTGGTTTTATTTGAGGAGCATTGATAGGCTTATAAGCATAGTACTTACTTCTTTTGTATGCAACGTATTTTAGATATTTAGGCAATTTTTGCAGGTAATCTATTGGATTAACATAACCACCATTGTAGTGAACTTCAAAGTGTAAGTGTGGACCTGTTGACCTGCCTGTAGATCCTACCTGTGCTATAATATCTCCCCTTCTTACGTATTGCCCAACTTTAACTAAATTATCTGAGTTATGAGCATACATGGTTTCAACTATAGGCAACTCAGGAATATCAGGGTATTGATGCCTTATAATAACAGCTTTACCATAACCACCTTTTATATCTGAATATACCACATACCCTTCCTGGAGGGCGTAAATAGGAGTTCCTGATTTAGCAGCCACATCTAGACCACAATGGAAGGCTGTTTTTTTACTGAAGGGGTCACTCCTCCAGCCAAACAAAGACGATATGCTTCCTCTTGTTGGCCCTATAAAGGTTTTGGTAGACTTGGTTTCGCAATAAGCTTCTGTGGCTAAGCTGATAGACAGTATTAGGCTTATTATTAATCCTGTTGTTAACCTTTTAAGCATAATCGCTTACTCCAGTTGCTTATTTTGAATCCCTAATATACTATGCCCCTAATATCATAATAATAACTATATTAACAAAATTCTACATCCAGCAAATAATGTAAAATTTATTTAATGACTGATTATGTTAAAATTTGATTTTGATTGAGTTAAAAATATTTAAAGGATAACGTTTTGAATATCTTTATTAAGATGTTTTATATTTTGTTAATAGTTGTTATTGTTTCAGGTTGTGGCCCAATTTGAATTTCATTGAGTTATTAAAAGTTAACCTTAAAATAGCAAGTTTATACTTACAAGGTTATCAAGTAGAAACCTCAGATTTTAGAAGAAGCTATAAATATTTGGCTTCTAGTTATGATGATGAATGGTTTGTTTATCTTAGCTCAATTACAGAAGATGTTTTATCTAAAATTTCAGACCAGAAACCTAAATATATTTTAGACTTAGGCTGTGGTACGGGCGGTGCAACCTTAAAGCTAAAATATATGTTCCCAGAGGCTAAAATTATAGGAATGGATTGCTCTAAACACATGCTGAGACAGGCCAGACCTAAATTAGGTTCTGATAGTGTTATACTTTTTAGAGATACTATGGAGAGAGGTCTAACAAAACTTTCAGATAATCAGTTTGACCTGATTACATGTGCTTGGAGCTTGGGATATGCTAGGCATAAAAAAGTTTATAAAGAGCTTTATCGTGTTTTATCAAAAAATGGTTATTTATTAACGCTTACTAATAAAAGAGATACTCTGAAAGCAGTCCAAAAAACCATGAAATATACTATGTATAACCACTATAAAAGTCTAAAGAAATTACCTCTTCATAAATTCCCTGAAAATAAAGAATATTTGTTAAAAAAATTTGGTAAACGGTTTAAAGAAATTGATTATGGAGAAGGTAATTTTTCTATTGACCTGACTAACAAGCAATCTATTTTAGACTGGCTTTTAAATACAGGTATATTAGCTGGTTATGAATATGTTCTTGATCTTAAGAATGATAAAAAGTGCAGAAAAACTTTTGAAGATTATATAAAATCAAATTTTAAAGATGTTACGCATGAATATATGTGGATATTACTCCAGAAACAGTAGTATTTAATGTTTGATAAGTTTAAAAAGCTTTATACCCTCTATAAAATTCTCCGGACAAAGGAAATAACTACTGTTCCAATAGAAGTTTTGAATAAATTACCAGCTAAAAGATTGCCAGATAAAATTTTTGATGAAATAAAACAAAAAAAAAGTTTTATACCATTTAAAACCTTAGTTTATATGTATAACTGGCTTAAAAATGAAACAATTACGCAAATGTTAGATGGTCGTTATGTTATAAATGCATTTTTGCCACCAATGCCTGGTAAGGGGCATGATAGAATGTTTGTAAATATGCTTTCTGGCAGAAAAATTAGCCCTGTATCTGCGTACATTGCTATAACATCTAAGTGTTGCTACAATTGCTGGCATTGCAGTTATAAAAATCGTTCAGGAGAAGATTTAACCTATAATCAAATATCTGATTTAATTGACCAGCTATTGTCTATAGGTACAAGTATTATAGGTATTACAGGTGGAGAACCAACTTTAAGAGAAGATCTAGTTGAAATAATTGAAAAAGCCTCAGCCGAAACAGACTGCATGCTATTTACTAACGGGGTTAATTTTACAGAAGATCTTGCTATAAAACTTAAAAAGGCAGGTCTATGGGCTGTTGCTATAAGTGTAGATAGTCATATACCGGATATTCATAATAAAAAGAGGTCTAATGAAAAGGCATATGAAACTGCAATAAGGGCTATAAAACTTAGTAATAAGTATTCATTTTATACAATGCTTACTACTGTTCCAGATATGGAGATACTTAAGGATGGTACATATAAAGAAATTTACAAACTAGCAACAGATTTACAGGTTGATGAGTATAGAATAGTTGAACCAATGCCTACAGGAAAACTGATTGATTGTAATAATTGCTTTTTAGATAATACTCTTAGAGATGAAATAAAAGATTTTCATAAGCAAATAAACAAAAGAAATCTTAAACCAAAGGTGTGTTCATTTGCTCTGGTTGAGTCTGGAGAATATTTTGGTTGTTGTGCTGGCACTATGCACCTTTTTATAGATAGTTTTGGAAATGTTTGCCCCTGTGACTTTACACCATTGAGTTTTGGCAATATTAAAGAAATCCCACTTAAAGAGGCCTGGAAAAGACTTAATGAAGCCTTTAAACTGCCACGTTATAATTGTTTTATTCAGGAAAATTACAATATTATTCGAAAATATTATAAGGGAACTCTTCCAATTAGCTTTGAAAATATTGAAGAAATCTTTAAAGAGGTTCCAGAATCTGATTTACCTGCTTATTTTAAACATGTTTTATCACGTAGAAATTAACTTTAACTAGATTATTGTTAATTAATATACTTAATACAAAGGTCTTATGCTTGCTAAACATCTTATTTAACAATACAATCATCAATATTAAGTTAGTACACTTTGTGAGAAGAATATGACGGATAAGATTATAAATATTGGTATATTAGGTCTTGGAACAGTTGGAACGGGTGTCGTTAAGGTATTAAAGAAATATGATTGTTTGAAAATAAAAAAAATTGCAGTTAGAAACACAAATAAAAAGCGAGATGTTGATATAGAAGGTATTCTAACTGATAATCCTTTTGAAATTACAAATGATCCAGATATATCAATTGTTGTTGAGGTGATGGGAGGAACTGACCCAGCGTTTCAGCTTGTGACAGATGCTATAAGGAACGGCAAGCATATTGTTACTGCTAACAAGGAGTTGTTGGCTAAAAGAGGTCCTGAAATATATGAGTTAGCAAGAGAAAAGAATGTAGCAGTTTTGTATGAAGCCTCTGTTGGTGGTGGTATACCTATAATAATGCCAATGAAACAAAGCCTTGCTGCTAACAAAATTACTTCTATGGCTGGTATTCTTAATGGTACTACAAATTATATTTTAACTAAAATGGAGCAAGAGAATTCTGAATTTGCTGATGTTTTGAAAGAAGCACAGGAATTAGGTTATGCTGAACCCGATCCTACCAGTGATGTAGAAGGACATGATGCAGCATATAAACTTTCTATTCTTGCATCAATAGCTTTTGGATACAGAATTAATATCAATGATATTTATTGTGAAGGAATAAGCAATATTACTCCTGTTGATATAGCTTATGCTTCAGAGCTTGGCTATAAAATAAAACTAATTGCAATGGCAAGCATAAAAGATGATAACAAACTTGATGTGAGAGTTCATCCGGCACTTGTTTCCAAGACACATCCACTGGCAAGTATAAATGGTGTTACAAATGCCCTTACTGTTTATGGTGATGCTGTTGGCCAGGTTAATTTCTCTGGCCCTGGAGCAGGTCAAATGCCTACAGCTAGTGCTGTAGTTGGTGACATCTTAGCAATTGTACGTGAAATGGATATGACAGTTAATGTATTACCATCTATGAAGTGTACACACAAACTAAATGCAACTATTGTGCCAATAGAAGATACAGTTAGTAAGTTTTATGTTAGATTTAATTCTTTAGACCAGCCTGGTGTTATTGGCCACATGGGAATGTCATGTGGTAATCATGGTGTTAGCCTTCTTGGAGTGATTCAAAAGGATATGTTACTTGGTGGTCAGGCACGTATAATTTTGTTAACACATGAGGTAAAAGAGTCAGCTTTACGTGCAGCAATTGATGAGATTTCATTACATTTCTCTACTAAACAGATAGCTAATGTTATAAGAGTATTTAGATAAGGAAATAAAATGGATAGTACAATGACAACAAAAAGCTTTGTCCCTTTAATCGAACATTATAAAGAATTTTTGCCTGTAACCGATAAAACTCCTATAGTGTCAATTAATGAAGGTTTTACACCATTAATAAAAGCAGATAGAATAGCAGAAAAAACAGGCATCAAAGGGCTAAAACTTTATCTTAAATATGATGGGGCTAATCCTACTGGAAGCTTTAAAGACCGTGGAATGACTATGGCAATAAGCAAAGCTTTGGAAGAAGGGTCAAAATCTGTAATGTGTGCTAGTACAGGAAATACAAGCGCATCTGCAGCTGCATATAGTGCAAAGGCAGGTCTTAAATGTTATGTTCTAATACCTGATGGCTATATTGCATTAGGTAAATTATCTCAGGCAATGCTTTATGGGGCTGATATTATTGCTATTGATGGAAACTTTGATGAAGCTCTTGAGATAGTTTTAGAACTAACAAAATCATCCCCTATTACTCTTGTTAATTCACTAAACCCTTATAGAATTGATGGACAACAAACATCAGCTTTTGAGATATGTGATAAGCTTAACAGGGCGCCTGACTACTTATGTATACCAGTGGGCAATGCCGGAAATATTACTGCTTACTGGAAGGGATTTAAAGCATACTATAATGCAGGAAAAATTTCACAGAAACCTGTTATGTATGGTTTTGAAGCTGAAGGAGCTGCAGCAATAGTTAAAGGTGAGAGAATTCTGAAACCTGAGACAATTGCTACTGCTATAAGAATAGGTAATCCTGCTAGCTGGGAACATGCAGTGAATGCCGCAAATGAATCAAATGGTAAAGTTGATTTTGTTACAGATAATGAAATATTAAATGCGTATAGAGACCTGGCTAGACTAGAAGGAGTATTTTGTGAACCTGCTAGTGCAGCCAGTGTAGCAGGATTATATAAAGCCGCATGTCATGGAAAACTTAAAGAAAACTCTTTAGTTGTATGTGTATTAACTGGAAATGGTTTGAAGGATCCTGATTGTGCAATAAATAATTCTAATTGTGTAGTCAAGAAAACTTCATCTAACCTTGAAGATATAAAGCAGATGCTTGCATTATAAATAATATTCATTGAGATATAGTATTGAAAAGAAAACATTCTTATAAAAAGGTGTTTTCTTTTAGTTATTATACAATATGCTTGTTTGATGTTTAAAAATGTTAAGCTAATATTAAAAACTACACCAATTTTTAAAATGCTGGTACTATTAGATTTGTTGAGTACACACTACCATTAATTTGTATATAAAAACTTAAGCAGGTTGATTATTGGATAATAAATGGTTAGAAATTAGAGAAGCATCCGAAGTTTTAGACGTAGAACTTGAATATTTGTGTGATCAAGTCATAAATGGAACTGTTAAAACCTCAACATGTGATGATCTTTTAATGATTGATGTATTATCACTACCAGATTTCTCTGAAGTATCTTATGACCGTAATGCAATGTCTGTAGAAACTGTAAGGAAAGAACTTGAGAAATTTAAGGTTGAATATGCCTGGCTAAAATCTGAAAACTTGATGAATGCAAAGCTTATAGAAGATTATCATGTTAGATTTAGCGAATTAAAACGTATACAAACTGAGCTTATTGAAGTTATTAATCATCAGTCTGAAACAATAAGAGCTTTAAAGGGTTATAATTCTATAACAAGATGCAACCAGGAGACTCAGTTAGAAACAATGCCTCAAGCTAAACGGGTAAATACAGGCTTTTCTCTATGGATGTTTTTACCTATTTTAGGGCTCTCTATGGCTGCTATAGTTGAAATATTTAAGGTCCAGCATATCTATAGTTTTGATGACTTTCTTAGATACATAGGTATGCTGTAGAATGCATTAAAAATCATGCAAAAACTATTTCTGGTTTTATTAAATCATTAATACTGTCATATCTACCTACAGCCTGAATTTGATTATTATTATTTATAAGAAAAATTCTTTGATTGTGTTCGAAGAAAGTGTTTTCTAGCTTGATAAACTGTCCCAAAAAAACTTTATTAATAAGATCATTGTTTATAATACAGGCTGGCCAGTTTATTAACTCTCTTGGATCAACAAGGAACTGTTCAAGTGTGTTTGTATCAACGATATGAGATAGTTCATCTAAGGTAATACTATCATCTAAATGTAACCCTGATGATTTAGTGCGTATAAGGTTACTCAGATAGGCTCCGCAATTAAGATCTTTACCGAGATCATTAGCAATACTTCTAATATAAGTACCTGCACTACATTCTATTTTGACCTTTATAACCGGGTGGTCTATTTCAATATAGGAAATATCAAGCAGTTCAATATTATAAATAGTAACAGGTTTAGAAGGCAGGTCATCTATAATGATGCCTTTATGTGCATATTTATAGAGTTTCTTGCCTTTATAGTGTGTAGCTGACTTTAAAGGCACTTGTTGTTGAATAGTTCCTGTATAATTTAGTAATTTTTCAGTGATAATAGTTTGATTTGTTTCACCTTTTTGTTTTGAGAGAATTTCGCCTTCAGAGTCGTAGCTGTCTGTAGTAATACCAAGGGTTATCTCAGCAATATATTCTTTTTCTCCTGGTAAAAACTGAATAAGTTTTGTGTATTTACCTATAAAAACAGGTAAAACACCAATAGCAAGAGGGTCTAATGTTCCAGCATGCCCTATCTTTTTAGTTTTTAATATTTTTCGAAGTTTGTTTATAGTGTCATGTGAAGTAAAGTTTATAGGCTTATTTATATTTAATATTCCGGTAAGCAATGTTTAGACTTCACCCCTTGCTATTTTTTCCAGCAATTTAGTAACTCTTACGCCTCTTTCAAGTGAATCATCTATCATGAACTTTATTTCAGGAGTGAATCTAAGAGAAATTCTTTTTCCTATTTCTGTTCTTATAAAGCCAGTTGATGAAGCAAGTGCCTCCATTGTGTTATTTTGATCATCTGCTTCTCCAAGTATGCTAACAAAAACTTTAGCATGTCTGCAATCTGCTGAAAGCTCTACGTCAGTGACGGAAACAATACCTGATATTCTAGGGTCTTTTAGGCGTGTTTGTAATAAATCACTAACCTCTCTAATAAGAGCTTTCCTGACCTTATCTACTCTGCTAACCATTTTATCTTCCTTATTTATGATGGAGTGTTAATTGAGGCTTTCTCTTTCAATTTCGACCATAGTGGTGACTTTAATAAGGTCACCTTTTTGCAGGTCGTTGAATTTATTGAATGAAATACCACATTCGTATCCTGAAGCAACTTCTTTAGCGTCGTCTTTAAATCTTTTTAAGTTATCAAGATTGCCTTTGTAAATTTCTTTATTCTCTCTCAGTACAGTTGCTGTTCTATTCCGTACAACTTTACCATCGAGAACGTAACAACCTGCAATAACTAAATTTTTTCCAACTGTAAATAAGTCTCTAACTTCAGCTACACCTAGTTCAATCTCTTTAAGCTCTGGTTTAAGGAGGCCCAGCATGGTTTTTTCAATATCTTCTGAGATCTGGTAAATGATTTCATATGTTCTTATGCTAACGCCTTCTTCTGCTGAAACTCTTAGAGCGTTTGGATCTTCTTTTACACCAAATCCAATTATTATTGCATCACTGGTGGCTGCTAACATAACGTCAGCTTCAGATATATCACCAACGCCGCTGTGTATAAGTTTTACTTTGATTTCTTTAGATTTAAGTTCTTGTAAAGCTGTTTCAACAGCTTTTGCTGAGCCATCAGTGTCGGATTTTATAATAATATTAAGTTCTTTGATTTCGTTATCAGTTTTTTTCTTCTGTTTAGCTGTAAAGATGGTATCTTTTTGAAGTTTAATTGGTCCCTGGCTGCTAAGTCTTTTTTCTCTATCTTCTTCTTTACGCTTACTAACAATTTGTTTGAGTTCTTTATCGCTTTCAACTACTGCAAATGTGTCTCCTGCATTAGGAACATCGCCTAACCCCAAAATTTCTACTGGAGTACTTGGACCTGCTTCAACAACTCTTTCCCCATGGTCATTGATAAGAGCTCTTACTTTACCTCCAACGCTTCCTACAACAACAAAATCTCCGATGTATAATGTGCCATTTTGAACTAAAACTCTTGCTACAGCACCTTTGCCTTTGTCTAGTTCGGCTTCAATGACAACACCAGTTGCCTTGGCGGTTGAATCTGCCTTAAGCTCTTGCATTTCAGCGACAAGTGTTATCATTTCAAGTAAGTCGTCTATGTTTTCACCTTTAAACGCACTTATTTTTACAGTTACAGTTTCACCGCCCCATTCTTCGGGTATGAGGTTGTGTTCAGTAAGTTGTTGTAAAATTCTGTCGGGATCAGCATTAGATTTATCAATTTTATTAATAGCCACAATAATTGGCACTTCTGCGGCTTTAGCGTGGTTTATAGCTTCAACAGTTTGAGGCATAACGCCATCATCTGCAGCAACAATCAAGATTGCTATATCAGTTGCCTGAGCTCCTCGAGCTCTCATCGCTGTAAATGCTTGGTGGCCTGGTGTATCAATAAATACAATTTTATTATTGTTATATTCAACGGTATAAGCACCAATTGACTGGGTTATACCACCAACTTCTGCGTCTACAAGTTTGTGTTTAGAGGCTCTAATAGAATCAAGAAGCGTTGTTTTACCGTGATCAACGTGCCCTAATATTGTAACAATGGGTGCTCTTTTTTCTAATTTGCTTTTATCTATTGTTGATTCTTTTTCTTCATCTTCTTTTTTGTCTTCAATTTCAGGTTCTTTTTCTTTTATTATTTCTTCTATAATTTGATATCCTAATTTTTCAGTTACTTCTTTTGCTAAATCTTCACTAATGGTTTCGTTTATAGTTGCAAATACACCAGCTTTCATAAGTTCTTTAATGATTTCAGCAGCACTAATTTTCAATAATTTAGCTAGTTCTGCTATAATCATTGCCTCTTTGATACATACTTCGGTAGGAATCTCTTCCACGACCTCTTTTTTAGGAGGTTTCTTTTTCTTGAAGATTTCTGTTATAGGTTTTAGATCTTGATATTTATCTTTTTTCTTTGGAAGTTCTTTTTTGTGTCCGTGTTTTACACCAGGTTTTGCGGCTGGTTTATTACCGTCTGTTGTTGCTGAATTTACTCTAATAGGTCCATTATCCTCTTGTTTTGGCTTTTCTTTATACCTTATATCAGGACGATCTACTGGTCTGATATCTTTTTTATCCCGAGGTTCAAATCTTCTATCTGTAGATCTTTCTCTAGGTCTGTCATCAGGTCTATCTCTTCGCTTATCTCTAGGTCTGTCATCAGGTTTTACATGATGTCTCTTTTCAAATCTTTCACCTGGTTGGCGCTCAGTTTTAGTGGCTGGTGCGGTTTCTTCTTTTAGAAGAGTTTTAGTTTCAGCTGTTTGATCAATACTTTCTACAGTTGTAATGTCTGGTTTTTCTGCTGGTTTAAAATCAGTTTTTCCTTGAATCGTTTCGTCAGTTTTAATATTATGTTGTGTGGAATGTTTAAAGTATTGAGGTTTTCTGCCGGTTGGTTTCCCTCTCTGTTGTTGTTTAGCTCCAGCTCCAGGTGCTGGAGTAGATGGTTTAAGTCGATACTTATTACCAGAGATACCAAATGGTTTATCTCCTCCGAAGGGTTTTCTGAATTTTTCATGAGGAGATTCTGATTGATTTTGTTCAGTTGATTGTTGTTGTGGATTCTGGCCAGGTTTTTGGTGTTGTCTGTTTAAATCCCTTTGTTGTTTGTACATGTCTGGTCTTTTATGTACTGACCTGTCAGGAACATAGCCTTTAGAAGGTGTTCTGTCTCCAGATGATTGCTCAGCATTAGTTCTTGTAGGTGCGTGTGGTTGTGCTTGTTGCACTTTTCTTTCTGCGGGTTGGGCTTCCATTGGAGCTGGCTTTGGTTCTTTTTTGGGTTCAGTTGCAGGCTCTGATAATTTAGTTTGATTTGTTTGTGGACTAGTTATTTCAGCTATTGTTTCTGGTTTTATCGATTCTTCAGATTTTGATTCTGGTGTTGGCTCTGGTGCAGAGGGTTGTTTTTTACTGGAACTATCAGAACCTGTAAAAGCTCTAAGCTTATCTGCCACATCTTGACTAATAGTGCTTGAGTGACTTTTTACGGATATATTAAGCTTATCTTTTAAGAGATTAATCAAAACCTTATTAGGAGTTCCTAACTCCCTTGCAAGGTCATAGATTCTTACTTTTTCAGGTGACATTTAATAAATTTCAACTCCAATTTCATTTAATCTTTATCATAACATTTTAAAAGAAGTATAGTTATTTGGCTATGTTCTGTAACATTTCCGTAATTTCGGAATTAACCTTTTTCCGCAGTGCTTTTTGCAATTTACCTTTCTTTAAGCATGTCTTAATACATGTTTTGTTGTAACAAATATAAGCACTTCTTCCCTGTAATTTTGAGGATGGCTGTAAATGCAGATATTTAGTTTTGTTATTTACCATTATTCTGATTAAATCAGATTTTGGTAGTAGCTTTCTGCAAGATACACACTGCCTTTCTGAAATCAATACTCCTCTTCCTCGTAGTATTCTTCTTCTAAGACGTATGCTTCATCGTTCTCGATCTGACTTAAACTCTTGATATCTAGTTTCCAGGAGGTTAGTTTAACTGCAAGTCTTACGTTTTGTCCTTCTCTTCCAATGGCTAAACTCAGTTGGTCATCAGGTACAACTACAAGAGCTTGAAGGTTTTCAGGGTCGTCGTTTAATATTTCAACAGAGATTATTTTAGCAGGAGACAAAGCATTGATAATATATTCAACAGGATCAGGCGAGTATCTGATAATGTCTATTTTTTCATTTTTTAGTTCATTAACGATAGCTTGAATCCGGCTGCCTCTTGGGCCGATGCAGGCTCCAACCGGATCAACTTCAGGGTCGTTGCTTGCAACGCTTATTTTAGTTCTGTAACCTGCTTCTCTTGCTATAGATTTAATTTCAACTATAGTATCTTCGATTTCTGGTACCTCGAGTTCAAATAATTCCTGAACTATCATAGGGTGAACTTGAGAAATAATAACACGCGGCAGTCTTGATGTTTCTGTAACATCAAGTACATAGACTCTAAGCCTGTTACCAACTCTATAATATTCACCTGGTATTTGTTCTTTAGGAGGTAATAGAGCCTCTGTTCTTCCTATGCTGACTATGACATTTCTACCTTCCATTCTTTGTATAATGCCTGTAGTCATAGTTCCTTTTTTATCAAGGAATTCTTCGAGAATAAGTCTACGTTCAGCTTCTCTTATTCTTTGTGTAATGACCTGTTTAGCTGCTTGTGCTGCGATTCTTCCGAAATCTTCCGGGGTAACTTCTTCAGTAATGATGCTTCCTACTTGAGAATTTTCATCAATATCTCTTGCATCTTCAATAGAAATTTCTGTTTGATCATTGGTAACATGTTCAACAACAATCTTTTCAGAGTAAATACCAATCTCTCCTGTTTGTTCTTCAACTTTGGCGTAAATTCCGGTGGTATCGTGAAGTTTGCTATATTTTCGATATGCAGCCATCATGGCATCACAAAGTGAGTCTAAAACAACTTGTTTAGGAATACCACGTTCTCTTTCAAGTTGGTCTGTTGCATCCATTAAGGCTGAACCAATTTTAATCACTATCTTTTCTCCTTATAGCTTATTCATCTAGCTGAATAGTTTTAATGTCGCTTAAATTAATGACTTTTGTTGCTTCTTCCACCTTTATAATAGCACTTTCCATATCCTCAGTTAGTCCGATGAGTTCGCCCGTAAAAACATTATTTTTTTCTTCAGGTTTTTTAAGTATGACTTTGACAGTTTTCCCTTTAAAGACGTCAAATTCTACAGGATTTTTAAGTTTTCTATTTATGCCCGGGCTACTTATTTCTAGTGCGTATGGCACAGGAATCAGGTCTGTTTCATCTATAATGCAGCTTAAAGATCTTGTAAGGTCAGAACATTCACCATGTGTTATAGGTTTTTTCTCACTATAAATGAAAATTCGTAAAAAGTATTTGCCGTGTTCTCTGTTAAAGCTAACTTCTAATACGGTTAGTCCGAGCTTTTCAGCTGTCTCTTCTACTATAGGAATCAGTGTATCAAGTATTTTAGCTTTATTGACAGATACGTTAACTTTATTAATTTTTTTATTAAATGGTTTAGTCATTTCTATTATTTAAACAAAAAAGTGGGTAAAATAACCCACTTCCTCTAACGAGAAGCTTCACACATCTTAGCACGTAAAAATCCAAATTACAATAATCTTTTTGCAATTTTGTATTAGCCCTATTTCTGAAACTTTTGTAGTTTTGCAAACATTTTTGTGTGACCAAATCAATTTTTTGTAGTATTTATTATTCTAATTATTAAGTTAAACTGTTTTTTAACATAAATTATTTTAATATTTAAGAGCTTGACGTTAGTGGAAAATATAAATAAAGATAAAAATACTCTGGGTAAATATTTAAGCTATTTATCATCTCTGGAAGGTCAAAGATTAATAGTAACTGTAATTGCTGTTATATTGGTTACCTTTATTCTTTGCAGTCGTTACTTTTCTTTTCAGTCAGTTATTTCTGATAATATAGCAAAACAAGAAATTATTGCCAATAAAACAATTGAGGTAGTTGATGTTAGGGCTACTGAATTAAAAAGAAAAGAAGCTGCAGCAAAAGTTAAACCTGCTTTTAAACCTGTTGAAGGTGATGTTGATGAAGCAATTGAAAATAGACTTCTAAACATTTTCAGGCTTGTTTCTCAGTTGCGTCAGGATATTGTTAAAGATAGTACTAAAGCTTACAAGCTTGATACGCTGGTAAAAACCACACCATTGGAAACTCTGGATACTTCAATAGTTGCGTATCTTCTTGTTGAAGCGAGTGATTATAACTGGGAAATTATTCAAAGTGATTGTGATAAAATTCTAAAAAAAATATTAAAACAGGGTATATCCGGTAAAGAACTGGGAAATAGTAAAGTTAAACTTATAAAGTCCTATTTATCAAGAACTACAACTGAAGAAAATAAGAAATCTATAATAGTTCTGGTTGATTATACTATTGATAAGCCAAACATTGAGATAGATAATGAACAGACAAACCTTGCTAAAAAAAATGCTATGGAAGCAGTTGAAGATGTTAAGGTTTATTTTAAAAAAGGTCGTTTAGTAGTAGAAAAAGGTCAAAGTGTTACACCAGTTCAATATGAAGCACTTAAAAAATTAGGGTATACAGTGGATAAAATGGACTGGTTACTTATGTTTGGTGTCTTCTGCTTTGTTATAATTGCATTTTATGTAGTATGGTACTATTTGTCTCGTTATGAACCTAGATATGCTAATTCTCCGAAATATTTAGCTTTACTGGGTACACTTGCAGTAGTTAGTGTTGCTGTTGCCAGAATAATTCCTGATTTTCCCAGAATTTATAATGAATCAATGCCTGTCTATATATTGCCTATAGCGGCAGTAACTTTAATAATATCATTCTTTACTAATCCAAGGATATCCTTGTTAGTTACCTCTATGATAATGTTTTTAATTACTGTTATTTTCCATTTCCCTATAGAGGATGTATCTGTATTACTAATAGGAATAATTGTAGCGGTTTTTAAGTCTAGTAAAATGACTTATTATAGAGACACTTACCTTATTGAATGTGGCGTTGCAGTCGGTTTAGCACAGGTTTTAGTTGTATTAAGCAACTTCCTTATTGGTAGTACGATGTACTTTGATTATGATTTGCAGACACTATTTTATAAATCATTATTTGCCCTGGTAGGTGGCTTCATAACAGGTGCAATTACTATTGCAGCAATGCCTCACCTTGAAGCACTCTTTAAAATTGTTACGGCACATGGCCTTATGGAACTATCTGATCAAAATCAACCACTCTTAAGGAGATTGCAGTTTGAAGCCCCTGGTACATACCACCACAGTCTCATGGTTAGCACACTAGCAGAGGCAGCTGCAGAAGCTATAGGCGCTTCATCTATACTGGTTCGGGTTGGTGCCTTCTATCATGATATAGGTAAGCTTAAAAGACCTTCTTTCTTTATTGAAAATCAGTCATACTTTGGCTCTGAAAACCCTCATAATAAACTTAACCCAAGATTGAGTAAGATGGTTTTAACAGCGCATACCAAAGATGGCCTTGAACTATCAAGACAATATCAAATACCAGAAGCAATTCAGAATATTATTGTTGAACACCATGGTGATGGTGTTATGCTTTATTTTTATATGTCAGCACTTGAATCTGAAGGCCCTGATAAGGTAATTAAAGATCAGTTTAGATATTCTGGGCCTAAACCTTCATCAAAAGAAAGCGCCATAGTAATGCTAGCAGATGCTACTGAGTCGGCTGTTAGGTCGTTAAATAACCCTAGTATAACTGATATTGAAGAAATGATTAAAAAAATTATTAATGAAAGAGTTGAAGATGGTCAACTTTCTGATTCACCTTTAACTCTTAAAGACATAAAAGTTATTCAATCTACTTTTATAAGAGTCTTAAGAGGTATGCAGCATCACAGAATTGAATATCATGATAATATGTTAGAAGAATTGGGTAAAAAACAATCTGAAAGTGCCAGGCTAAAACAAGATAAAAACTCTGTTCAGCAACAAAATCAGCCACAAATTAAAAATAAAGAAATACAAATAAGTAATAAAGAAGAAGATATTGAAAAGAAGGAGAATAAAAATAGGTAGTTAGATGAATTTAAATGTTTCTTATTCCTGTAGTGACAGTATTAATGATAAAATTGAATATACAGAAGAGTTTTTTGAGGTAGTTATTGAAGATATATTCCGTTATATTCTAGATACTGACTATGTTAAAAACAACTTAAAGATATATAATTCCTTAATAAGTAACTATGAAGTGGTAGAGTTAAGTTTATATCTTTGTGATAATGAAGAAATAAAATATTTGAATTCTAAATATAGGGGTATTGACTCATCTACAGATGTTTTATCATTTCCGATGTCAGCAGAAGAAAATCTAATAGATTTACCAATATTGCACCTCGGTGAAATAATTATATCTATTGAAAAACTAAGAGAGCAAGCTAAACAAAATAGCCATGATGAAATGCATGAAATGCTATATCTTATATCTCATGGTATGTTGCATCTATTAGGTGCTCATCATGAAACAGTAGAAAACTACAATAATGTAGTTGATCTGCAGAATAGAGTTGTGGAATATATCACAAATAGGTAAGTTATTTATTTGCATAAATTCCCCAGGTAAGCATAAAAACTAATGGTGCATTATAATCTATTGCACATTCATTGGTAGCATATGAATGTGCGTTATCTATATAGCTTTTTATTTTCAAACCGGGTATAGCCGTATTATCATTAGCTGTATTATTGGGCCCACCTGCCATAAAGCCTGGTATTACCTTACCTGTTGCCATGCTGTATCTATAATGAATATTTTGAGCCGGATTACTTCCCTCTCCACTAACGTATGATTTATTCATAGGATTACATCCAAATATATAGTTGAGTGTTTTTAAGGCTGACTCTTTATATTTATTATCCCTTGTAATGTTGTATGCATAGGCTAATGTAATACCTTCACCTAGAATATTAGCGTTAGATCCCCATTTAAATGTTTCCATTGGTATGTAGTAAGGATTAATATTCATATTATTTACTATTTTATCCGCTTCAGATAAGAGTTTCTGTTTCATCTGATTCTGAAAAACTTTGTCAGATATGTTTTTAGTACCACATAATATGACGGACATAAAGGTTTCATTTTTCCATGAGAAAGGCTCGTATGGTATTTTGTTAATATTATTTTTGACGTAGTTTAAGAAAACTTCGTCATTTGTCGCAAGATACAGTTCTGCAGCAGCCCAGATCTTTTCGTCAAGGTCACTATAAGCATAAGGTTCTGTGTCGTAAGAGGGGTTAGGATATCCACCAGATCCGCTATCATCAGTGTTTTTATAGTCAACATAATAGCCATGAGTGTTAATGTAATTCCAGGCTGATTGAGAAGCTTTAAGACATTTGCTTGAAAAAGCCTGGTCGTATGGCTTAAATATTCTAGAAGCTCTTGCCATAGTTGCTGCAAACCTGCCTGTATCCTGAGTAGATATTCCATATACAAATCTTTTTTGAGTGTCATCCTGAGGTAACGTTGTATCAGAAGGCCATTTTTCCCCTGAGGTTTTTCTGTAAACAGCTCCGTCTGGCCTTTGTTGTTTTAGCATCCAGCTCAATGCATATTTAATTTCATCTAGAATATCAGGCATATTAGTAGATGATTCTGGAATATCTAGTTTTACTCCTGAAATTTCTGGTGACATTTCAAAAGCAGACATTAATAATGTTGTGCTTGTGCTCATAGATGTTATATATTTGCCAAAGTCTCCGGCATCATGCCAGCCACCTTTTGAATCTATTATTTTGTCTGTTGGGTTGAAACTATCACCTCTTTTAATATGCCCATCTTGCAAATGACATGGAGGATGGCTCATACCTGAAACAGTATCATTTATACCTATTCCACATGATTGCAGGTAATAAGATCTTGATGTTTGATACAACGTATTATTGTAGATAGTGTCAGATATATTAAAACTAAAAGAATCTTTTCCATTATATCTAATTAAATACTTGCCAGGTATGGTTAACGAAGAAAAATCTACTTTGCTCACTCTTTCTTTTGTAAATATATCAGTTATTGCAGGTGATAAATTAACTTTCATAGCTGTAGAGTTAGTATCAACGTTAATAATATCTGCTGCGCCTGAAGAAGAACAGGGGTTCTCAATGAGTGCATATTTTTCTACCGAAGGAAAATATCCTAACTGATTTATAAAAATATTCTGGGCAATAGCTTTGTTTGCGAATAATGCCAAAATTGCAACTATAAAAAACAATATCCCTTTTCTCATGCTTGCTCCTATCTTATTTCGTAACAAATTAGTCAACCATTTTATTGAAGTTTAAAATTGTTTTAATTAGATTAATAAGTGAAGTTTATTCCAATTATGAGTATATATAAAGCCAAAAATTTTGTTGAAAGTTTAAAGTTTGCTACAAATGGTATTATATGTGCTTTAAAAACACAAAGAAATTTGAAAATACACTTTATTATTGCTTTATTAATACTGATATTATCATATTTGCTTAAGCTAGAATATTTAGAATGGTCTGTAATAATATTTTGTATTGTACTGATGATCTTTTCTGAGTTGATAAATACTGTAGTTGAAGCTATTATAGATGTTCATTATGGAGATGAATATTCGCATATAGCTAAAAACGCTAAAGATGTTGCAGCTGGTGCAGTGTTAATTTGTGCAATAGGTGTTGCAGTGGTTGGCACAATGATTTTTTTGCCCAAAATGTTATTGTTATTAAATTAAATGGAATTTAGTTATGAATGATTTTTATATTGGTTTAATAATGGGTCAGAACCAGAGTAAACAAACCCAGGAGTTAGTTGAAAATATTGAAACTGGTTTAAAATTGAATGGTGTAAAATACACATATGTGTCCGATGTCAAATCTGATGTTGAGCTCAGAGAGATGGGTATTAGTATGCTTTTGGGGGTTAATGAACTGGGCCCTCATATTTATGGAAATTTGACATATACTGCATTTCCATTTGTTTTCTGGGGGTTTCAGGAACCATTAAGCTATTACACTCTTTATAGAAGTTTCTCTACAAAAACTAACCTTATAGTTCTTTCTAAATCAGTAAATGATATATCATATCTTTCTACAATGTTTGAAAAGATTAGATGTTCTCAATATTCTCCTGGTTATGATCCGAGGCAATTTGTAGAAGAAGCACCAGAAAAAGAATATGACCTTGTTTATATTGGTTTTATAACTGATATAGATGAGTATGAGAAAGAAATGAAAGACAATCTGAGTGCAGATGCTTATGAAATCTTTAGTGAAATTGTTGATTCTTCCTGTAGAAATCCTGAAGCCTCTCTTTTTGATCTGTTTAGAAATTATGCTAAAGTTTATCGCTTTGATGAAACAGACTTTGAGCTTTATCAGGATGTTTATAACAAAATAAAAGAACATATTTCAAGTTTAATTAAGTTAAAAGTGTTAGAAAATATGGATGGAAATGAAGTTAAAATTTGGGGACCTAAAACCTGGGAAAAATATACTGGAAAAAATATGCAATATATGGGAGAAGAACCTGAAAAAGGTTATATTGATATTTTAAGAAAATCTAAAATAGCTTTAAATATTGATAATGTAAGAGATTTAATGTCAATAACACCATATTGTTTGAACGTTATGGCTTCTAATACGCTTTTGCTGACAAATAACAATATTAGTATGCAGAAGTATTTTCCGAGAAGTTTCTATAATATATATTACGATCCTAATAAAAACTTGAAATTGTCTGAAATGATAAATCATTATCTGAAAAATGAAGACGATAGGCTTGAAATAGCTTTAAGATTGAAAACAAAAGTTGAAAATGAACACACATGGCAGGTAAGAATTCGTCAATTAGTAGCAATGTTTACCGGAGTTAATTAAATGGAAAACTTTTTGGTAGGTTTATATGGTTCTAAAAGTTATGAAGGTGGCACATATAATATGCTGGCTGGCTTTATAGCTGCTGTACATGATGCACTTGAATCTAAAGGTATTCCTGTAAAGTTTATGAATGAACTGGCTAAAGAAGGAGAAATTCCAAATATAACTATATCTTTTAATACCAGTGGATTTGATGCATGGGATACTACGATATCGCAGGGAAGACCTCATATAATGTGGGGAGTTAATTCTCCGTTTTTGTTCTTACCTGCTATTGAAAAATTTAAAGACATTCAACATTTTATATATGCGGCTGTTTCTCCTGTTGATCAGTATGCGATGAATCATTTTTTCCCTGATATTACCTATCTGTATTTGCAACACGGCTATGATCCAAAACTTTGGTATTATGACGATACTGAAAAAGAGTATGATCTTATATATATGTCATCGTTAAAAGATTATAGTGCTGATATTGAAGCTTTAAAGTCTCAATTGGATCCTGGTATGTATGCAATCTTTATGGAAATGCTGGACTATGCCATGAGGAATACTAATGTAAGCTTCTGGAACATATTTAATTCGTTTGCTCCTCTTTATAATTACTCTATCGATGAAATATCATTTTATTATATTTACTTTTTAACACTATCTTATGCTGTTACTTACCAGAAAAGAATAGAAATGGTTAAGAGTTTAAAAGATTTTAATTTGAAGGTATGGGGCGATCCTTTATGGGAGAAGTATATCGAAGGTAAAGTTGAATATATGGGTTCAGCAAATTTACTTGAAGCAACTGAGATAGTAAGAAAATCAAGAATAGTATTACATCAACAACCTATGCAAACAATATTTGGTTCTCATGAAAGAGTATTACATGCGATGGCATCTAATTCTTTTGTTATATCTGATAAAAACCCTCAGTTGAAATTGAGTTTTGAGGATAAAATAAGTTTTTATAATCACAATGAAATAGAAAATTTGCCTGATATTGTAAATGAGCATTTGAAAAATAAGGAGGCCACTTTTTTAAAGGCTCAACAGGGAAGAGAAATAGTTCTAAATAATCATACGTGGGCACACAGGATAAGTCTGTTAATGAAGTTGCTCTTGGGAACCAATTAATTTTCATAAAGTCATGTAATTAAGTTCCAGCAAAATATTTTTACTTAATACTTTAAAAAATAATTAAGCATTTCTCTCTATTATGAAAGTAAAATGAACTGATTTTAAATATATGATATCAATTTGTTAGTTTGCATAGACTAATAAATTAGTAAATTTACCGTTGGAAGTTGAGGTCTAAAATGTGTAAAATTTTATATATAGCTATCCAATAATCCAATAATATATTTGTAGTGAAGTATAGTATTAATTAATAATATGCAAAAGCAAACTATTATATTTATTATAGCCTTAATATTACTGCTTTCGACAATACCTGTTTTCTCACAGGTAAACAATTATATGCCTTCTAATTCTTCAGGTAGTCAGGATGAAAGAGAAAATATAAATGTTTATAAATCTGCAAGTGCAGCTGTAGTTACTGTAAAATCAGTATACGGAAGTGGAGCTGGCTGTATTATTGACCCATCTGGTATAGTGGTAACAAATAAGCATGTTATAGGTGTTACATATAATTTGCAGGTTAAGTTAGCAGATGGAACAGTTTATTCGGCAAGTGTATTAGATGTTGATAATGATGATCTGGCTTTGTTGAAAATCAATGCTAATAAACCGCTACCTTATATAAGGTTGGGAGACTCTTCAAGAATTGAAGTAGGTCAGAGAGTACTTGCTATTGGAAACCCATTTGGCCTTGAAAGAACACTGACAACAGGTATTATTAGCAGAATAGATTATAATCTTAATCGTATACAGACTGATGCAGCAATAAACCCCGGAAATTCTGGTGGGCCGCTACTTGACACTAGAGGGGAATTAATAGGAATTAATCAGGCAATACTTAATCCTTCAGGACGTTCAAATTCTGGTATAGGTTTTGCAATTCCTTCAAATACGGTGAAAAGGCTTTTGGCAATGAGTAAAAATGCTAAAATATTAAGTGGTCCTTCAAAATCTGTTCCTCAACAGGGTAATAATTATTCTAATAGTTATAACTTATTCCCTAAAACTACTGAAAAATTGCCACCCGTTGTTTATGAAAATAATGTGTTTTTGGGCCTGGCCGGCAAAACCTTAACTGATGGTCAGGTTGTAGTTCTTGGGGTTGTACCCGGGTCACCTGCTGAAAATGCAGGTATTAAGTTTAAAGATGTCGTGTTAGCTGTAGATTCTGTTAAAGTTCAAAACTTTGATGATATTGGCTTTGCCCTTAAAGATAAAAAACCCGGTGATAAAATAAATTTACTTTATATGAGAAATGGAGTGGTTAATAATTCTTCTGCTGTGCTTGCTCCCAGGAATTAGTTAAAGTTTTAAGTTTTATAATATAGTCTTTGGCATCTGTTTTGCTCAGTAAAACTTCTTTTACAGAAAGTTTTTCCAGTAGACCTATTACAATACAGACTCCTGATAAGATAACTTCGGCTCTATTCTTTGTTAAACCACTATCAATTCTGAACTCATTGTCAGGATATTTCTCTATAAACCAGTTATGTATTTCATCTGTTGTTTTTGATGCCAGGTTATATGCAGTATTATAAAGATCATCAAGTTGCAATGGTGTATAATCTTTAGAATCTTTTAACATTAGTTGCATAATTTTTATTGTGCCACCAACACCAACAATACTATATTCATTATTGAGTAACTCAATATCATTAATATCGATGTTCTTTATATATCGTATTGCGGTTATTACTATTTCTTTGCTGACTCTCTGGTTTAAATTGAATTTCTCCGTAATAATATTACAGCCCTTCTGTATTGATGTACCTGCTAAAAACCTGTCTTTAGTGCCTATAGATATTTGGAAGCTTCCTCCACCCACATCCAGAACACAGAATGTGTTATTGGCATTGTCTTCAAAACTCTCTAAAACCCCAAGAAAGTTATATTCGGCTTCTTCTTTGCCGCTTAAGACTTTAGCGTTTTCTAATTTATATTTATTTTGAATACCTTCAACAAAAATCCTTCCGTCAGAAGCATTTCGACAGGCAGCCGTTGCAGTTAAAAGTATATTATCTTTAGTAATCACATATTGATTACATATGTTAAGGTATTCTTCAATATGTTTTATAACAAGTGCTTTGCCGTCTTCAGGTAATACCCCTGTTTTATGAATGTCTTTACCCAGTCTGGTCATCCTTCTTTTGATTACAATTGGTTTTACGTTATTATTATCCAGATTAGCAATATACAGCTTTACCGTATTGCTTCCAACATCAATTACACATTTGTTAACCATATTGGTCCTCATAGTTATTTCTGATTTATTGGTATTACAATGGTGAATGTGCTTCCTTTTCCGGGAGTACTTTCAGCAGATATATTACCTTTATGCTTTTCTATTATCTGGTAGCAAATCGATAATCCTAAACCAGTTCCTACGCCTACACCTTTAGTAGTATAGCCAGGGTCAAAAATTTTACTTAAGTTATCCTTGTCTATTCCGTATCCTGTATCAGCTACTGATACCTTAACATTATTCTTATCAAACAGTTCTGTTTTAATTGTAATAGAACCTTTATCTTTTATGCTTTGAATTGCATTGACAATAAGATTCATAAGTACCTGATTAAGTAAATTTGGATAACATTCTATAGGTGGCAAATCGCCGTAATCAGTTTTTATTTTTATTCTTTCTTTAAGTTCATGCCTGACAAGTGTTAGTGTGCTATTAATGCCTTCATGAATATCAACTTTTTTAATATCTGATTCATCTAGTCTGGCAAAGTTTTTAAGGCTTTTAACTATTTCGTTAATTCTTTCACAGGCCATAGAGTTGAATCTTGTTGTCTCTTCAAGCATTTGTAACAGTTGATTAGCTTTGTTAATATTTGGTATTTCAATGTTTATAGCATTTTTAAGCTTTTCAGTGCATTTGCTGAATATGCTGTTATTGGAGTTTATTGAACCTATTGGGGTGTTTATTTCGTGTGCTACTCCAGCTACAAGTTGTCCTAAACCGGCCATTTTCTCTGATTGAACAAGTTGTGCTTGTGCATTTTTTAATTTCTGTAATGTGTTTTCTAATTCTTCTTTTTGTTTTTGGCTTTGTTCAAAAAGTCTGGCCTGATTAATAGTAATAGATATTTGGTCTGAGAGAACTTTAAGTAAGTTTATATCTTCAAGGCTCCAGTTTTTATCAATATCAGAGTGACTTAACAGAATAACCCCTACTTTTATTGAGCTGCTTGATAAAGGGTCTTTAAACGATACAGGCATTGCAAGCATAGATTTAATATTTTCAGATTTAATATATTCAATAATATCAATATTATTTGTGTTATATGCTTTATCGATAATTAATAAATTGTTGTTGTTAAAGTCTATCTGACTAACTAATGCATTAAAAAAGTTATTACTATTGTTTGAAATAGATCTTGACCCTTTAGAAATATATTCATAATAGCTGTTATTATCATTGTCTTCCAGATAGTATTTTAATAAACAGTTATTTACACCAAGAGCAAGGCCTAATTCTTTAACAGTAGTTTGTAGAACTTCTTTAAGGTCAAGAGATTTTCTGATAGAAGTTACAATTTGATTAATTAAAGTTTCTTTTAGCGCCTGTGTTTGCGTTTGCCAGTATAGCTTAGCGTTCTCCACCGCTACAGCAATTTGACCGGCTATCTGAGTCATAATTTCTACTTCAGCATCAGTATATTCATCAGTTTTTTTACTGCCAACATAAAAAATGCCTGAAACGATACCTTTATTAATCATAGGTATTATTATAGCTGTTTTAATACCGCTTTTCTTAAGAGTTATTGTATCAGCAAATTCTTTATTGTCATTCATATTAATTCTGATAGGCTTAAGGTTATCAATGGCCCAGCTTATGGCGGTCCCTTTTGCTATTAGTGGCCCGCTTCTCAGGATGTTTATTTCACCAGTGTTAGTAAGCCTTGCAAAAAGTTTAACCTTGTTTGATTCTCCATCAAGTATGGCAATACTTGCTCTATCAAAGTTTATTAATCTTTTAATTTCTCTTCCTATGGTATAAAAAACATCATCTAGTATGAGTGAAGAGTTTATTGATTTTAATATTTCATTTAAGACTGAAATCTTAAGATTTTTAGATGTTGCATCTTCGAAGAGCTGAGCGTTTTTTATAGAAACAGAGATTTGATCAGCAATAGATTGAACAAGGTTAATTTCTTCAGTATGCCATTTTCTGTTTGATCTAATCATAACTATCATACCGAAAAGCTCTTCATGATGAATTACTGGTACAATTAGCTTATATTTACTTTTATTTTTATCCCAGATATCTTTAAAGTTACCAGCTGTTGATTCAAAGGTTTCAATTACTTCCTGCAAGAAGAAATCTTTGTCTGTATTGATGATTGTGCCTTTAATTTCTTTCTGTTTGCCTGAAATATATTCATGTGAAATAGGCAACTCTTTTTCTTCGTGTTTATAGTGTAACAAGAATGTTCTATCTGTTCCTAGGGTTTTACCTAATTCTTCAACAGATGTCTGAAGTATTGTGTCTATTTCAAGAGAATTTCTTATGGCATTAGAAATTCTATTAACCAGTGATTCTCTGATCGCATGAGATTGTGCCTGTGCTCTAAGCTGTTCATTTTCTTTGATTTTATCTTTAAGTATACTGTTTGTCTTTTCTAATTCTTTGTATGACTGATTTATAGATGCTTTATTACGTGGTTTAAAAACAATAAGAAACCCATTATTATTTATGTTTATACTATAAATACTGATATTGTGTTCTGTATTGTCATCGGACTGGTAGGTTGCTTCTACTTTTGTATTGATTTTAGATTCCATAATTACTGAGATAGGAGAATAGCTTATAATATCCTGTGTGTCATCAAGTATGCAGATATCGAAATTAAACAGGTAGCCTATTTCTTTGATATTGCTGAACGATTTATTGAAAAAATCTATAGAATTGTTGTTGTAAAATAAAACTGAACCACTATCATCTGTTATAACGATGATATCATTAGTGTTTAATAAAATATCCCCTATTAAACTCTTTGAAGATTCAGTGGTTTGAAAAAAATTATCTATTAAGTTGTCCAGTTTTTCTAACAATATAATTCCTTTAAACCTCTTAAATTTCTTCAAACTAAATAAAAATATAATATAAATAAAAAGTTATGTGTTAAATCTGATTGTAAGTAAAATAAATATTTTTTAAATTGTAGTTTATAAAAACCTAATAAAACAAATACCTGATAATATAATATAAACCTCACAGTGAGCTTATAATAATCCCTATCCTGCCACTGTAATCTTGTAATACTATAAAGGATTATTATAAATAAATGGGAGAATGCCTTTAATAGCAAATGTAATTTAAATCTTGATTTATCATGAAATTAATAGGTAAATAATATTAATACTACTTACATTATGAATTCATGTAAAAAGGTTTTATAAAAACACTAGCAACAATTTGCCATTTTGTGTTTTTATATAAATACGAAATATTAAAAACAAAATAGTTTGTTGGGATTTAAGTTAAAAATAGGGTCAGGCAATCATGACAAATGACGGAGACATATTATCTAAGTTTAAGTTACTTAGCGAAACGACAGTTAGAGAACAAATAACTCAAAAACCTCAAGAACAAAGAACCTTAGATATATTTGAAGGTTTTATGCAGGACAAAGAAGATCCAACTTCTGATTTATTTGGCTCTTTCTTGAGACGATCAACAGATACAAAAGATAAGAAAGCTAATCAGCTTTTAAATATAGCTGAAACTATTGATAGAGATAAAGAAAAAGGCAAAGAAACACATAAAGATCAGGAACAGAAATCTCAAAAGTTTAACTTTCTGCAGAAAGCCTTTAATAAGATATTGAATAAAACTAATGTAGATGTTTCTAATCAAGCAGGTAAATTTGTAAGTAAAGAAGAAGACAAAGATTCAGTGAAAAGGAAATCAGCCTTTTCTTCTTTTGATGGTAAATTTGATCCAGGGAAGTCTATTTTGGCAGATAGTACAGAATTAAATATTACCAGTTTGTATGGAAGACAGCAAAAAGTAAATGCTGAGAATAGTAGCCTTCTTTCTAAAGTCGCTAAAATATCGGTAAACTACAATACTGATAATATGGAAGATATTATTAAATCTGAAGAATTGTCAAAAAATGATCTGTTTGAATTATTCGTAAATTATGTAAAAAAATCAGTTGAGGAAAAACCGGAAACAGGAAAAGTTTTGGGTGACGTTTTATCTAAAGCAAATGTTGATGGAGACCTCTCTGCAGCACATAAGAAGAGTATTGATAGAGTTAAACTGGAAAATATATTTATTGATTTTATAAAAGGAACATCTGGAGATGCAAAGAGTAGCCCTCTTGATAATGCAATGATTGCTTCTAATTCAGTTATTGTAGAATTTGCAGCGGCTATTAATCCCGAGTATATGACCAGAGATGAGCTGGAAGAGCTATTTGTAAGGTTCTGTCGTCTGGTATCAGTAAAGTTCCCTTCAGCGTTTAAAGATTTGCAAACTATTCTGGATAATGCGTTACCAGTGGCCTTTGTTCCTGATGATGGGTCTGCAATGAAAAGTAAATCTGTTGTTGATAACTTCAGGTCTGCTATAAGCCCTGAATATATGACCAGAGACGAACTTGAAGAGATCTTTATTCGCTATGTTAGAGAATTATCAATTAATGCTCCTGGTGCCTGGTCAGACATGCAGGGTGTGTTGTCTAATGCTATATCTCTTGCCTTTGAGCCTGACTTTACTATGGATGATGAGTCCAGAGGCGCAATAGCTGGCTTTAGAATGGCTATTTCTCCTGAAAATATGACCAGAGATGAATTAGAAGAAATTTTCATAAGATTTTCAAGGCTGGTCTCAGCAAAATTTCCTGCAGCGTGGGCAGAGATGCTGGGTTCGTTAAGCTTTGCTATTTCTAATGCTTTTATACCTGATATTTCAATGGATGATGCTTCAAGGTCTGCTATAGCTGGTTTTCAGCTGGTTATTAAACCTGAATTTATGAAGAGAGATCAGCTTGAAGAGCTATTTATAAGATTTTCCCGAGAAATATCAGTACAATTTCCGCAGGCACTGGCTGAATTACAAAGTATATTAAATCAAGCCATTCCTAATGCTTATGTTGAACCTATACCGGATATGGATAATTTTTCTGCTAGTGTTATAGAGTCTTTCGAAGCTGCGATAAGACCTGAAAATATGACCAGAGAAGAGTTAGAAATTGTCTTTGTTAAGTTCATTGGCCAGCTTTCTGCAAAATTTCCTAAAGCCCATGACTTAATTAGAAGCTTATTATCTGTAGCTATTGCCAATTCATTTGAACCTGATACAACAATGGATGATTCTTCAAGATCAGCTATAGCAGGATTTGCTCAGGTTATAAAGCCTGAATATATGACCAGAGACGAATTAGAAGAAGTTTTTATAAGATTTTCCAGAGAAATTTCAGTGAAATTTCCAGCAGCATGGGCAGAATTGCAGGGCATTTTAAATGCTGCATTAACACAGGCTTTTGAGCCTGATATAACAATGGATGATTCTTCAAGATCAGCTATAGCGGGCTTTGCACAGGCTATTAAGCCAGAGTATATGACTAGAGACACGCTTGAAGAAATATTTATCAGATTCTCCAGAGAAATATCTGTTAAATTCCCGGCAGCGTGGGCAGAATTGCAGGGTATTTTAAATGCTGCATTACCACATGCTTTTCGTATTGATACAACAATGGATGATTCTTCACGTTCAGCAATAGCAGGTTTTTCTCAGGCCATTAAACCAGAATATATGACCAGAGATGAGCTGGAAGAACTCTTTTTAAGATTTTCCAGAGAAGTCTCTGTTAGATTTCCAGCAGCATGGGCTGAACTTCAGGGTATGCTCAGTGTAGCAGTTGCAAATGCATTTGTGCCTGATACAACAATGGATGATTCTTCAAGATCAGCTATAGCTGGCTTTGCACAGGCTATAAAGCCAGAATATATGACTAGAGATACTCTTGAAGAAATTTTTATCAGGTTCTCCAGAGAGATTTCAATTAAATTTCCTGCTGCCTGGGCAGAATTACAGGGTATTTTAAATCTTGCATTACCGCAGGCATTTCAACCTGATACAACAATGGATGATTCTTCAAGATCAGCAATAGCTGGTTTCTCTCAGGTTGTTAAGCCAGAATATATGACCAGAGATGAATTAGAAGAACTCTTTTTAAGATTTTCCAGAGAAGTCTCAATTAGATTTCCTGCCGCCTGGGCAGAACTACAAGGTATGCTGACTGTAGCAGTTGCGAATGCCTTTGTGCTTGATACAACAATGGATGACTCGTCTAGAGCAGCAATAGCAGGCTTTGAGCAGACAATAAAACCAGAATTTATGACAAGAGATCAGCTTGAAGAAGCCTTTGTAAGATTTTCCAGAGAAGTCTCAATTAGATTTCCAGCAGCTTGGGCTGAATTACAGGGGCTATTAAATAAAGCATTACCTGAAGCCTTCGTTCCGGACACTTCTATGGATGACTCTTCTAGAGCTGCAATAGCAGGGTTTGAGCAGGCTATAAAACCAGATTATATGACCAGAGTTGAACTGGAGACTTTATTTATTCGATTTACAAGGGAAATCTCTATAAGCTTTCCTGCTGCCTGGGATCAACTTCAGGGCGTATTAAATACTGCATTGCCCCATGCCTTTGTTCCTGATAATTCTATGGACAATGATACCAAAGCATTAATAGATGAATTTCAGTCTATAGTTAATAATAGAGAATTTACAGAGAATGAACTTGAAGATTTGTTTGCTGACTATATGCGTCAGGTTCCGTTAAGATTTCCTGTGGTTAAATCTATAATAGAAAATACTTCTAAATCTAAACGTGGTGACGCTGAAGCTAAAGATAAATTATCTGATCAAGTTGAAAAAGATTTTTATTCCATTAACAATGAGTTTAAAAATATTTCAAATATCTCAAATGAGCTTAACATAAAGGCTCAAGAAATTACTAAAGATCTAAAAGCTGCAACCAGTAAAGAAGATGCTAAAATTCATATAGATCGATTAAATAAAATTCAAGCCTCTAAGTCTTCATTAGATAAGCAATATGGGGCATCTAGGGTTGATATGGACTCTAATATTAAGGCAACTCAAGAAATAAAAGATGACTATATACAGAGACTGGCTTTATCTTATGATAAAAAAGATGATAGGGAACTTTTTGAAATTGATACTGAAAAGCTTTCAAACTGGGATATGCTAAGAATGCTCAGAAGAGAAGAAGTTCTGGATGTAATGTATGATTTACCAAAAGAAGACCTGATAGAAAGCTTATATGTGGTTCCTAAACATTTGTTGAAACAGGCACTTGTGCAACTACCTGTTGAGGAGATGTGTAAAGTTCTGCTTAATGCCAGATTTCCTGAGGCATTACTAAGGTCAATGCCCCGTAGTAAAGCTATAGAACTTTTGCCAAGTGCTGATGAAATGCTACCAATCCTTATGAATATGGGAAACATATCAGGATTTAGAAATGGCTGTGATCTTTTAGAAGATGTTATAATGAATTCACTGAAAGTAGAACCAGAACAGAACCCTACCAGAACACAGGAAGAAATATTGCCATTTGTTATGGAGCAATTGATTGGTAAAACACCAAGGTTTGCTGATGCTGTAAGGCCTGTTCAGGGTAAGCAGTCACCTATTCAAGCTGCCCTTGCGGATATTGAAGCTAAACCCGAATCTATGGATAAACAGTTTATAAATATGGATAAAAAATTGGAAGCAGAAGGAGAACTGGACAAATTTAGAAAAATGGAACCTGAATTGCAGGAAAAATATGATAAAGCTAAGTCTAAAAGCTTCGACAATCAAATAGCTTCTAGAGCTGACATTGATGAAGATCCTGATTCTTTAAGAGAACAGTTTGAGAAAGGTAAAAAACTGGAAGCTGAAGATGAATTATTGAAAAGAACACCTGTTAAAGAAAGTAATACAGACGAAAAACAGAAGCTAGAGTTAAAATATAGAAGGCCAGAATCTCTTGAACCTAAACAGCTTGAAAACCTGGCAAAAGATACCATGAAAAACTTTTCAGATAAAGAATCTCAAGAAGTACTTGCTGCTAAACGTGGAACTCCAGCTCAAATGTTAGAGTTTCTTGAGTTGCTAAAAGAAGTTAAAGACCTGGCAAGCGCAAAGATGGCTGTAAGTGTTTTATCTGTGGCCCAGCAAAAAGCTGTAGCTAAAGCAGCTTTGCCTATGTTAGAAACAAAACATATTGTTAAAATCTCACAAAACTATGGTACCTCTAAAACAGATATGGTCAAACAAATGCCACGTTATTCTATAGAAGGCTTAATAAAAGACCTCCCCAAACATTATATGATTCAGGGCTTCAAATTGCTGGATAAAAGTATGGTTATAGGTATGCTTAAAACACAACCAAGCCAGACTATAGCTAGAGTCGCTTCTGAAATGTTATCTCGCGATACTGTTAAAGATACTGCCTTCAAGAAAAAAGGTTTTGTGTAGTTTAGTTTAATAATATAATTATAAATATTGACGACAACGATAAAACCGTTGTCGTTTGTATTGAGCAGAGATTTTTTGACTATACCAATCCACGTAAGTAAACTATATATGCTTTAAATTTACTATAGGGTATTTTTCGGTGCTACGCACAGAAAAATACCCGCCTCTTAATTCCCTGAAATCTATCATTACTTTCAAGGAAAAGTATAATTTATTATAAATTCAATTATCTTTTTGTTATAATTTTTTACATTATCAGTAGCTAAAAAAGGGGAACTCTATGGCAATAGAATTAAGTGAAAAGCTTGAAGCAGAATTTGTTTCACTTGTAGAAAACAGTTGGAAAATTTATAGAAAATATTCATGGAACAATAGTGTAGATGAAATATTGATTGGAGCTGTTATTAGATCAAGTTTAGATAAAGGTTACCTCCTTATTGATTTGAAATCAGAAGCACCTTATTATTATTCAACAGCTGCCGGATATGACCCAAGTGTATCTGGTTATAAACAACCAATAAATAAGCACTTCTTAAGGTTTGAAAACCCAAATGATGGTAGTAGACTTATCTATGAACTAGAAAGAATTACACAAGACCTTACAGAAACTACTGTACTTGGTCAGTTGTCTAGAATTACTATAGGATATGGTGAAAAATCTTCTAAGTTTTCTCAGGTTATTGAAACACTTAAGCAGGAATGGAAGACTACATTTGTAGATGTTACTGAGCCTGGCATTATTAGTTTCGATGCTGAAATAGCTGCAGGATACATATACTCTACAGTTACAATTATTCTTAATATTGCAGAATACAACAAGGAAAATATTATCGGAAATATTGACTATGAAAAACTTGATTATCACATTGAAGCTGTAGTTCATTCGCTTAAAAAGTATTTACATGGAAGAGATGTACTGTAGGGAGGGTATATATAATGAGTATATTTAAGGCAATTCAAGACCTTGCGCATAAGAAAGAAATGCGTGAGAGCAAAGATGAGATTTTATTTGGTGAAATAATCAGATACATTATAATTAATTATGGCCCACTGGTCGAACTAGAAACAATGCTTGGTGACAGAAAAAGAGCCAAGTTTCGCCTCTTGAGCCATCATTTATTGCATTCGTTACATATTGAACTTAATCGTCATACGGGATCAGGGCTTTTAACTGATGCAACAATAGGTAGTTATGCTTCTATAACGATGACAGCAGAAGTTAAAAAGTATGTGGCAGACCCTGATGACGCATTAGAAATGTATAAAACTGCTTTTTCAAATATTGCTAAAATTCCTTTACTGGGTGGAATTAAAATAAGACATCAGATGAATTCAATATTTGCCATTAAGATGGAGCATTTTAAAATTGGTGATGTTATAGAAAATCAGATTGAAGAAAGGAAAAATATTGGTCATCAAATTGAATCAATGATTAAAGATCTTTGTGATCAGTTAAAAGACTATAAAAAATAATAGTTGGTTATTAGTAAACACATAATCTTTTAAATACATGGTCTTTTAACGATCATGTATTTTGTATTATGGTTGTAATATATATAATTAATCTTACATGTTAATTTATAATCAATTAAATTAATACTATTGCTATTTGCTGTATTTCGAAATGTACTATATACGTAAAAAGTTAACCTAATTGTAACATTAACATTATTGGTTTTAATATTAATATTATTGTAACCAATGTTAAGTTAAAAAAACAATCACCCAAAAAGGCCGAAATAATAGTTAATAAAGGCTCGTCAAACCTTTTCTATTGTGGTAATATTAATTACCTTTTTTAGTGTTTTGTTAACAATTAATTTCAATGAATATGTAGGCTGAAAACTGTTTAAATAAAGACTTTTGCGGAGCTTATTTGAGTTTAATCGTACACATAAATCTTAAAAGTTTTGTTAAGAAAATTGATCTTTCATGTCAACTTTTTCCCAAAATGTGTTTTTAAACATATAGAAGTTTAAAAGTTCAGAAGTGACATGAAAGGAAGGTGCATATGACATAAAGTAAGGGCGTTAAGGAGGATAATAATGGGCGTTAATACAAATAAGAAACAAAAACAAGTAGAAAAATCCTTCGATGAATTAATATACGATCTACAGAATAGTCCATCCGAAAAAGTAAGATATAATGCAGCAAGAATGCTTGGAGAGCTAGGTGATCCTAGAGCAGTAGATAGATTAATTGAAGTTTTACAAGAAGATAAAAATGGTTCAGTTCGTTTATATGCTGCAAGAGCATTGGGCGAACTTGGTGACATTAGAGCAACAGAACCTCTCATTGAATCATTGAGAGAAGACCGCAATGTTGATGTTCGTGTGAGAGCTGCACGTGCATTAGGTAAATTAGGCGGTGTGGAAGTTGTTGAACCATTAGTAGAAGCTTTAAGTGATAATAACAGTCAGGTTTGTTTAACTGCTACAGATGCTTTAATAGAAATTGGTGAGATAGCTGTTGATGCTTTAATTATTTCACTCAGTCATGATAAAGTTAATGTACGTTGTGATGCAACAAGAGCATTAGGTGAATTAGGCAATCCTAAGGCTGTAGATTCAATTATTAAGATGCTTGATGATGAATGGGTTAATGTAAGGATTTATGCAGTTACCTCTTTAGGTAAATTAGGTGATACAAGAGCGGTTCCAGCTTTGGTTAAAGTTCTTCAAGATGAATCTGAAAATGAATTGGTAAGGGCTGGTGCAGGTGCTGCGCTCGGCACGCTCAGAGACGTTAGAGCACTCTTACCATTAAGAGAACTTATTATGGCCGCTGAAGAGCTTGGAGAGTTAGAAGATACTGCTCTCAAGGCTTTCAAACAAATAATGGCTGCAAACTGGAAAAACATTCCTGGAGCAGCTAAAAAGAAAACCCTTAACAAGTAGTATTAAAAGACTTTAACAAAATCAAAAAATACGCCACAACGGCGTATTTTTTGTGTTATATTTGGCGAATATTCCCCTGTTTTATATGAAGGATTCGTACTATGTTAATTGTTATGAAAGCAAATGCAGAAAATAAGCAAGTTGATAATGTTGTATCTCTTGTTAAACAATTTGGTTTTGAAGTTCATTTATCTGTGGGTAAAACTAATACAGTTATTGGTTTGGTGGGTGAAAATACTTCTAAAGTAGATGCAAGGGTTTTTGAGTTATTAGATGGTGTCAGGGAAGTTATAAAAATATCATCACCTTATAAGCTGGCTTCAAGAGCATTTAAAGTGGAAAATACTAAAGTTAAAATTAAAGAAAATCTTATTATTGGTAATAAAGAATTAATTATAATGGCAGGACCATGTGCAGTAGAAACTAAACAATGTCTGGAAACAACAGCCAGAAGTGTTAAAAAGTCAGGTGCTCAGGTTCTACGTGGTGGCGCTTTTAAACCTAGAACATCTCCGTATGCATTTCAGGGCCTGGGAGAAGAAGGTTTAAAATATCTCAAGGAAGTAGCGGATGAGATTGGAATGGCAGTAATATCTGAAGTTATGGAGATAAATCAAATTGAGTTGTTCATGGAATACGTAGATATACTTCAGGTAGGTGCAAGAAATATGCAAAACTTTAACCTGCTTAAAGAGTTAGGTCAGGTTCGTAAGCCTGTTTTATTGAAAAGAGGTCTTTCTGCAACAGTTAAAGAACTTCTCATGTCTGCAGAGTATTTATTGGCAGGTGGAAATAATCAGGTAATTTTGTGTGAAAGAGGTATTCGGACTTTTGAAGATTCTACAAGAAATACACTTGATTTATCTGCGATACCTGTAATAAAGTCACTCAGCCATTTGCCAGTTGTTGTGGATCCAAGTCATGCTACAGGACTAAGAGACAAGGTGGCACCAATGGCAAGGGCGTCTGTAGCCGCAGGTGCGGATGGCTTGTTGATAGAAGTTCACTGTGACCCTACTACGGCCAGATGTGATGGAGCTCAATCCTTGTATCCTGAGCAATTTGATGAACTCATGAAAGAATTAAAAATAATTTCTGAGGCGGTAGGAAAAACTTTATCCTCTGCGGGTGTTGCCGGATCTATTTAGCTGCCTGGCTTAATAATATAATTTGTATTTTTCCATCTGAAATTAATTTAGATATTTATTAAGTCTATAGCTGGCTTTTAATCCAAAGTTTTTCTTAATTGATTGCTTGATAAACGGTCATTAAATTTGCTTATAAACTATTTAAAGTATTCTTTACCCATTGGTTTCAGGATATTTTATTATGATAGAAGTTAAGAGATTTTAAATCTTTGGTATTTGGTAACATTTAATGTGAAAATTATATTAGCTGGAGCGTTATTTGCTTATAATTAATTTTAATGAAATAAATGACTAATAAGGTTAATTAATGACAGAGTTGGGCATACAGGATCTTCTGCACGAATATGTTGAAAGCGGTGGAAAAAATGTCACTGTTGACCAGGTAAAGCCATATTTAAATGATCCTAATATTGTCAATAGAAGAGTTGCATATGAATTGATGAATGCAATGACTGGTGATGCAAATTATCTTATCCGTTGTGTGCCGGCTATTAAAGATGATCTTGAACAATTATGGGATTTTTTGTTAAATTATACATCTGAAAGCAAAGATGTTTACTTGATAACATTGTTGATTACTGAAGCTATGAAGTATATTCATCCTGTTACACATTATGATATGGTTGAGAAATTGCTTCATAATTGGAGAATACTTAATCCGTGTATGTATGAATTGCCTGAAAATGAGGAAATTGCGTCAAAAGTAAAAGATTTACATATGCAATGTTTGCCTGTTATTGCTAATGTTTTTGTTAACAGGTTATTAGTCGGTGCTAAAGGTATTCCTTATTTTGAATTTAATTATTTTCCATACTATTTAATAAACCTTCCAGGTTTAAAAATATCTTTACCTAAGTATGCTACAGAGACTATTAAGTCTTTACCAGATGGCTATCAGTCTAATTATGAAATGGGTATACTATCAGTATTCGAGCATGACATTGATTCAGCAAATACATATTTTCTTAAAGCAGTAAAAGAACTGATCAAGAAGAATAACTTGCTTCAGTCATATAATTTACTTGTAACCTGGTATGATAGTGTTGCACGAATACTTGATAAAAAGCCAGATTTAGTGGTTGAAATATTAGATGTTCTCTGGAACCTCTCTCATGAAGCGTTTATAATGCAACCTGATAATTCTGAATTATTTATAATGTCTTGCTTTATGTACTCAGAACTTGCCTCAAAACTTGTTGGTACAAGATATTTTAATTATGTCAAAATTTTAGAGCTTTCAGAAATTTATGAGAGCAAGTTTCTATCTTATAAAAATAAACTTAAGCTTAGCTATAATTATGACCTATCTCCAAAAAATAAGATAAATATTGGTATATTGTCATTAAGTATAAATAAAGGTGCTTCAGGTAGCTTATCTATAGATTTTATTAAGCACAATAAGTCTGATAAATTTAATATTATCTTCTATGATTGTGCTATGGCCCCTGAAATATCAAGGTTAAATATTAAAGAGTTGTCTGAATATTGCGTAGTAAGCCAAGTAGACACTAAAGGTAAAGACAGGCTAACTACTATAGTTGAAATAGCTAATAAAATAAATAATGATAAGATTGATATACTACTATATAATGACTGGTTATATAATGTAATAGGTCAGGCTGTTTGTGTAATGAAACCGGCTCCTATAATAATAGCTTTAGGTGTATCAGGTATAAGTACGGGTCTTTCCTGTGTGTCTGACATAATTGATTATCTGGGGATTGTTTTTGATAGTGAGCTTAAATTTACAGAAAAACCGGCTATCGTTTCACTATCTTATCCAGAAATATTAACAGATAAGCTGGATAAAACAAAATGTGACATAGGGCTTTCTCAAGAATCTATTATGCTTTATTCTCATTCACATCTTGAAAAGGTTTCAGAAGGCTTTTTAGAAATAGTTGCTATGGTGTTAGAACGTACTGATAACACCATATTTGCGTTCTCTGGTGGTGGAGAATCTAGTACTGTAATGAAATTTTTTAAGACAAAAAACCTTCAAAACAGGGTTAAATATTTAGAAATTCTTCAAGAAAGAGAATTAAGGTTATCTATAATAAACCTATGTGATATTTATTTAAATTCCTTCCCGTTTCCTACCCCGGAAGATGTTTATTATTCAATGATATTGGAAAAACCAGTTGTGACAATTAAGCCTGATGGTAGGGATCTTTTCTCTAATAAAGTCGGACACGCCCTGTTAAAATTTGACGAGTGTATTGCTTCAGATAAAAATGATTTTGCAGAAAAAGTAATTGGACTTATAAACTCAGAAGAAAATAGAAAAAAGCTGGGTAGAAAACTTTCTGCAAGTGCGAAAAAAGAGCTAAAATTTGACTCTTATATGTTGCAACTTCAGAATACTCTTTTAAACATGTACAGAGAGACTTTTGTAAAAACTTAAAAGGTTTTAATATTGCTTTTTAAACTCTTTTAACTGAAATAATATTATCTTCAGGGGCTATCTCCTGTAGAATTTGTGATTTTCCAATAGCTACAACAAAATGAATGTCGTTGTTTTTAGGAACCTGAAGTTCGTCAAATGGAATAGATAATTCGGCAACTGATCCAACAGCAGCTTTAGTGTTAGTATGGCTTTTAACTTCCCATAAGTTGTCAGGTATAGCTTCGGACAGACTACTCTCTATATGATTGTCTTGAATATTAAGAGCTATTTCGTAAGCATATTTATATCTAAATGTTGATGGTAAATGCATGGAGCTTGTTCGTAGCCTTACACTGCTTGTGGCCCTAGCTCTATAAGGGTTATATGCATAAATGTATATGCCATAGTTATTTTTTCTTACTGATTGTGTTGTGTCTAATCTTATATGAAGGTTTTTGTCATCATAGCCAAACCAGATTCTTCTCAGAATTTTATCACTTTGATACATCGTACCAGGTGAAAGCTCGATACAACCAGCCTGTCTCCATTCATCAGGGCGGTCATCTTCTCCATTGATAACAGGTGTAAAAGCAGAGGATGGATATTTAAGTGATCTGCCAAGGAAAACTTCAACAGGTACAAGTAGATAAGCAGGAATAGGCTTTTCTAGTAATCTATATACATTTTGAAGATGTAATCTGAATTGCTCATCGAATAAATCGTCCTGTGCTGAAACGTTAGGGTCTCCATACCACCAGAACCAGTCAGATCCTTCTGCTATATAAAGTTCTTCCCAGGCTTTTTCTATTGTTTTTTTGTCATAGTTATTATTCTGTGTGAATTTAACCAGATCATCTCTGGTGTTTTTAAGGTAAGCCCAGCCAGTATTTTTAGCCGGGTCTCCAATCCATATGTGAAAATCCCTGTTGATCCAGGAGCCTGAGTGGATGTGTTTGAGTATTTTGCTGGGGGTATTTTTATCCAGATATTCACTTACTGTTGTTATATCAAGTTTTTGATCATCGCTAAGAAACTGATAAAGCTTATTTAGAAATGGGATACCATCATTTTGATAGTATTCCCAGCAGTTTTCTCCATCGAGTGCAATGGTTACGAGGTGGTTGTCGGTAGAGTTAATTAACTTTTGTTGTATATCTTTAATACGGTCATAGAGTTCCCAGGCTGCCTGTGTGGGATCCATTTTTCCAAACTGAAAGCCGATGAGGTCTGAGTAAACAATATTGCGGAAGACCATATCAATACATTTGTCGTCGATGCAGACTTTATAAGGTTGGCTTAGAGTTTTTGGGTTTTCAAGGTTTCCGTAGAAGTTTCTTGGGAAATCTGTGCCCAGTGTAGCTGCCAGTACTCCTTCATCTGATATAGTCCATTTTATACCTGCTTCAACGATATATTTTATTGTTTCAGGGCTAACAGATTGTTCTGATGGCCATAGGCCTTTAGGTGTAGTTCCAAATACTTTACGATATTTTTCAACAGCTTTAAATAATTGCTCTTTAACATCTTCCGGGTGACAGAACCTTTCTTTGGGCAGATTCATATTAGGCCTTGCAACTTTAGCACAGTTGGTATCTATTAGAAGGGGCATAATAGGATGATAATAAGGTGTTGTAGTGATTTCTATCTGGCCTTTGTCCTGATATTCTTTATATGTAGGTAGAATTTTTCTTATAATGTTTCTTTGAATTTCCAGAAGTTTAATTTTCTGTTCAAATGAGAAGTTTCGTTCTTGTTGATAGAAACTTTGTAGCTCAGGAATTTCTTCAATCCACATGGGATCAAACCATACAAGGTTGAACCACATTATAATATCGTCATATTCTTTGTTAGAAAAATAATGAATATTAGAACTTGCTCCTAAAGCCTTGGCTTTTAAATATAAACTATGATAATAGCCGTTAGCGGCTATCATGTTGTTATAATTAGCATCGAAAAATCGTTCAAGAATAAAGATTTTATCTTCTTCAGAGAATTCTGAAGCGTGTTTAGTCATTAAAAGAGAGTGTTTGTCGTGTGCATTGTTAAACCCATAATCTTCGAGCTGGTCAATAAGTGAAGGTACGAGGTTAAAGGTTTGTCTTATTCTGGGGTAATTTTTAAGAATAAGTACCATATCAAGATAATCTTTTAGGGCATGTAATCTGACCCATGGCATTAAATATTCGCCTGTAAGGTGGTCTTTATAGAGTGGCTGATGCATGTGCCATACAAAGGCTACAGATAATATTTTGCCCATTTTTCCCCCATTAAATAATTCAATGGTTATAGTAACTTTTTAATTTATACCTATCAAAATTTTATTAGTTTTAATTTGCTTTGTATAGTTTATGAATAATGTAAGAGTTATTAAAGTTAAGTATAAAACAATAATATATTTTTATCAGTTAATAGAAAGCCTAGTTTCTCTCATAGCAAAATGAGCTAACTTATTTTGTATGAAACCCGACTTTGATATTCAAGTTATACTTATCCTTGAAAGTAATCTATAGATTCCAGATTATAGTGGCAGGGTGTTTTTGCCGGATACGCAGGCAAAAACACCCTATAATAATTTAAAACCATATATCGTTTACTTCCGTGGATTG